>NZ_NEVM01000005.1:2765381-3072646 GCF_002261225.1 Bordetella genomosp. 10
ATCGTAGGCCTGGTCCTTGTACTGCTGATCCAGGGCCTGCATCTGCGTGCTCAGGCCGGCCACGTTGGCGGCGGCGGCGGTGGTGAACACATGGGTGGACACCGTGAAATTACTGGACAGGTTGGCGACGCTGAAGCCGGTCACCATCTGCGGCACCAGGCCCTGATCGGTGAACAGCGTCTTGGCCAGCGCCTGGCCGTCCGCCGTCTTGTTCAATTCCTGGATCTGCTTGTACAGCACCGCGTCCGCCCGGGTGGCGAACAACTGGATGCTCTTGGTGGCACTGTCGACCAGCACGTAGTAGGCCACGTTGTTCTGCAGGCTGACGAACTGGCCCGAGACCGGCGTCACGTCATTCAGGTAGACGCGATCGTAGTCCTGGAGGTCGCGGTAGGACGTAACGTTGCCCGACGCATCGGTCACCGGGACGATATCCAGCGTCGTCAGCGTGATGTGGTCGGGGGAATTCGCCGCCACGTGGGCGCCGCTGGCCGCGGCATCCAGCAGCTTCACGGTGACCGCGCCCAGCGACGTGCCGGCGGCCTGGAAAAGCTGGTCCACCGTCAGGGTGGCGCCGTTCGTGCCGAAGACGCCGTCGGCCGTCGCCGATAGCGTGACCGTGCGGCCGGAGATGGTCTTGATGTAGTACACCAGCACCTGGGCGGAATTGGTGAAGCTGAGCTCCACCCGCTGGCCCAGGCTCAAGGCGTCGGTGCCGGCGATCTGCAAGGCCACGTTGCCCGCCTGGGTCAGCGTCTGCTGCACGAAGCCCTTGTCCTGCAGGCGGATGCCCGCATCCACCGTCATGCCCGTGATGTCGGGGGTGTAGGTCCCGGTGGAGCCCACGCCATAGACGTCGGTGTTCCTGAAGACGTTCATGTCCTTCAGGGCCTGCTCTTCCGCATAGACGCTGCCGCTGAAGGTGATCTTGCCGGAGAGCCATGCGCTGTCCGGACTGCTGCTCGTCAACGCATTGCCCTGGGCGTCCGTGATGGTCAGGATGCTGAGCATGCCGTTGTCGTACACGCCCAGGTCGTGGCCGGTCAGGGTCTGGCCGTCGCGGGTCAGGTACAGGTCCAGGCCGGTCAGCGAGATGTTCGCGCCCTGCGTGAGCAGCGCCTTCAACTGATTCATCATCTGCAGCTTGGCGTCGGCGCTCAGCGTCGACGACGACAGGTCCCAACTGAAACCGTCGCCCAGGCTGACGTAGGTCGTGTAGGTCGAGGAGGATTCGTTATAGCTGTAGAACGGCAGCACCCCGCCGAAGGACCAGCCCCAGTACCAGCTCGGCGTGTCCTGCGTGAGCGTGCCGCCCCGCAGCGCCTCGGCGGAGAAGCTCGTCTGGAACGTGTAGGTGATCTTGCCCGCGTTCGCGCTGTCGGCCTTGCTCAGGCCGGTCAGGCCGTAACGCAGCTCCGCCGGCAGCAGGTCGGACGTGTCCGTGCCGTCGCCGGCGCGGATCGCATAGTTCTTCCTGGCGATGGCCGCGCCGTCGAAGGCCACCTTCAGGTAGGCGCCCGTACGGTCGCTCATCGAACCGAAGTCGCTGCCGTCGGCCTTGACCAGGCTGATGGCCGTGATGGTGCGCGTATAGGAAACGCCGTCGATGGTGAAGGCCAGCTTGGTGCCGACGATGCCATGGCCCACGTCCTGCATCCACGCGTCATAGTCGGCCACCGTGGAGAACGAGCCCACGGACCAGCCGAGCGAGTCGCCGGCCAGCATCAGCACGTTGTCGGTCACGGTGGTTTCGATGACGGACTCGGCCCCCGTCGTCGCCGTGAGCTTGGCGTACAGGCTGCCGTCGCCGGTGTCGATCTTGGCGCCCGGATGGTCGGCGTTGTAGTTGTCGATGGCGTCGATGACGGTCGACGTGATGTCGCGCGTCGTGGTGGTGGCGTCATCCGACGCCGAACTCGCGCGCACGGCCGGCTCGACCGTATCGACCGTCGCCGTGTTGCTGCCCAGGGCGAGCTGGGTGCCGTCGTCCCGCTGAAGGACGAGGTTCAGTTGCTTGTGCCCCGATGCATCCAGGACGGTGAGATCGCCGACGTAGGGCGACTTCAAGGTGATCAGGACGGTGTTGAAGCTGGACTGGCCGAACCAGCCCCCCGCGCCCTGGACCGGCGAAATCGATTCGATGGCCAGCTTCTGGCCGCCCACGATCACGTAGTCGTACGTGCGCAGCGCGGTCAGGACGTTCTGGTAGGCATTGGCGTCGAACAGGGAACCGTTCGCCAGGCTGGCCAGCGTGCTGTCGTCGAAGGTCAGTTGCAGCGTGTTGGAGCCCTGCTGGGTCGTCGCGCCCGCCGGCACGGTGAAGGACACCGGCAGGCTGGTGCTGGAGGTATCCCCGCCCTGGGCCAGCGCGTACACCGGCCCGTAGAGCACGCCCTGGCTGCCCAGCGTATAGCCGATGGCGCCCAGGTCGCTCAGCGCGGTGGCCTGGCCGGTCGCCGGATCGTAGAGGGTGAACGAGAAACGGTAGGAGCCGTCCGCGGCCTTCGTGGCCAGCGTCAGGTAACCCAGCACCTCCTTGCGCGTGCCGTTGTCGAGACTATCGTTATAGGCCAGGCGCACCAGTTGATGCCCCGTCACCGACGCCGCGAGGCTGCTCGCGTACTGGGCGTCGGTCATCGGCACCGTCAGGTACTTGCCGCCGTCGTTGGCGGTGGTGAGATAGGTGCCGCTGCCGCTCAGGGTGACGGTCGCCATCTGTAGCGAACGCACGCCCGACCAGTAGCTGTCGTAGGCCGCGAGCTGGTTGTCCAGGCCGGACACGATCTGCGCCGTGACTTCCGGATAGGCCTTCTCGGTGGCCGTGCGCGTATCGGCAAGTTCGCCGTCCAGCAGGGAGCCGCCGTTCAGGGTCAGGGTGACGCCGCCCAGCTCGGAATACACCGACGCCTGCGGGCTCGACCACGACGTGGGCTTGACCAGCACCAGGTCGGCGTTGATGGCCGACTGGGACACGTAGATGCTCTTGTCGAGCCCGGCCAGCGCGGCCGCGCCGGTGGACAGGCCGGCCTGCGCCGCGAAGCCCTGGCGCGCATTGATGGTCAGCGCCTGGGCCGACGTGCCGATGGCGCCGTAGCCGGCGTTCAGCTCGATCCGGTTGCCGGCCACCGCGACCGGCGGCGTCGTGCCCGTGTTGGCATTGAAGATGCCGTCCATGGCGCTGACGTAGACGTTGCCCGAGGACGAGGCCACGTTCTTCAGATACAGCCAGGAGCTCGTGCCGCCGTCCGAGAAGGCGGTGAGCGTGATGTCGTTGCGCGCCGTGGCGCTGGTGGCGCCGTGCGACCCCATCAGGTTCAACGCGATGGCGCCGCCGTTGGCGACCGCGCTTACGTTGAGGTTCGCATCCGCCGCCGCCGGCATGTTGCCGTCGGCGCCGCGCGCCATGATGCCCGCGTTGCCCGCCATGGTGATATTGGCGGCGCCGGCGACCGAATTGGCCTCCAGGTAGACGCTCTTGCCATTGCCCACGATCAGGTTGCCGACGATGGAAACACTGCTGTTGCTACGGATGTAGATGGCGTTGGCCGCCGTGCTGGAGCCGAGGAAATCGACCGTGATCGGCTGCGAGGCCGGCACGTAGAAAGTGAAGAGTTCCTGCTGCTTCTTCTGCACCACCTGCGTCAGCGTGGTGGTCTTGTAGCGCAGCCAGCCGCCGCCCGAGGTATGCGGACCGTCGTTGCTCACGACCACGCCGGTATTGACCTTCTGGTAGGCCACGGTGAACTGCGTGGGGTCGATGGCCGTGCCGCCGCTGGCCTGCAGCGTGTAGTGCTGCCCGTCCGGGCCGACGATGTCGCCGGCGTCATCCTTCACCAGGGTCTGGGTGCCGCTGCCCAGCACCGTGCCGGGGACGACGGAAGCCTGCTGCTGCGCGCCCGTCATCTCGGACTGCAACACCGACGGGATGTCGCCGAGCTTGTCATAGGCGACCACCGTCGACACCAGCACCGGGCGCGGCGTCTCCATGACGGTGACGGGGCCGGTCTTGGTGGTGTTGCTGTTGGTGAGCCAGCCGAGCGGGTCGACGCCGTCGCCGATGAGGTTCAACTGCTTGGTGGTGTAGGTCGTGGTGGTGGTTTCGCCGGAGCTCCAGCCCATCACCCACACCATGACCTGGCCCGCTTGCGGGGTGTACGAGAAGCTGGTCGTGCCCCCGGCGGTCAGCGTCTTGCTCTCCGTCCGCAGCCCGGCTTCGCTCAGGTTCCCGCTGCCGTCCTTGTACTTCCAGACGTAGTCCGGCCCCGTGCCGGCATCGGTCACCTGCACGAAGGCGTTCCAGACCGTGTGCACGACCTGGTCTGTGCCGTCCAGTTCATAGACGTCCTTCTGGCCGCGCGCCGTATCGATGATCTGGATGCGTCCCTTGCGATAGGTGCTGACGTCGATGTCGTGCACGATCAACGCATAGGTCGACTGGTTGTCGATGTGCACCGAGGGGTAGCCGTTGGCGACGATGAGGTCGCCGTTGCCCACGGAAACGATCTGCCCCGTCAGCGAGATGCTGCCGCCGGCCAGGCGCACCGGGTCCAGCACGATGCTCTGCGTGGCGTAGTCGAAATAGCCCGTGATGCCGCCGTAGCGCGTCACGCTGCCGTCGGCGCTGTAGGACACGCCGCTGATGGCGTAGCCGTTGGCGTCCTGCAACTGCTTGGTCTGATCGCCCTTGAAGGAACTGCTGATGCTGAGGTAGGCGTCGGTGATGCCGCTCTGGATCTTGCCGTCGATGTTCAGGGTCAGCGCGGAAATGTTGATCGCGCCGAGCGCGAAGATGCGCGAGTCGCGCGCCTGGGCATTCTGGTTCAGGTAGGTCGCGAACGAGTTCAGCGTCGTCGAGTTCCAACTAAGCAGCGCGTTGGACAACTGGTCGCTGACGCCCGTGCTCTTGGCGCCGCTCTTCAACTGGCTGATGACGTCGGCCCAGCTATCGTTCAGCAGCGTGGGATCGGTGCCGGTGTTGTACCAGCCGTCGCTCATCAGGCTGAAATTGCCCTTGGCGGCGATGTCCAGGCTCTCGGCGTCGATGCTGCCGGTGACGTTGATGCTGCCCAGCGAGTTCGAGATGCCGACGTGGCCCAGCGGATTGACCACCGCGCCCACCAGGCTCAGGTCCACCGGCGCGTTCTGCAACAAGGCGACCATCCCGGCGTCGAGCGCGCCGCCGTAGGGATCGGCGCTCCAGCCGCTCTTGAACTGGCTGATGGTGATGTCGGCCGTGTCGGCGCCCGCGGCGCCGCGCACGGCGGCGTCGTTCACGTAGACGAAACCCGACTTGAAGACCTTCAACTGGCCGTCCGTGCCCGGGCGGATGATGGTGCCGTCCAGCACCACCGCGTCGTTCACGTTCATCAGCAGCGGCGAGTCGTTGACGATATTGATCTGCGTGTTGGCGCGCGCCTGGATGTTGCCGTCCAGCGCATGCTGGGTGTTGGTGGCGTTCACATAGACCGAACCGCCGGCCGCGTACAGATTGGGCACGTCCAGGAAGAAGGTGCTGAACGACGTCAGGTACGTCAGCGTCCCGTCCGTGCTCACCTGGGCCATCTGGATGCTTTGCAACTGCTGCTGCAACGCCGCGATGTTGGCGTCATAGCGCGCCACGGCGGCCGCATCCGAGATGTGCTCGGACTTCATCTGCGTCAGTGTGCGGATCTGGTCGCTGATGATGTTGGACTGGTTGGCGTACAGCAGGGTCGGACGGCCGATGTCCACCGTCTTCAGGATGTAATAGGTCCCGCCGATGTTGGTCATCGCCGTGGCGCCGAAATCGGAGGGCAGCGCATCGGCCTTCTGGTCGTCGGTGGGCTGGATCCTCACCCAGCGCGCCGTATTGCTGTAATTCTCGGTGGCCAGGTTCAGGTTGCTGCTGGCCGTCTGGTTGTAGTAGTAATAATTACCCTTGTCGCTGATGACCATGCCGGTCGTGACGTTGACGAGCACGTCGGAAGCCTGGAAGGCGGTCAGCTCATACCTGACGTCGATGTTGACGGTGCCGGACGCGCCGTCCGTGCTGGTCTTGCCCGCGCCCAGCAGGGCTTCGAGGATGCGCTTGACGACATCCGAATTGGCGTCGTAGGTCACCGTCGGATTGGCCGTCGTGGGCAGCGTCACGCCGCCGACGGTCGTCAGCAGGTCGGCCGGGATCACGAACAGGTTGGACGCGTTGTTCGTGCCGGCGATGATCTGCGTGGCCGTGCTGGTGCTGACCGTGTTGCCGCTGGTGTCGACCACCCCGGACGCCAGGTCGACGCTGGGATTCAGGTTCAGGCCGATGACCTGCACCGAGCCGTTCACGTGGGCCTGGTCGAGCGTGGCGGGGTTGGCCTCCATGCGCACGTTGCGCTGGGCCTTCAACAGCGAGCCGCTGCTGCTGACGCCGTCGATGACGATGGTGTTGACCTGCCTGGCCTTGGCGCCGCTGTCCACCACCGGCACGACGCCGATGCCGACCAGCGTCAGGGAGACGTTGTCGTTGGCCAGCAGATAGCCGGTCGGGGCCGCGTCCGCGGCCGCGCCGCTGCCCGCCAGCAGGATGATGCTGTCGCCCTCGATGGAGGAGTTGTCCACCGCCACCGAGTTGTTCACCGTCAGGTTGTTGTTGCTGGCCGACTTGCTGGCCGAGGCCACCGACACCACCAGCATGTCGCTCATGGTCGTGGTGACGCCGAGGGTGATCGTCCCCACCATCACGTCGCCGAAGGTGTTCTTGACGAAGGCGCCGTCCAGGCCCACCTTGGCCAGCGTGCCGTCGGTGCTCAGCTTGTTGGTGGAGAGCGTGACGGCCAGGCCGGATACGCCCTTGATCTTGTTGCTCGACGTGTAGATGATGTCGTTGGCGGCAACCAGGTTCAGCGTCGCGGGCGTGTCGTAGTCGCCCGTCGCCAGCACCACGGTCATGCCGGCGCTGTCGATGGTCGAACCGCCGTTGCGGCTGCCGTTGACGTTGATCGCCGACTGCGGCGTGATGTCGACCGTCTGCGAACTGGCGTCGACGTTGGCGACGGACACCGAGAAGCTGCTCAGCTCGGAGGTCCCGCGCACGGTGTTGTACGTGCGGATGTCCAGCTTGTTGCCGGTCACGTGGGCGCCGCCGTCGATGGTGATGACGGACGAGCCGCCGATCTCCACGACCACCGACCCCTTGCGTCCCGACACGCCGGCTATCGTGCCGGCGTCCATGTTGGCGTCAGTGTACAGGTCCTGGTCGGCGCCGATGCTCACCGCCGTGCCGGTAATGCGGGCGCCGTTGGTGACGGTGACGCCGGAATCCAGCTTCGTCGTCAACGCCGCCGTGTCCGCCTGCACCGTGCCCAGCCCGACCTCGAGCGAGCGCGAATCCACAGTCAGGCCCGCCTGGCCGTTGCGGTCGGTCTTGGAGGACGTGCTGACGTTGATCAGGTCGGCCTGTAGCGCGGCGTTGTCCACGCGCGCCTTCAGCGAGCCTTCCAGCGTCGTCTCCGCGCGCATCACGCCGACGTTGACCACGCCCAGGGTGATGGACTTCGCGGCCGCCTGGCCGTAGTAGGTGCCCAGCGCCTGGACGTTGACCACGCCCGGCGTCACGGAACCGTCGAGATTGGTGGTCGTCGGGCCTTGCAGCGAGGCGCCGCCCACGGCTTCCGCCAGGGTCGCCGTGGCAATGTCCACCACGGCCTTGTTCACGTTCACCGACAGGCCGGTGGTGGCCGCCACGCCGGCGGTCTTGGTGTTGCTGAAGTCGACCTGCGTGTTGGCCACCAGGTCGACCACGGGCGCCGACACCGTCGCGCCGGAAACGCGGGCGGTGGTGCTGTCGGTGGCCTTGTTCTCGGCCAGGCCCACGCCCACCGCGGCGCCGATGATGCCCACGGCGACGCTGACCTGGGTCAGGTCGATGGCCGATTGCACTTCCGTATTGGCGTGGATGACCGCGCCGTCGTAGCCGCCGGCGTTGCCGCCGCCCGTCACCTCCGAGGTGACGGTATTGTTGGTCGTGGTGCTCACCTGCACGCCGGCGCCGGCGCCGGAGAATCCCAGCCCGGCCGCGACGGATGCCGTCACGGCATCGAGGTTGTTGAACGCCGTCTTCTCGTGGGCCAGCACCTGGAGGGTGTTGTAGGCGCCGATGCCGTAGGTGTGGCCGCCGCTGTCGGCGGCGGTCCCGACGTAGGCGTGGACGATGTTGTCCGCGTGATTGTCGACCAGGGTAACGGCCACGCTCACGTTGACCGAGCCGGCGGGGACCAGGGAGAAGCTGGCCGCCACGCCATAGGTGCCGGACTTGAGGATGGTGCTGGTGTCGTCGGCGTCGACGAGCACCGAGCCCTGCTTGCCGTCCATGCCGGCCCTTACGTAGGACTGGTTTCCGATATAGGCGGTGGTCTGGGTGGCGAAATAATTGGACGTCTGGGCGCCCGAGCCGGCGGCGGCGACGCCGCCCGCGGCCGCCACGGCCAGGGAACCCGCGAAGTTGACCGAGGTCAGCGTTTCGGTCGACGTGGCCCGCACGTCGACGTCGCCCTTGGCCACCGTGACGCTGCTGTTGTCGATATAGGCCTTGGCGCTGTTGACCCTGCCGGTGCCGGCGCCGTCATCCGCGCCGAAGGTATTCCTGGCGAGCGACACGCCGATGCTGGCCGCCAGGCCCACGCCGGTGGCCGCGATGGAGAGCGCGCCGGTCACCGTGCTGATCGTGGCATGGTTGGCGGCATCCACCGAGACGCCGGTGCCGGCCGCCAGGGCCGACCCGTTCGAGACGCTCGCGGACACCGCGTTGGCCACCGTGTTCTGCGTCGACGCGCCCGAGCCGGTCACGGCAACCCCGCCGAGCGAACCCGACACCGAGGCGGCGACGACCGTGCCTTTCAGGGTGGCTTCTTCGTCGGACGTCACCGACACATCGCCCGCCACGGAGATCGTCGAATTGCCGATCGAGGCGCCGACCGTATTGGCGGAAATATTCTTCAGCGTGGCGGCGCCCACCGCCACCGAGCCGCCGCTCGCGGAGAAGCCCAGCGACGCGCCCACCGACGTGCCCGTCAAGGTGGTGGTGTCGGCGGCGCTGAGCGTGACCTTGGCCAGTTGCGCGCCGGCCGTGGCCGACAGGTTCGAATTCGAGATATGGGCGTCGACGGTGCCGAGCGCCTCGTTGTCCGCCACCGAGGCGCCGACCGCCACGGCCACGTTCTGGGTGGTGCCGGCCAGGCTGGCGCCGGCGGCGGTCGCCGTCAGGATGGACGTGTTGGTGGCCGTGACGCTCAAGCTGTTCGCCACGCGGCCGGTGCCGATACCGGCCAGGTTTTCGACGTAGGCCTTGGTGCCGGCCCTGGTCCGGTTGGTGGCCGACGACCCCGCGCCGGCGAGCACGCTGCCGTTGTAGGAAAAGCCCACCGCGGCCGCGACCACCACGCTCTCCAGCGTCTGGGAAGTGGTGGCGTCCACGGTGACGGCGCCCAGGTTGTCCGCCGTGGTGTTGGCGATGCCGGCGCTGGCGCCGGCCGCCGACGTGATTTCGTTGTCCGCGACGGATGCCCCGATCGCCAGGGACGGGCCGCCGACGCTGAAGGCCAGGCTGGCCACCACGACGGTCGCGTCGATCGCGCCCGTCATGCGGGCCTTGACCGACAGCGTATCGCCGCCGGCGCCCTGGACCTTGGCGCCGTTCATCAGCGCGCTGGCCGACGAACCGATGGTGTTGTACGCATTGGCGCCGCCGCCCGAGAAGGTGGCCGAACCGAGCCCGACGGCCACGCCGACCGACACCGCCACCGAGACGGTCTTTATCGTCGCTTCGCTTGCCGCGTCTATCGTGATCGAGGGCGTGTTGACGAAGCCGACGCCGTCGACGCCGGCCACCACCGTATTGGCGACCGAGTTCTGCCCCAGGGAGGCCGCGACCGACAGGCTCGCGGACACGCCCAGCGACACCGCGACGCTGATCGCCACGGCCGCGATGGTGCTGTTGATGTCGGCGCGGTCGCCCGCCTCGACGTCCACGCTCGACGCCTGCCAGCCATGGGCCTGGCCGATGTCGGTGATCCTGGCGCTGATGCCGGTGGTAATGGCGTTGACCGCCTGCGCGCCGGCGCCGGCGCCCGACAGGCCGATGCTCAGGCCGTCGACGATGGGCGGCGCGTAGCCGACCGCCACCGCCACCGCGCCCGCCACCACGACGGCATGGATGCTCTGCTGCCGGTCGACGCTGCCGTCGCTCTTGAGCGTGTAGTTGCGCGCCGTGATCGTGACCGCGCCCGCCGTCATGGTCGTCGTGTCGACCAGGGCCGTGATGGCGTTGACCGGCTTGGAGCTGCTCAGCGCGACGATGTTGCCGCCGCTGTCGACGTCCATGCCGATGGCGTTCTGGGCGATGGACACGCCGATGGCGGCCGAGGCCGCGCCGTACTGGCTGACCGACACGGCCGCCGACATGCCCAGCACCACCGCGTCGATGCCGGACAGGCCCAGCGCGTTGACATTGACCGCGCCCTTGTCGGCGCCGCTCACGGTATCGATGGTCGAACCGGTGACCTTGGCGGTCACGTTGCCCGAGATGACGTTGCGCGCCAGCGCGCCGCCGCCGCCGATGGCGGCATTCACCGCGCCGCCGGCGGACACCGCCACCGAGGCGCCCAGCACCACCGCCAGGATGGAGGCCTGCTGCGTCGCCTGCACCGTCACGGCCTGGCCGGCCGTCTCGATGACGCTGCCGGACACCGCGGCCGACACCGTGGTGTAGACCTTGTTGACCGCGGCGCTGACGCCCACGGCCAGGGCCACGCCGGCGTCGCCGGCCTGCACGGCCACCGAACCGCCGATGGCGATGGCGTCGATGCGGGAATGATCGACGGCCGAGACCGTCACCGTCGCGCCGCTGCCGCTGGTGCGGATCTTCGAATCGTCGACGTGCGCGGATACCGTGGTGCCGATGCTGGACATCGCCACCGACACGCCGATGGAGGCGCCCATGCCCACCGCGCCGGCCGACACGGCCACGCCCAGGGCGCCGGCCACCGTCACGATGGAAGCGTCGTTGCTGGCCGTCACGCTGACGGCGCCCTTGTTGCGTTCGTCCGTCCCGGGGGTGCTGGTGTCATCCACAGGGGTGTCGACGTTCTTCAGGTAGGCCTCGACGCTGCCGCTGATGTCGTTGCCGCTGCCGGCGCCCGCGCCCGCGCCGGCGAAGCCCGTGCCCGCGGCGACCGCGGCCGCCACGCCGATGGACACCGACACGATGCGCGACGTGTTGGTCGCCGCGACATCGATGCCGTTGGCCGTCTGCAAGGTCGTGCGCTGGCTCGCGTCGCCGGCGCTGCTGCCGTCGATATAGGCGCGCGTGTCGTTGCCGACGTCGTTCTGCGTGGCCGAGACGCCCGCCGCGATGCCCGCGCCGTTGCCCGGCGAGACCGCCACGCCCAGGCCGCCGGCGACGGCCAGGATGTAGCCTTCGTCGTCGGCATGCACGGCGATGCCGGGGGTGCCGTCCGTCGCCAGCGCCTGGACCAGGCGCGCGTTGCGGATGGAAGCTTCGTTCTTGCCGCCGATGCGGTTCACCGAAACCGCGCCGCCCACGGCCACCGCCACCGTCCCCACGGCCACGCTGCCGGCCACGGTGACGTTGTTGATCTTGCCGCTGAACAGCGACGCCACCTGCACGTGGTTGCCCTGTATCGTGCCTTCGGTGTCGTGGATGCTGGCCGTGACGCTGTGCGACCGCGACGTGCCCAGGGGCGCGCCGCCGATATAGTTGTAGGACAGGCTGGCGCCGACCGCCACGCCCACGCCCTCCGCGCCCCCGCCCACCGCGATGGCGCCGGCCAGGCTGTTGATGACCGAGGTATCCCGGGCCCGCACGACGATGTCGCCGTCGGCCTTGACCGCCTGCGCGCTGGCGGTATTGGCGATCTCGGCCGTGATGCCGGTGGCGATCCAGTTCAGGGACGCCGACCCGCCGAAGCCCACGTTGGCGTCGGATGCGCCGACGGCCACGGCGCCGCTGACCGCCATGGCGGCGATCTGCGCGTTCATGCCCGGCGGCAGATCGTCCGGCTTGGCGAAGTCGGCCAGCACGTAGAGGTTGCCCGTGCTCGACAGCGTCGATCCGACGGCGCCGGCATGGATGGTGTCCAGCACCAGGTTGACGGCGAAGGCCATGCCCGCGGCCACGCGGCCGGACGCCGACACGGCGACGTTGCCGGCCAGGGTGTCGAGGTTGGCCGTGTCCAGCGCGGCGATGCGGATGTCGCCCGCCGTTGCCGTCACGGTGGAACCGGTGATCAGCGCGGAGACCGAATTCTCCAGTTGGCTGACCGCCACCGAACCGCTGATCGCCACCCCGGCGCCGCCGGCCAGGCCGACCGCGATGTTGTAGATGCTGGCGCTTTCCGTGGCCAGCACCTGCACCGAATTTGCGCTCACCACGGCATTCCTGATCGAGGCGGAGACCGTGTTGCCGATCTCGGCCACGCTGACCGAGGCGCCCAGCGCCAGGGACTTGCCCTCGTCCACCGCGATGCCCAACGCGCCGGCGGCGGAGACGATCCGGCTGTTGTCCTGCGCGGACACGGCAACGCTGCCGTCGGTGGCCGTCACCGCGGCGCCCGCCGCCGCGCCGCCGTTGTCGATATAGGCCCCGACATCCGCATGCGAGAGGTTGACCGCCACGGCGCCGGCGCCGCCGAAGGACTTGCCGCCGGCGCCGGCCACCGTGATGGCCAGCATGTTGTTCGTCAGGCCGTAGCCCTGGGTCAGATTGGCGATATCGACCGAGATCAGGCCATCGCCCGTGGTCAGGGTGCTGACCGTTTTCTGCAGGGTGATCCCGCCCGTGCCCGCCAGGGCGCCCAGGTGGATGGCGATGCCGTCCTGCGCGTCGGCCAGCGAATTCGCCAAACGGACGCTGTAGCTGCCGGTCCCGGTCGCGGCGTAGATGACGTAATAGCGCTGGCCATCGACCAGGCCGCCCACGGTGCTGCCGTTGCCGCGGTAGATCACCACGTCACCGGTCGCCAGCTTGGGATCGGCCGTGAAGGTCAGGCTGTTCTCGTTGTCGACCTTGCTGTTGGCGCTGCTGGCCGCCAGCGTGGCCGCGGTCGACCCCTGCTGGGTGATGGTGGTGCTCTGGGCGCCGTTGCCGTCGGTGGTGGTCTGCGTGCTCGACTGCGCGTGCGTCAGGTCGATGCGCGTGAACGACAGCATCGCATCGGGATTCACCGCGGTGGGATTGCCCTGGGCGTCCAGGACCCGGCTGCCGTTGGCGTCCGCCAGGTAGTAGCTGTAGGTACGGGTGACGCTGTCGAAGACGCTGACATAGGGCAGCGTGGACAGGGTGACGGCGGTGCCGTCGACGTTCTTCAGCTTGATCGTGGTGGCGTCCACCTTCTCGACCACGTAGACGTGGTTCTCGGTGAGCCCCTGCACGACGCCGTTGGCGCCCAGGTTGACGACGACCATGTCGCCGGTATCCAGGCCATGGGCCTTGGGCAGCGTGATGCCGCCGTCGCCATTGATCAGCGCGCCCGCGGTGTTCTGCACGGAGAAGCGCTGCAGGGCGTTGCCCACGGTGGCGCCGCTCAGGTCGATGACATGGCCGGCGGCGTCGCGCAACTGGAAGCTGGTCTGGTCGGCGCTCAGGTTGTAGACGTAATAGGCCACGCCGACTTGCAGGGCGTCCGCGCCGTTCCTGACGATGCGGTTGGCGAGAACGTCTTCGATCTTGCCGTCCTTCAGCGAGCCGCTGTAGACGACGATCGAACCTTCCTGCAGGCCGGTGAAGGCGGTGCCTAGCTGGATGGTGTTGGTGGCCTGGTTCACCGTGACCGTCGTATCCACGCCGTGGTACGGCTGCAGATTGACGCTGGTCGCCTCCTGCATGCGCACGTGCGCGAACTGGATGCCGGCCACGTCGGCGACGCTGGCGAATTGCAGCGCCAGGCCGCGCATCGCGTCTTCCTGGGTGGCGGCCAACTGGATCCTGGCGCTGCCGTCCGTCGTGGCGACGCGGATGATGTAATAGATGCGGTCCGACTGCAGCGTGCTGCCGTCGGCCAGCGTGATGTTGGCCGCGCCGGCATTCACGTAGATGCCGTCGCCCGTGCTCCAGCCGGCGAATTCGTCGCCCGAGGACGTGCCGGTGCCGACCGGCAGCCCGGCGCTGCCGGTGTCGTCCTGCGTGCCGTTGATGATGGCCGCCGCCGTGCCCGTGAAGGTCAGCGTGCTGCCGCCCTGGTCGACGTGGATGTCGTTGGCGCCCACCGCCAACTGCGTGCCGTCGCTCAACTGGGCATTGCCGCCCGCGGCGAGCGGGTCGACCAGGCCGGCGAACACATTGACGTTGCCCTTGGCGGCATTGACGTCGCTCTTGTAGACGTAGGCCGTGATCGACGGATTGCCCGCGGCCGCGGTGCCGTCGTCGCCGTTGATGCCCACCGTCTGCACGGTGGCGCCCGAGTCGGCCAACTGGGCATTGTTCACGTCCAGCAGGTCGCGATTGAAGGGGTCGGCGCCCCCCATGACGTTGACCGCCAGGGCCAGGCCCACGGCGCCGCCATCGGTGCCGATCGCGCCCGCCACCGTGACGGCATACATCGCCGCGGCGTTGGAGGCATTCACCCGCACCGCGTCCGCGGCGTTGGAGAAGGCGGCCGATTGGCCGGCCTTCACCGTGCCGTCGGCGATGTGGGCATCGACCGCGCCCTTCATCACGTTGACGTTGACCGCGCCCGCCAGGGCGAACTTCTTGGCCAGCGCGCCGGCCGCGCTGATGGAGACCAGCAGCGGCGCCGAATGCGCCTCCACGTCCACCGCGCCGGCGACGTCGACGTCGGAAGACTCGACGATGGCGGCCACGTGCGAGGACGTCTGGTTGTAGCTGACCGAGGCGCCCACCGCGGCCTTGCCGCCGGTCGTGCCGGCCACGCCGCCGGTCACCGCGACCAGCGTGGTGTCGTCGTCGGCGTCGACATCGAGGGCCGAGGCCGTGATGGTGCTGCGCGTGGCGACCGTCTGGTCGGCGTTGTAGGTAGGCAGCACATAGGCGGCCACCGTGGTGCCGACGATATTGACCTGCACCGAACCGGCGCCGGCGAAGGTCGCATCGCCCAGGCCGATGCCGACGCCGAGGGCGCCGCCGCCCAGTGACGCGTCATCCGAGGCGCTGACATTGACGGCGCCCGCCTTGCCCGTATCCACGGTCGAGCCCTGGATGCCGGCCATGACGGCGTCGCCGATCTGGTTGTAGCTGACGGCGATGCCCGCGCTGATCTTCTTGCCGACGCCGACGGCGCCGGTGACGGCCACCAGCGTGGTCTTGTCGTGCGCGGTTACGTCGACGTCATGGTTGCCGGTGACGGCGCTGTCGGCCTTGTACTTGACCGTGCTGTTGAGCAGGTAGCTGTCGATTCGGTTGGCGACGATGTTGACCGTGATCGAGCCGGCGCCGGCGCTGCCCTCGCGGGCCATGCCGAAGGCGCCGGCGAGGCCGACCACCGTCTGGCCGGAGGTGGCGTCCACCGTCAGATTGCCGCTATAGGACAGGTCGGGAACGTTGACGATGCCCGCTTCGACCGTGCTGCTGCTGAGATTGACGGCCACGCCGGCGCCGACCGCCAGCTTGCCCTGCGACGTGGCGCCCGAGCCGGCCACCGTGACCAGCACGGTCGTGTCGCCGGCGGTCACGCTGACGTCGCGCGCCGTGACCTTGCCGGCCGTCAGGCGCGCGATGTCGGCATAGCCGACGTCGGCCACCGCCGCCGAACCCGCGATGGCGACGCCCTTCTCGCCCTTCGCCCCGGCCAGGCCGGCGGCGATGGTCACCGTGACGCCGGTGCGCTTGGCATCGAGGCTCAGGTCGGCGCCGACCAGCAACTGCGCGGCCGCGGCCACTTCGGCCAGCGCCTCGCCGCCCAGCATGTTCATGCTGTAAGCGCCCGCGATGCCGATATTCCCCTTGCTGCCGTCCGTGTTGGCGAATGCCGCCGAACCGGACAGCGCCAAGGCCACCGTGTCGTTGTGCGACTCGACGGTGGCGCTGGTGCCGATGGTGATCGTGACGCCCGCGGCGTTGATATAGGACTGCGCGTAGTCGTTGGAGACGTTCACCGCCACCGAGCCGGAGACGGCCAGGCCGCCGCTTTCCTTGGCCGGGCTGGACGATGACGACGCGCCGCCGCCGGCGGCCGACGAGCCCGCGTCCTGCGTCACGCTGTTCGTCTTGTCGCTGAGCTCGGCGAGGATTTCGCTCAGGCTCAACAGCTCGTCCGGATCCGCGGCGTCGCTGTGCGAACCGATGGACGTGTCGCTCTTGCTGCCCGGCGCCAGGGCGTCGAGGACGTTGGTGGAGCCGCTGCCGGCATCCCCGCTGCCACCGGTGCCGCCGCTTCCGCTGCTGCCGGAGCCGTCCGCGCCATCCGTCGCGCCGGCGGCCGGCGTGCTCACACGCGAACCCGCCACGCTGAAGCTGCCGATGAAGCCGGCGTTGCGGCTGTTGATCTCCAGGGCGTTGGCCGAGAAGCTGCCCGCCGGCGCCGCGCTCGGCGCACCGTCCGAGGCGTCGAGGAAGTCGCCGATCAGCGCCTGCGTCGAGCGCGTCACGACGTTGATGCCCACGCTCAGGCCTACGCCGACGGCCTGCGAGCCGGCGACGCCGCCGGACAGTACCCCCACGTAACTGGTGTCGTTGGCTTCGATGTCCGCCTTGCCGGCGGCGGACACCGTGGCGCCGCGCCCCACCTGGGCGATGGTCGTGCTGGAGATCACGTCGATCAGCAGCGCGCCGTTGATCGCGGCGTCCTTGGCCTGCCCGCCGGACGCGCCCATGTCCACCGCCACGACGTCGTTGCTGGCGGTGACATTGAGGTCACCCGAATAGATCCTGGCGGTATCGGAAATCACCGCCCGCGTATCGTGGGTCGCGACGTTCAGATAGACGCTGACGCCGATGGCCGAGCCCTCTTTCGACTCGCTACCGTAGTCAAAGCCGGCGAACGTGGGCTTGGCGAAGCCCTGGGCCGCGTTCTTGGCGCTGCTCAGGCGGCCCGTCACGCCGCCGCCAGGCGCGCTGCCGGACGACGTCTGCAGCGCATTCGCGCCGCCGATCGACACCAGGCCGGGCAGGATGATGTTGCCCACGAAATTCAGGCGCTGCGTGGAATTCTCCGTGTCCACGGTGACCGCGCCGGCCGCGCCCGTCGTGGGGCGCGTGTCGATGACGCCGTTCACCGTCGCGTGCGTGTTGGTGTCCTGCACCTGCACCGTGAAGGCGCCGGCCAACGCCAGCTTCTTGCTCTTGGACGTGGCGCTGGACCACGTGGACATGCTGTTGGCCGGACCGCTGCCGTTGGCGTCTATGGTGGATGCCAGGTTCTTCAGGAAGGCCTGGCCGTCGGTCTTCAACGCGTCGGCCTTGGCCGACAATCCGTCGGCGGCGCTGAAGTCGCCCACCATGGTGCTGAACGGCTTGTACAGGTTGTACAGCCACAGCTTGTCGGGATCGATCTGGTTGAGGGTCCTGGCCTGGACCGTCGCCGCCCCGCCGCGGGTGTTGATGGTGGCATTGCTGTTGACCGTCGCCTCGGTGGTGACGGTATCCACGTCGACCACCACCGCCGCCGCCGCGCCCAGCTTGGACGAGTCGCCGCCCGTCGCCACGGGCGTCTGGTCCGTGGTGGCGGCGTTCTTCTTCTTCAGGAAATCCTGCTTCTTCTGGATGGCGCTCTCGTCCACCCCGGACTGCACCATGATCCTGGGCGCGTACTCGGTGGTCGAGGTCAGCGTGACCGCGCCGCCGTCGGTATTCACGGTCGCCGCGCCGCCCGCGCCGCCGGTGCCGATGCGCGCTTGCGTATTGATGACGTTCATCGACATGCCGATGGCGCCGCCGACCTGGAAGTCGGTCTTCGGATTCTTGATCTCGTCCGCGATCTTTGCGTCGTTCTTGGCCTTGTCCTTGGCATCCAGCTTCGTCTTGTTGTCGCTGACGGTATCCGTGAAGCTCTTCTCGCTCTTGTCGCCGATCGACTTGAAGAAGGCGAGCGCGTATTGCGAGCCGGTGCCGAGCCCCTTCTTCGCGCCGGTCGTGATGGGCTTGACGGTCTTGCCCAGGGCTGCCGCCTTGCCCTGCGCGACTGCCGTGTCGCTGTAGCCGGAGGGCACCGCGGCGCGCCCGCCGAGGATGGCGCTCACGGTCAGCAGGCTGCCCCCGTCCTTCGCCTCGGCGCTGACCGTGACGGCGCCACCGCCATGGACGGTGGCGGCGCCGTCCATGTAGGCCTGGGTCGTCACCTGGTTGTAGAAGAAGCCGATGCCCACGCCCACCTTGGCGTAGCCTGCGCCGTACGTGCCGGTTTCACCGGCCGGCGCGCTGCTCGCCGACGGCGGTTGGCTGGAGGGATCGCCGGCATCGACCGTCTTGGTGTCGTCCGTCGAGGACATGCCGCCCGCCGCCGAGACCGAGATCTTGCTCTTCAGGTGCGTGACGGCGGAGATATCGATGGCGCCGCCGGTCGTGAGCACCGTGCCGGCGTCGCCGAGCGACGCGTACTTGATACCGGTCACCAGCGTGGCGCCGGCGTTGACGTGCACCGTCGACTCGCTGATCACCACCCCCACGCCCACGGACACCGCCGCGGGCACCGAATCGAGTTGGCTGGGCTTGATCTTCAGGCTGAGATCGTTGGTGACGTCGGACGTGATGGAGATCTTGCCCTGCGCCTGGATCGCGCCGTCGATCTCGATATGCGAGTAGTTCTGGATGACCCCGACGCCGGCCGACACCACCAGGGAAACAAGCGGGCTCAGGTCGAGCTTGGCGACGGTCTTGGACGAGATGGTCACGTCGCTGGCCGAGACCAGGCGCGCCAGCGCCGACACCGTGATGTCGGACTTGTAGGTGACGCCGGCGAAGGACACGAGCAGGCCGGCATTGTCGACGAAGGTTTCAGCCGCCTGCAGGGCCGAGTTGGTCTTGTCTTCCAGCGTCTTGAGGATGCCGGAGTCGCCGGCGGTCGAGATGGCGTTCGCGAACTTGTCGCCGTCGAGCTCGCTGGACACCGTGACGCCCGTGCCCGCGCTGTTCGTGGCCCACAGGACGGCCTTGTTGATGGTGATCGAGTTGGCCAGCGTGTAGATCTGCGCGAAGGCCGAACGGAAGGGCCGATACTGCTGCGCCGTGAGCGCGATGGCCCCGGCCTGCAGCGTCACCAGGGCGGCCGAGGCATCCGCGGCGCCTATCGTGATGTCCTGGCCGGAGATCGTCAGCGTCTTGCTGGCGTCGACGGCGATGTCCTTCAGGATCGTCACCGTGCCGCCGGTGATGGTGACGTTGCGGCCCGCCACCGACCAGGCCGTATCCAGCGTGCCGTCGCTGCCCAGGTCGACCTTGTAGTCCAGGCTGCCGGTGTTGGCGCCGAAATTGACGGCTTTCAGCGTGCCGCCGGCAGCCAGCACGCTGGACAGGTTGGTGGTCGCGTCTATCGAGACCAGGTTCACGATGTTGCCGGTCCCGCCCGCATGGGCGAGCGACACCGTCACCACGGCGCTATCGGCCGCCGATTGCGCGACCACGAAGGTCACGTTGCTGGTGTTGCCCTTGAGCGTATCCGCCGCGCCGCTGGTGGCCAGCGTGACCGCGTTGGTCCAGCCCGTGGCGTCCAGCGTCGTCGCCGTGGTGGCGCTGGTGGCGTTCACCGTGGCCGACGACATGCCGGCGCCGGCCAGCGTCACCGCGCCGACCTGGGTGGAACCCGACATCTGGTTGTAGAGCAGGCCGTCGGCCAACACAGCGCCGGTGGCCGAGTTCACGGTCAGCGTATTGCTGCTGGCGGCGGCGCTGGTGACGATGCGGTTGCCGGCGCCGGTGTCGTTGACGCCTTGGCCGTAGCTCACCACGAAGGCGTTGGCGCCGCTGCCCGAATTGATGGTGGCATTGGACCCCGCCAGCACGAACTGCGTGTTGTGCGCGATGCCGAGCGCAGCGCCGTTCAACACGCCGGCGCCGGTCGAATCCTGCTGCATCAGGCCGGACGAGATCAGGCCCAGCTCGTAGGCCGCGGACGCCACGACGACGTTGGCGGTGCTGACGTTGCCGTTCGCATCCAGCGTCGTCTGCAGGCCCGGCGTCACGGAGAACTTGCCGCTGAAGCCGGCGGCGATGGCCTCCTGGCTGTAGGCGATGCGCAGGCTGCCGTCGGCGTTCAAGGATGCCGTCAAGGCATAGAGGTAATCCCAGGCCGAAACCTGGTCGTCGGCGGCGAGGAGCTTGCCGTCGTTGGCGCCGCCCACGCCGATGCGCAGCGCCGTGCCGGCGCCGTCGGTGGCGATGCTGCCGTTGATGGCGTCGAGCACGTCCTGCAGCGTCTCGACGGCGTCCAGGCCGACGTCGACGCGAGCGTCGTTCGGCAGCATGAAGGTCAGCGCCGTGCCGGTCGCGTCCTCGTAGCCGGACGTCAGCGCCGACAGATAGGTCTTGGTGGTGACGCCGCTGAACTGCGTGGTGTCGACGGTGCTGCCCGCCGTGCCCTGCACCACGAAGCGGAAGTCGTTGACGTTGGTGAAACTGTCCTGGATGCCGCCCACGGTCAGTTGCGTATTGGTCAGCGCGACGTTCTTGCCGCCGGTCGACAGCTCCAGCGTATTGACCTTCGACGAGCCGGTCACCGTGGTGGCGTAGGCATTGCTGATGACGAAATAGTTGGACTGCCCGGTGCTGCCGTTCAGCGTCGCCGTACCCTTGAACGCGGAAGTATCGAGGTAGTTGGCATAGGCGCCGCCCCGCACCTCCACGCTGTCGATGTGGGTGAAGGTCGACTGGTCGGAGCCGTCCAGGTTGCGACTCAGCCACGTCTGCGCGCCGTTGTCGTAGAACTTGACGTAGGCAGTGTTGTTGTCGGCTGCCTGCTGGGCCGCGTATTGGGTTTCGTCCAGGCCGACGTAGCCGTCCGCCGCCACGATCAGCCCGGTCGTGGCGCCGGCGCCCGTGCCGCCCGTCAGCGCGTAGTTGCCGCCCAGCAGGACGATCTGGTTCTGCGTGTTGGCGCCGTTGCCGGACTTGATGGTGCCGCCATCGATCAATCCGCTTACCAATAACGTATAACCGCTGAAGGCGGAGGCGTCGATGGTGCTCGACCCCAGGCCGCCGTTCAAGCGCGCGCCGGTGAAGACGTGCGCGCCGCCGTCGTCGAACTGCAGCGTGTCATGCAGCGCCGGCGTGCTCGAGTAAGCCGTAATGCCGTCCGAGGCATAGGCGCCGGTCAAATCGGTATTGGTAAGCGTAAAGTTCCACTGGCCCGCTTCGTCCAGCACGTTGCTCGCGGCATCGTGCCTGGCGATCAGGGTGTTGTTGCCCTGGTAGCCGGTGAAGGTGTTGTTGCCCGTGCCGCCCATCAGCGTGTTGTCGCCGACGCTGCCGATCAAGGTCAGGTCGCCGCTGTAGCCGCTGCCGTCCAGCGTGACGCGGGTCGAACTGTTGTAGGCCGGGTCGGCGCCCGCCGTGTTGTCGATGGTGCGGTAATCCTGCAACGTCACGGCGCCGATGTTGACCAGCGTCACCTTGTCCTGGGTCGTGGCCCCGACGGGCGTATTGGTGATGGTCGCGCTGGTCCTGGAGCCCGTGAGCGTGGCGGCGGTTTCGTAGCCGTCGATGTACTCCGTGGCGCCGCCGGCCGCCAACGCGCCCGCCGAGCCGTAGTTGCCGACGACCCAGTCGCTGCCGCCGCCGCCGCTGACGCGGTTGGTCCCCGTGCTGGCGGCGACGGTGATGATGTTGTTGCCGGCGCTGCCGACGATGTCGTTGTCGTGCAGGCCGCCGGCGCCGATGACGTTGGCGATGCGGTCGACGCCCGCCATGCCGCTGGCGTCGTACAGGCCCGTGTCCTCGTCCCAGTAGGCGAGGTTGACCGTGACGTTGCTGTCGTAGGCCGAGTAGTCCAGCGTCGTGCGGTCGCCGTTGCCCAGCAGCACCTGCACGTCGAGGTTGTCGACCAGGACGGTGGCGCCGGCCATCGAATTGACGGTGCCGCCCGCGGTCACGCCCGCGCTCAGATAAACGCTGATGCCGCCGTCGGTATGTACCTGGGCGGTGAGGTCGGCGCCGGTGTATTGGGAGAGATCCAGCGTGTTGCCGCTCTGGCCGGCTTGCTGGGTGAGGGAGAAGCCGCTGACACCGTTGGCGACGACGTAGACGTTGTTGCCGCCGGAGCCCTTGATGACGTCGCTGTTGTTGTCGATGTAGACGGTGGTGCCGCCGACGACGGTGATATTGTTGCCGCCCTTGGTGGAGCCCTTCACCGCGCTGACGTTGCTGACCGAGCCGAAGCCGGTGGGCGCGGGCGGCGGGACTTCGTCGCCGTTGCTGTCGGCCGTCGGGCCGGACAGGTCCACGGTGACGCCGGTGGCGTAGCCGCTGTAGTCGAGTATGGTCTTGCCGGTGAGCGCCGTGCCGATCAGGTTGAAGGTCTTGTCGCCGATCTTCAACGACTGCGAGCCGTCGGCGGACTTGAACGACACGTCCACGTTGTGGCTGGTGGCCACGCCGCTGGTGTCGACGGTCGTGTAGGTGATGAGGTAGTGATCGTCGTTGTTGATGGTGACGGTGACGTCGCCCTTCACGCCGGAGAAATCCAGGGTGTTGTTGGTGTTGGTGTCGTCGCCGTTCTTGACCCAGACGCCGTTGGCATCCTGCTTCATGCCTTCGCGCAACTCGATGAAGACGGTCGACGCCGCCGTGGCGTTGTTGTCGAAGACGAAGGTGTTGTCGCTGCCATAGGCCGTCAGCGTGGCGCTGGTCGCCACCGCCGTCAGGGTGGCGCCGCCGTTCTGCGCGCCCACGGAATCGGCCATCAGGCCGTTCCAACTGGCGACGGTGAGCGTGGTCGCCTCGATGGCGCCCGTGCGATAGTCCAGCGTCCAGTCGCCGCCCAGCGCGGCGCTGCCCACCGTATGGGTAGCGGCCGCGACGTCGGCGCGGGTGATGGCGGACAGGCTGTTGACGAACTCGGCGCCGCCCCGGGCGCCCGCGACGCCGCAGCCGTACAGCAGGATGTCTCCCTGCGGCGCCAGCGCATCGCCCCAGGCCTTGAGGCTGTCCTTGTAGGAAGACAGGTCGTTCCTGTCGAGCACGGCGCTGCCCAGCTCCAGCGTGCCGGCGCTGCCATGGCTCATGATCTGCACGGCGCTCAGGTCGTGGTGCTGGCCGAGGATCTGCGTGATCTGGGCCACGCCGTCATAGCGGCTGTCCAGCACGACGATCTCGGTGTCATGGCTGCGCAGCACCTGGATCTGCGGACCGTCGCCCGTGGGCGTGGCCAGCGTCGTGCCCAGGCCCTGGGTCTTGCCGCTGATCATGCTGTACAGGCCCTGCACCAACTGGGCCGCGTTGTCGACCTTGGGGTCGACAAAGATGATCTGCCTGACCGCCGTATCGTCCGCGTTGCGGGTGTAGCCGTTGAGCTTGATGGGCGCGGCGGCGTCCTTGGCCTGCGGCGTGTCCTTGGCCTGCATCGCGTTCTGGCCGGGCAGCCAGGCCTTGGCGTCGCCCTGGCGGGCGGCCGTTTCCTTCTGGTACTGCTGCAGCGTCATGGACTTGCCGAGCTGCTTGGCGGAGCTGTAGGCCTCGCGCTCGACCAGGTAGGGATGGTTGCCCGGTCCCGAGGACGGGGCGTTGCGCGCCGCCTTGGCGCCGTGATGGTCGTTGGGCGCGACCACCGGGGCGTCCTGCGTCCGGGTGGGCGGGGGCGGCGGCACCAGTTCGGCCGACATCAGATAGCGGCGCTCCAGCGCTTCGAACAGAGGACGGCGGCGGAACAACGATCGCTGAACCTCGCGCGTGCCGCGGCCCAGGCCCAGATGACGCATCATTTTCTTCATGCTCATGGCATTGCTCTTTCGTTGTCTTCGTTCTTGCCGCCCGCGTTCGTCGCGCCGGCCTGGTCGACACCGCCGTCCGTCATGGCGGGTCTCGTCTCTTGTTCATTGCGCGCTGCGCCAGGGGCGCCGCGCGCCGCGCCCTGCCCTTACAGCACCGCGCGGCTGATGACCGCGATGTCCATGCCGCTCAACACGCCGGCGGCCTGCTTCAGCTTCAAGGTGTCCAGCAGATAGTTGTAGCGAGCCTCGGCCTGCTGCCGCTTGGCGTTGTACAGATTGCGCGTCGCGTCCAGCACGGCGACGATGTCGTTGATGCCCGACCGGTAGCCTTCCTGCTTCAGGTCCAGCGCCTGCTGGAAGGCCAGCACCGAACTGTCCAGCGCCTTGATGCGGTCGACGCTGGCGAGGATGCTTTGCAGCGAGGTCAGGACCTGGCGCTGCACCTTGCGCCGCACCAGGCTCAGTTGCGTCTGTGCCGTGCCCAGGCGGCTGGCCGCCGCGTGGCTCATGCCGTACGTGTAGCCGCCCTGGAACACGGGGATCAGCAGGTTCAACTGCGCGCGGGTGTCATTCACCGTGCTGCCGCCGCCGAACAGGGAGCCGCCGGTGTCGTTGCGGCCGCTGGAAACCTTGACGTTCAGGGTCGGCAGATAGCCCGCCTTCTGCACCGCCACCTCGCGCTCGGCCACCGACACTTGGGCGGCCGCGGCGCGGATCGACCAGTTCTGCTCCAGCGCCTTCTGCACCCACGCATCGGGGTTCAGCGGCTGGGGCACCACCGGTTCCAGGTCCTTGCGGATCGGCAGCAACTGCACGTCGCCGTAGCCGATGATTTCCTGTAGCGCCTGCTGCTTGTCGAACAGATCGTTCTTCACCAGCAGGTAGTTGGCGTCCTGCACGTCCAGGCGCGCCTGGACTTCGCTCACGCCTACCTGGGTCGCCTGGCCGGCCTTGAACTTGGCCTGCACCAGGTCCATCTGGCCGCGGGTGGTCTTGCGTTCCGCGTCGGTCAGGGAGATCTGGTCCTCGGCCGCCAGGATGCTCAGGTAGGCCGTGGCCGTGCGCAGCATCAAGTCCTGCTGGGCGTAGGCGAAGTTGGCGACTTCCTTGCGCTCGGCGTCCTGCGACTGGCGCCACTTCTGGAAGGCGGCCGGATCGTAGATGGGTTGCGTCAGGGTCAGCGCGTAGCCGTTGTCGCCCCACGAGGCGCGGCCTTGCTGGTAGACCGCGTTCTCGCTCTTGACCACGTTCTGGTTTTCACGGGCGTAATTGGCTTCGATGTTGATGTTGGGCAGCAGGGCCGCGCGGGCGGCGGTCACGCCATAGCCCACCGCCTGCATCTCGCCGTAGGCGCCGCGCAGCGTGGGATCGTTGTCCAGTGCCATCGCGAAGACCTGCTGCAGGCTCAGGGCTTCCGCGGTGGGCGGCTGCGCGGAGTCGTAGGCCTTCATCTTCTCCGGGTCGATGGCAGCCGGCGCCGGCGTGACCAGGGTTTCGTCCAGGCGCGGCGCGGGCTGGGTCGGCACGCTGTCCAGTTGCGCGCCGGTCCTGGCCTTGAGGAGCGCCTGGCTGCCTTGCGCGGACGCGGGCAGGGAAATGGTGTCGCTGGCGCCCTTGAAGCCGCCGCCGGTGTCTTCGGGCGCACCGCCCATGACCAGTTCGCCCGCGGCGGTGTGGATGCCCGGCGCGTTGTCGCCGGCCTTGCCGGCCTGCTTCGCTTCGACGGCCTTGGCGACCGTGTCGCCGTCCTGCTCCGACTCGACCTTCGTGCCGATGTAGTCCTTGCCGGGGTCGCTGCGGGGCGGCGCCGACGGCGCGCCGGTGCAGCCCGCCAGACCGACGAAGGCGGCCAGGATGGAGAGCCGCAGTCCCTGCCAAGGCGCGGGGACGTGGACGGGTTGTTGCTCGCGCTGCGCTTTTTTCTTGTTGTTAGTCATAGTAGACCGTCATGAATTCGTTGCCGTCCCTGGCACTGCCGGCGGCAAGGCTGTAGATGCTGCGGGGTTCGTCGGGCACAAAGAAATCGAGCACGTCGCCGGCGGCCAACGCGAAGCTGCCGGCCACGCGCAGCAGATCGGGGATGTGGGCGCGCAGCGGCAGGTCGGCGCCACGGAAGGTGACCGTGAAGGACTCGCGGCGCGTGTCGGCTTCGTCCACCTCCAGGAACATGAAGCCGGCCGGATCGGCGAGGCCGCTGGCCGCGCCGATGATGTCGGTGGCCACCGCGCGCACGACCGGGTTGCCCAGCCCGGCCAGGAACGGTTGCAGGTGGGCGTCGAACGCGGCGCGGTCTTCGAGGTGGCGCATGCGGTAGGTGGTGATCGCCGCTTCGCGTCCCGTCTCCGGGTGCCACTTGTAGCCGCAGCCCAGGGGCAGCACGCCGTGGCGGCGCAGCGCATCGGGCGCGGGCATGAATTCGACGTAGACGCGGTAGGTGCCGGCGCCGGCCGTGTCGGGCTCATAGGCGAAAAAGATGGCGCGCGCGTGATCCATGTCCTGCAGGATGCGCACCCACAGGCCTTGCGGGATGGCCAGCGCGCGCGGCAGCGCCGCGAAGTCGATGCCGCCCCAGTTGCGGCGGTCGAGGCCCAGCAGGAAGCGGTTGCCGACCAGGCCGGCCATGGAGAATTTGAGCGACCATTCGACGCCGTCGATCGGGCGGCCATGGAAGGCCGCGATCAGCCGGTCGGCCCATACGCGCTGCTCGCCCTTGAGGGTGTGCAGGGGGATGTGCAGTTCCGGGCCGGCGTCAGCGCCGGCATCCGCCGCGCCGGCGGCTGCCGGGGCGGTCACGGATGGCGTCAGGGTCGCTGTCGTCGGCATGGGGCGATTCGCGAACGGCTCTGGTGAGGGACGTCACGCGAGTCCCGGCAACGGCGGCAATCAGGCCGCGCTGGCTTCCTTGGGGGCGATGTCGGTCGACGACTCGACGTCCTTGCGGCTCTGTTCCTTCAGGCGGCGGCGCTCGTCCAGGCGCGCGGCCAGGCGTTGCACGTTGCCCAGCGAGGCGCGATGCAGCTCGATCAGGCGCAGCAGCCCGGAGCGGAACAGTTCGACGACGCGCTGGTCGTCCAGGCCGGCCAGCTTCTGGTCGTCCACGACCCAGAAGCCGCTCAGGTAATGGTCGCGGCCGTTCTGCGAGATGGTGATCGACTTGGCGACGATCAAGCCCAGCTCGTGCAGGCGGTTGGCCATCTTCTTGGTCAATTCCATCTCGTCCTGGAAGACACGCAGGAATTCCATCATCTGCGCCAGGTACGGCGTTTCCTTGTCGCCGTCGAACAGCGCGACGCCGTCCTGCTGGTTCAGGCCGGGATAGGACTCGTCGATGCAGACGGCCAAGCGGCCCTCGTCGTTGGTCGTGCCCAGGACGAAGGGATAGCGGCGCGCGAACGCGGGCACATACGCTTCGGGCGCCCAGGTGCCCTGGTCGGTGATGAACAGATTGCTCTTGTCTTCCAGGCCCAGCAGCACGGCGACGTGGAAGGAGCCGGGGCCATCGCCCACGAACACGATCGGGTAGTGGCGGCCGGCATCGGCGAACTCGCTGGCGGAAATCGGCAGCGCGTTCGTTTCACGGGCGAAGGAGTAATGGTCAGGCTGTATCTGGATTCGCGTATCGCGATGCGTGGCCCGGTCGAGGGCTACAGCGCGTTCATAGAAAACTGCTGCTGACATGTGCTTACTCTCCGCCTTTTTGATGGCACTATTTTGATACATCTAATCATGGTTTTTGGAAATTACGCAAGCCATTATGAAAATTGCATCAATTTTGAGGGGGTTCTGATGCAATGCGACATAATTTCCGAGTATTACCTGATGAGTAAAAACGCTCCTGGGGATTTGGGCGTGCATCGCTGAATATGCCCCCTTTTGGCGTACAAAAAAGGCGTATGACTGGGTTTTCCTGAGGTTAAAAACCAACAGCAGAGCAAAGAGACGTCCTGGGCAGTTAAATCGGACGACTGGCAAAACGCTGCGCCGAATCCGGGGGCCCGGCTTATTAATTCAGATACAAGTCTAGAAATATTTAGCCGATTAATACCGGCATATCAGAGACATCCGGCAATATTTGAGATTGCGGCAATTCAATCTCGCTCGCCTTGCTCAACCGTTGGCAGCCCCGCGCCAGGGCGACGGAAACTCGCAAGGCGAGACCTCTGTTCGGGATAAACTTCCAGCATCCGACTATCGCCTTGACACCATGGCTTCCGCGCCTCTGCCCGCCAATGAAGCGGAGCGCCAGCTCCGCGTCCAGGACCTCTGTTTGACCGACAGCACGCCTGATAAGGCGTTCGATCGCATCGTCGCGTTGACAGCGAAATATTTCGAGGCACCGATTGCGCTCATCTCGATTCTGGATGACCAACGCCAATGGTTCCGCGCAAGCGTCGGGGTAGACATTCGGGAGACGCCGCGTAGAGATGCGTTCTGCGGCTACACAATCCTTGGCCGGGATGTATTGGAGGTCTCCGATGCGACGCTGGACGAGCGTTTCCTCGACAACCCGCTGGTAACGGGGGCGCCTGGAATCCGCTTTTATGCCGGCGTTCCACTGGTCACCGAGGATGACATCGGGCTGGGAAGCCTGTGTGTCATCGATACGAAGCCGCGCTCGCCGCTGAGCGAGCGGGATCTGTCGATGCTCAAGGGATTCGCGGGCCTCGTCATGGGGCGCATTGCGAGCTTGCGCGATCGCAACTATATCGACGAACCAACCGGCTTGTTCAATCGCCTGCGCCTCGAGGCAGATGTTGCGCTGGCCTTCGAACGCCATGAGGAATTGGTCGTCGTCGCCGCCGACATGCTCTCGCCGCGTTTCATTAACGATGTCGTCAACGCCCTGGGCTATCCGTTCTTCAATGAAGTCATCCTCGCGATGAAGGAGCGATTCCAGACGCTGCTGCCCGCGGGCACCATGCTTTATAAGATCAGTCCAACCCGATTTGGTTTCCTGTTGGATTCCGCGCACCGTGCGCAGGAGACGGATCTCTACAAGCGCATCCTGCAAGCATTCCAGACACCGGTGATAAGCCGGGGCATCCCTGTACGTGCCGAGGTCGGACTAGGGGTACTGCCCCTGCGTCTGGAGCAATTGCAGAATCAGGATTGGCTGCGGCTGGTGGTCAGCGCCGCCAACGAGGCGCGCGACCGCGATATAGGCTGGACGCATTTCGAGCCGCGCACCGATCAGGCGCAGCAGCGCGCGTTCACGCTATTGACCGAACTTTCGCGCGCGATCGATACGGAAGACCAGTTTTGGTTGGAATATCAGCCTGTGCTCGACCTCGAAACCGGCCAATGCATGACGGTCGAAGCCTTGTTGAGATGGCGTCATCCCACGCTCGGCCAGATAGGTCCCGGAGAGTTTATCCCGTTGGCTGAAAAGACCGCGTTAATGCGCCCGCTGAGTCGATGGGTGCTGCGGCGTAGCATCGAACAAGCCGTCGAATGGCAGCGCCGGGGATTCCGGTTCAAGGTGGCGGTGAACGTCTCGGCGCAAGACCTGGATGGACCCTCGTATGTCGATCTGATGATGGAACTGCTGGCGCAGCACGGCATCGATCCGTCTGGCTTCAAAATCGAATTCACCGAAAGCGCGTTGATGACCGAGCCGGAAGAAGTCGCAAGTCGATTGCGCCGGGCCCGCGACGCTGGCGTGACGGTGGTCATCGATGACTTTGGAACGGGTTACAGCAACTGGATCTACCTGCGCGAGCTACCCGCCACGGTGGTCAAGATCGACCAATCCTTTGTCAGGAATCTCGCTGCGGGCGAACGCGACCAACGCTTGGCTCACTCCATCATCGAATTGGCAAGAAGCATGGGGTTTCGCGTGGTGGCCGAGGGCATCGAAACACGTGAAGCGCTGGAACTGCTGCGGAGTTGGGGCTGTAACGAGGGGCAAGGCTATTTCATCGCACGGCCGATGCTGCCGGAGAAACTGATCGAATGGCTGGATGCGCATCGGCCAAGCGCCTTCGCATCCCCTCCTCTCTAGAACTTCGCGATCCAGAGGTATATGCCGGTCCCCAGCACCGCGATGGCGATCAGGTCCAGGACCGTCCACAGGATCTTCAATGGCATGCCGGCATAATCACCGAGGTGCAAGGGCCGGGCGATCGCGATGAGCCGCATGTACCAGGGAAAGGAAGCCGCGGACGTGAGCGTTCCCGTCGCCGCGTCGACCAATATCGGCGAGAAGACGAAGCGCTCGTACGAGCGGGCGCCTTTCGCCCACAGGAAATAATGATAGGGGCTGACGGAGTCTTCCCCGGGATAAAGCACGCTGACGATGTCCATATTGGGCGGCAGCGCCTGGCGGGCCACGTCGACGGCCTGCTGGACCGGGACCAGATGCCGGGGGTCGGGAGGATGCACGCCGTCGTATGACGCCAGCGCGTCGTGCACCACCGTATCCTTCCAGTGATCGAACATCAGGTCGGAGAATGTCTGTATCGCCCCCGTCGCGCCCACGGCGGCGGCCCAGGCGACCGTCGCAATGCCCAGAAGATTATGGACGTCCAGCCATTTCAGCCGCCGGGACCTGCCGCGACGCACCGTTCCGAACGCGATCCTTCGCATGAAAGGTCCATAAAGGACCACGCCGGAAACCAGCGCCACGAGAAACAGGATGCCCATCGCGGCCAGCAGCATGGCGCCGGGCAATCCGGACAACAGGTTCATGTGCAGCCCCGCCATGATGTTCAGGAAATTCGGTCCCGTGCTTTTCCGCGCATGCTGGCTGGAGTCATACAGCACCCTGGCCGTCCTGGCGTCCAACTGCAACCTGATGTCCTCGTCGCCGCCCTCCGCCTTGGGAATCTCCATCGATACCCCGAGCCTGGGTTCGCTATCGCTCAACCCCACGATGGCCTCGATATGCGCCGCCGGATGCCGGCGCAAAGCCTGGTCAGCGATGACGTCGAGCGATACACGAGGCGTCCCGGGCGGCAATTGCTGTAGCGCGGGCGGCGGATCTTCATACAGCGGGCCGTAGAGATCATGCAGGAAAATCAACGGCAGCCCCGTCAGGCATAGCAATAGCAGGAATATCGTGCAGACCAGGCTGCTCCATTTGTGCAGCCATGCCCAGGTTCTGAGATTCAAGTCGCGGTCCTCGCCTCAGTAGGTCGCGCGCAGGGTCAGCATCACATTGCGCGGCGTGCCGTAGATATTTCCGGTTTCGCCGCCGCCCAGGGACTGCCAATACTTGCGGTCCAGCAGATTGCCGATATTCAACGCCGCGGAGAGGTGAGCGTTGATGCGATAGCCGACCCGCATGTCGACGACCGCGTAGCCTCCCTGGCCATAAGGCTGCGCCCCGCCCCGGCTGAACACGCGAACGCCGACCCCGGCATCGAGGCCGGGAAGCAGCGCCCCCAGGTCGTGATCGCTCCATACCTTGACGCTGTGCTTGGGCGCGGTGCTGTATGCCGCGCCCTGGTTGTTGGGATCCTTGAGATACTTTGTCTGCATGAAGGTATAGCCGGCGGAGAGATTCCAACCTCGCATCGGGCTGCCCGATACCTCCGTCTCCCAACCTCGGCTTTGCACCTCGCCGGCCGCCAGGTAATAGCCGCTGTGCGCGGGATCGGCGTAGGAACGGTTGCGGTCCCGCAGATCGAAGGCCGCTATGGACGCGTTCAGCCCCCCGTCGAAAAACGACCCTTTGGCGCCCACTTCATATTGCCTGCCCACCCGGGGCTTCAGGACACTCCCTTCGAAGGTCTGCTGCGTCTGGGGAATGAAGATGTCGCTATAGCTGCCATACAGGGACCAGTTCCGGGTGATGTCATAGATCAACCCGCCATATGGCGTGAACTTGCCCGAAGCGTCGGCATGGCTATAGCTGGTCGTGGCTTCGAAGTCGGTAAGACGTCCTCCCATGACGACCGTCAGCGGGTCGAGGACCGACAGCCGCATTTGCCCATACAGACTCTTCTGGACGATGTCGGTCTTGCTGGGAGAACCGAAGCCGCCCCAATCGGGTTCCGCGACGTCGCGCTCGAAGATATTGACGCCCGTCACGGTTATGCAGCAGTTGTCCGCGTAGCGATCGCTGAGTCGATATTTGTTGTAGTTCACGCCAAGCGCCAACTGGTGCTTCCGTCCCAGCGCCTGGAACGAACCATCGGCATGGACGTCGGCGACGAACCAGGTTGCCCGCGTCTTGTCGCGATTCAGATAGTAGGAGGATTCGTCGGTCGCGGAATCCAGCCCGCTGAACGTGGGATACCCTCTCTTGTACTTTCCGTCTTGCGTGCGATAGATGGTGCTGGCCTCGATGTTCCAATCGTCGCCCAATCGTTGCTTCAGGCTGGCATAGAACTCATTCGTCTGCTCTTCCGAACTGGTCCAGTCGAGGCTGGAATTGGTCGACCTGGAGACGTCGGGAAGGCCGCCCGTGATATATCCGGGCAAGCCATTGAAAACCGGGCTGGCCTTGCTGTACTGGGTCGTGGCGGAAAGCGTCAGCAGCGTGTCCGGCGTCAGGTCCGCTTCGATCACGCCATAGGCCATGCCCAGTTTTCCATGGGACCGATCGTAGAAATAATGCTGGTCCTGGCCGACGACCACGGCGCGCCCGCGCACCGTGCCCGACTCGTTGAGGGGACCGCTGGCATCCAGTTCGGCCCTGCGGTAATCCCACGAACCCAGCGACAAATTCGCGGAAAGCCGGGTTTCGGACGTCGGGCGCTTGCGCACCATGTTCACCACCCCGCCGGGTTCGCCCGAGCCTTGCAGCAGTCCCGATGGCCCCCGCCATATCTCCACCCGGTCGTACATGGACATATCGAAGGCTTGCAGGGCGCCATTGGCGTTATAGGCGGGGATGCCGTCGTATTGGCCCAGCAGGTTGTAGCCGCGCGAGTAATACCACGCATGCCCGCCCGTATCGGTTCCGCCCGAGTATGCCGAATAGACGCCGGGCGCCCAGGTCATCACCGCGTCGATGTCGCGCATATTCTGGTCGTCCATGCGCTGGCGTGTCATGACGCTGACCGACTGTGGAATCTCCCGTGGCGCCAGCGGCAATTTGCCTATCGTCATCGCATTCGTCGTGTACGAGCCGGTGCCTTCCGTCGTCGGATCCTTTACCGGAGCGCCGACGACACTGACGGACGAGAGTTGCGTAACGGCGCCGGACTTGTCGGCGGCGAGAAGCGTGATGCTGTTGCCCTTGCGCCGATACGTTATTCCCGTCCCTTCCAGCAGCCGTTGCAGCGCCTGCTCGGGAGACAATTGCCCGTATACGGCAGGCGCGGAACGTCCCTTCACCAGATCGGGGGGATAGAAAATCTGCAGCGATGCCTGCTCGCCCAACTGTATGAGCGCATCTCCCAGCGGCGCCGCCGGAATGCTGATCCGAATCGGCGCATCCTGGGCCAGGGCCGCCACGGGCGTTCCGCATAAACCGATCAGGATGGCGACGAGCGCGCCGATGAACCGCCATGATTGCCGTCGAATGGACAGCCTTGTCGTGCAGGGATGCCTTTGAAGCCTTGAGGTAGACACGATGAATCACGTTCCGGAGATATCGCTGCGCGTGTTCGCGCCAGTCCCGTCGTCGCGGGGCCACAGAGCGCAGGCAAGGTCCGCCCTCCGTTAGCTTTGACGGTTGGGAAGAAAAAAAACCGGAACGGCTACGGCGCCTCTTTTTGAAACAAGATGAAACTCATCAATGGCGCGGTGTCGCGGGCGTTTTTCCCACGACGATTCAAGCGACGGAAACTCAGCGAGGCGCGATCATGTATCCGCCGTCGGCGTCGCGAACGATGCGCAGCGCCGCGATGGCGGGCAAGGCATCCAGCATCGACTCGGGGTCGTCGATGCCGAGCGTGCCAGCCACGCGCACGGAATTCAGCCGCGGGTCGGCGATGCGCAGCGGTTTTCGCAGATAGCGGTTCAGCTCCGCCACCACGGTGACCAACGGCGTATCCTGGAAGACCAGACGCCCGCGTTGCCATGCGGTCGCGGCGGCGACATCGCCTTGATGGGCCGGCTGCAATCGGGCGCCTTGCAGTCGCGCCACCTGGTCCGCCGCGAGCTGGGTCGTCTGCCGATTCCACCAGTGTCCTGTCGAAAACCGCACGCTGCCGCTGCGGACGGCCACCGATACTCGATCGGCGTCGATCCGCACGTTGAAGACCGTGCCCGTGACGAGGACTTCGGCCTGGTCCGCCGTCACGATGAATGGACGCGACTTGTCCGGATAGACCGTGAACAGGGCTTCCCCCGCTTCCAGGAGAACTTCCCGCCGGGTCGCGTAGAAGCGAACCGTGGCGCGCGTGGCCGTGTTCAAGGAGAGTACCGATCCGTCGGGAAGACGCACTTCCCGCCGCTCGCCTTGGGCAGTGGAAAGGTCAGCCGTGAAATCGGGAGGACCGTCATGCCACTGCGTCCAGGCGATGCCGGCGACGACCGCAGCGGTACAGGCCGTGCCCAGGCCCCATACGAACCCGCGCCGGCCGTAGACCGGCGCGACAGCCTTTTCGGTTTGCCCCAGCATGGCACGCATCTTTTCGCGAGGCACGTTGTCCGCGGCCGTCCAGATGGTTTCGAGAACGCGGCAATGCCGGTCGTTGTGGGGGCTCGCGGCGCGCCATGCTTCGTATTCCGCGCGCTCCGCGGGCGTCAACGGTCGCAACTGCATGCGCGAAAACCATTCTATGGCCTGAGCGCGGGCAGCTTTGTCCGCGTCATCGCTGTATGGATCGGTCATGGCAAGGGTAGCCCTCGGACGGGTCCCGGATGGCAGGAAACAAACGGTCCTTTCATACGCTTGACGTTTCGCTGGCAGGAAATCCGGAATCAATGAGAGGCGTAATTCTGCAAACGATCATACAGGTGATCCAACGCCCGCTTCATATACTTCTCCACCATGCTCTGGGACAGCCCCATCGTCAACGCGATTTCCTCTTGCGTGCGCCCTTCGATCTTGTTCCAGATAAACACCTGGCGGCATTTGAGCGGCAGTTCTTCCAGGGCTCGCTGAAGCGCATCATTGAGCAGCGAGGCACGGACGGTTGCCTCCGCGTCGGTCCCGTGCGGATGTTCGTGCTCGGCCAGTTCATCCAGGGTAACGGTCTCGATCACGCTGCGGCGGCGATGGATGTCCACCAATTTATTGTGGGAGGCCCGGCCCAGGTATGCACGGAGATCCTTGACCGCGCCGACGCCATTTTCCAGCATGCTGAGCACCGCGTCGTGCACGGCGTCCTCGCGATCCGAATGGGAGTGCCGGGAACGCGTGGTCCACAGGCCGAGCAACTCGCCGTAATAGGCGAGCCATCCATGTTCGGAAGAGCGGCGACGGGACATGGCGATGGAAAGTGCGCTGGGCGGAGTTGCAATTATTGCAAACAGTTCTCATTTCGACAAATATTCTGCCTGGGAACGCTGCATCCGCTGCCGCTCAGCGCGCCTTGAACCGCTCCCACGCGATCAGCGCCAGGAGGACCAGTCCGGCGCCCAGGCCGATGTGCCCGCACCAGGCCACCAACCCCAGCGACCAGCCTTGGGCATGGACGGCGATGGCGAGCGAGGCGGCGAGCGCCCCCCACCCACCGATGCGCAACAGGCTGCTCGGGCCCGCGCCCAGTTCGCGGCTGAACAGGTTCTGCTGATGCCGGTCCATCGCCAATGCCAACAACGCAAAGGCGATCAGCGACACCAGGGCTGTCAGGGCATGGCTCATCGCGGGGACGTCCCGGGCACCTGGCCAGAAGCGGGATCGCCGGCCGCTGGCGCGCTGGCGGACTTGGACACCGGCCGCGCCGGTTTCGTCCTGGGCCGGTGGCGCAGGGTGCGCAACGCCAGCATGGCATGCAGGGCGGCCAGCGCCCACAGGGTCAGTTCGAAGCCCGCGAATACCCAGTCGCCCTGCGCCACGCTACGCCACAGGGGCCGGCTCGTCGTCACCGCGCTCACCACGGGCAGCAATGCCAGCAGCCCGGCGGCGGCCCACAGCAGTTCGACCCAGGCCCGCTTTGCGGGCCGCAGCAGCGCCCACGCCAAGGCCAGCCCCCAGGCGATGAAGAACACATGGATCTCCCAGTCGGCGCGCTTGGCCAGATGCGGCGCCAACAAGCGGTTGGCCCACAGCAAGGACGCCGCCGCGACGGACAGCCCCGCGATCGACGCGATGTTCAAGCGTTCCACCAACCGGAAGCCGAAATAGGGCTTGTCGGGGTCGGGCAGCCTGGCCCGTCGCTTGACGGTCCACAACACCAGCCCGGTGCCGACCATCGCCGTCCCCGCCAGGCTTACCAAAAAGTACAGCCAGCGCACCGTGGCGTCGGCAAAGCGCCCCATGTGCAACGCATACAACACCCCGCGCGTCTCGGCCATTGCGCCCACCTTGTCCCTGGTCTGGAGCAGCTCGCCGCTGGCGCCGTCGAACAGCATGTACTGCGGGCTGACCGATGCGCGTTCGAAGTCGCCGCGCAACACGGCCACCCGGGCCGCCGCGTCGCCAGGGTGGTTGACGATCACGCGGCCGACGTTGTCGCGGCCCCAGCGCGCCTGGGCCTGGCGCACCATATCGGCCACCGATGCCAGATCCGCCTTGTGCCCGCTGGGCTTGCCGGGCGGGATACGCGCGCTCATCTCGGCGGTCAGCGCCTGGCGCTGCTTGAAAGCCGCGTCGGCCCCCCACGGCATGTACAGCAGCATCAGCGTAATCAACCCGCTATAGGTGATCATCAGGTGAAAGGGCAGTCCGAAAACGGAGAGCGCGTTATGTGCATCCAGCCAGCTCCGCTGCCCCTTGCCCCAGCGGAAGGTGAAGAAGTCGATGAATATCTTCTTGTGCGTAATCACCCCGCTGACGATGGCCACCAGCATGAACATGGCGCAAAAGCCCGCGATCCAGCGGCCCCATAGCGGCTTCATGTAGTGGAACTGAAAATGGAAGCGGTAGAAAAAATCGCCGCCCTCGGTGTCGCGGGCATTCAGCTTCTGTCCCGTGGACGGGTTCAATACCGCGGTCCTGAAGCCGGCACGGCCGGGCACATTCGGATCGAGCCAAAAGACGTTCACCACATTGTTGCGTTCATCCGGCAGGCCGATATTCCACGTCGGGCTGGCAGGCGCCAGCGTGGCGAACGCGCCCACGATGCGTTGCGCCACCTCGGCCGCGTCCGGCACGTGCCGTTGCGCGGGCAGCTCGGGACGCATCCATTGCGACATCTCGTCGCGGAAGTAGGCCACGGTGCCCGTGAAAAACATGGCGTAGAGGATCCAGCCCGCCAGCAGACCCGCCCAGATGTGCAGATCGGACATCGTCTGGCGGATGCCGCGCGGCTGCGGCCCTGCCTTGCCTGCCTTGGAATCGCCATGAGAGGTCATGAGGGGACTCCCGCGTTCCAGACGGACCAGGCCGCCAGCCCCAGCGGCAACGCGGCCACCAGCAGCCCCACCCAGGCGCGCGTGGCCGAGCGCACCGCGAAGACCCAGACGACCGCCAGCGTGTAGACCAGGAAGCTAAGCAGCATGCCGGCGAATACGGCCTGGGTGCGATCGATCGGCAGGACCACGGCCGCCACGCTGGTCAGCGCCGCCAGCCCGTAGCCGCCAAACAGGGCAGCCACGATGCGCGCGACGAGCGGCCCCGCGCCGAGCATCCGGCGCGCCTTGACGAACACCGTATTCACTTGTTCGGCGTTGCCGCCGGGCCAGCGGGAATCGGTGGCACGCCGGCGGGCTTCACGTAGGTGAGCGTGGTCACATGATTGATGCCGTCATACTTCTCCCCGGCACGCTCGCCCGGCACGCGCTCGATATGCATCGCCTCCGCAACGTACTGCCCCTTCCAGGGCATATCGAACTTCACCAAACCCTGTTCATCGGTGTGGCCTTCCTTTCCCCAACCTGATTGGGTGAGGAGGACGACCTTGGTCCTGGGCAGCGGCTGCCCCTTGAAGGTGAGCCTGAATTCGCCCGGTTGGCCGGTGGGCACCAGGTCGAGCGTCAGTTTCGGGGACTGCTCGGCGAAGCCGGTGATCAGGCGCGCGGCGGGGTAAAACCAGCTCGTCACTTCCTTATCGCCCTGCTTGAACTTGCGCAGCGGGAAATTCGCGTCTTCGGCCACGATGGATTGGCCCGTCTTGGCGGCGAAGGGCAGCGCGAAGCCGCTGGCGGTCTTGCTGCCGTCGGCGCTCGTGTCCTTGCCCTGGGCAGAAAGCAGCGTGGCAGTGGGTTTGCCGAATTTGTCCAGCAGACCGGGAGAGGCTTCGCGCAGGTTCTCCCCGAATTCGCCGAACCGGATCACGGCGTTGCCCTTGGCGGGCTGTTCGAGCCAGATCTGGTGCGCGTTTGCCGTTGCGGCGAGGGTGGCCAGGCTCAGTAGAAGGAAAGTCTTGCGGATCATTGTGTTCTCCATTTATCTATCAAGGAAGATGGCTGCCGTCGCTCGCGGCGTAGCGAAAGGCAGGCTTATTCAGAAATCCACCGAGGCCGACAGCATGAACGTGCGCGGCGAGCTCATCACCGCGCCACCGTTGACGGCAATCCAGTAGTCTTTGTTGAATACGTTTTCGACGTTGCCGCGAAAGGTGACAGCCTTGCCGGCGATGCGGGTGGTGTAGCGCGCCCCCAGGTCGAAGCGCGTCCAGCCGCTGACTTGCTGGGTATTGGCGGCGTCGAGATAGGCGTTGCCCGTTCGTATGACCCGACCGCCGACCGTCAGGCCCGGCACCCCCGGCACGGCCCAATCGAGGCCCAGATTGGCTTGCAATTTAGGCACCCCCGGAGCGCGATTGCCATTATTCGTCCCGCCAGCGGTGTTGGTCAGCTTGGCATCGATGTAGCTCACGCCGCCCATCATGCTCAAGCGCGGCGTCAATTGGCCGAAGACATTCCATTCAATGCCGCGATTTCTCTGTTTGCCGTCCCGGCTGTATTCCCGTGTGGCCGGGTCCACGATCTGGCTCGGCTGCTTGATCTCGAACAGGCTTATGGTCGTCGCAAAGTCGCCGAAATCCTTCTTGACCCCCACTTCGTATTGCCTGGTCTTATAAGGGGGAAAGACAGTGCCGTTGTCGGGCGAGGTCGGGTCATTGACGACAGAGCCCTGCAGCAGCCCTTCGATGTAATTGGCATACAACGAAAGATCGGAAAGAGGTTTGACCACCAGTCCGACCATGGGCGTCAAGGCGTCGTCTTTATAGTCAACGCCAGTGGTCAGGACTTCTTGCTCGACATATTGCTTGCGGACGCCCGCGATGACGTTGAGCCGGTCTTCCATGAATGAAAGCGTATCGGCAACGGCGACGCTCTGCCTGTCGACAGTGGAAAGATCGCCCCACGTACCTGTCCGGAGTTGGGCAGGCAACCGCCCGGTCGTGGGTTCGTAGATATTTCCCGAAACCGTAGGGCCGCTGATGCTTCGTCCGCCGGAACGTTGCAGGTTGCGCTGATGGAACCGATCGGCGGTCAGCGCCAGTTTGTGCTGCACCGGGCCCGTGGCAAAACGGATCTGCGTGCCCACCTGGATGTTGGTGTTGTCCATGCCATAGGCATCGGAGGCCAGCGTGCCCCGGTAGTCGCCGTTCGGCATGACATTCGCGATCTGGGTGGTGACCACGTCCGAACGCTGCCGCAGATGTCCCGCCGCCACGTAGGCGGACACGGCATCGCTGAAATCGTATTCGGCGCGGAAGGCGGCCGACGATTCCTCGTGCTCGGCCTCGCCGCCCAGCAAGACGGCGTTGCTGGACCGGGGCGCGTCCGGAATATCGGCCGTGGCGAAAGAAAATGAAAAGGGAGAGATATTGCGCAGCCTGGCCTTCTGATGCAGCAGGTCCAGAGACAGGCGCAACCGCTCGCCCCGATAGTCCAGGGCGACGGCGCCCATGCCGAGGTGGCCGCCCTGCTGATCGATCGGCGTGTCGCCATTGCGATACACGGCATTGACGCGGATGCCCCAGGCATTGTCCTCTCCAAACCGCCTTCCCACATCGAGATGGGTATTGATCTGGCTGTCGGACATATAACCGGTAGTCAACCGGGTCAGGGGTTCATCGGCGGCTCGCTTGGGAACGAGGTTTATGTCGCCCGCGATGCTGCCACCCATGCTGTTGAGCAATGCGTTCGGCCCCTTGAGCACTTCGATGCGTTCCAGGGCCTCGACGGGCTGCCGATACATCGGGAAAATGCCGCGCAAGCCATTGAATGAAGCATCCGCCGTGCTAAACGGCAAGCCGCGAATGAAGAAGGCATTGGACGCCTGGCCGTACTTGCGTCCCGAATCCCTTACCGACGGGTCCCCCACCAACACATCGGCGATCATCTGCGCCTGCTGGTTTTCCATCAGCTCGGCGGTGTAGCTGGTCTGGTTGAAAGGCGTATCCATGAAGTCCATGTTGCCCAGCAACCCCACGCGACCGCCACGCGCCACCTGCCCTCCCGCATAGGCTTCGGGCAGGCCATCCGCACGGGCGGCTTGCGCCGTGACCGTGACGGCCTCCAGCGTGCTCACGGTGGGCGCTTCCGCGCCTCCCGGCGCCGGCCGCAGCAGGTAGCGCCCGCGTGCATCCGGCACGGCTTGCAGGCCAGTGCCTGCCAGCAGCGCGGCGAGCGCGGCCTCGGGCGTGAAGATGCCTTGCACACCGGAACTGTTCTTGCCTTGGGCGAGTTCCGTGCTGCCGGAAAGCAGCACGCCCGATTCGGCAAGAAAGCGCATCAGCACCGCGTTCAGCGGTCCGGCGGGAATATCGTAGCTACGGGCGGCCGCCGCGCCGGGCTGAGTTGCCGGCGCGGACGCGGCGTGCTGCGCATACGCGTGGCCCGCCCAGCCGGCGCCGATGGCGACGCCGCCGGCCACCAGCAGGTGCGTGGCCAGCGGCGGGGACCTGCGGATAAAGCGCGGGGGATGCGCCGACCTGAAACGGCCATGCGCTGGGTGACGAGACATGTTTACCTTCCTCGGTTCAAACGAATGAAGCATCGGACCGAGACTCGTCGCCATTCCCGCCTTGCGGCATGCCATTGCCTGCCGATCGCCGACTTGTTTCGATCTCACCAGGTAAACCGGATGAAAGGAAAAAATGTGGAAATGGCTTGGGCGGATTTCGCCATAGAATTTTGTAACCACCGGAGGACACTAAGAAGCGCGCGCCTCGATCGTCGTCCACCAGGGCAGAGGACGACGGATCCGGATGGGAAGCGACTTCTGGAGCATGGCCAAGGCGCCGTCCACATCGTCGAGCGGGTAACTGCCGAGAACGGGAAGCCCTGCGACGTCGGGCGCCACCGCCATGTGTCCGTGGCGGTAGCGGGATAGTTCTGCGACGACCTGGCCCAGCGGTATGTCCTGCGCGAGAAGAACGCCGCGAGACCAGACTTCGCGCGCGGGATCGGCGGGGACGATCGCTTCCAGCCGGTCGGCGGTGAAACGCACCTGCTGGCCGGCGCCTATGGTGGCGTTTCCGGCGGCGGCGCTTCCTGCAGCGGCGCGTCCGGCGCTCGCGGCCAGGGTGATCTGGACGGCGCCCTCGTAGACGGCCAATAGCGTGCCGCCCTCTCCGTCCAGCCGCACATTGAAGCGCGTGCCCAGCGCGCGCATGCGGCCTTGGGCCGTATCGACGACGAAGGGGCGGGCCGCCTCCGCGGCGGTCTGGATGAGGATTTCGCCGGCACGCAAGCGTAGCCGGCGCAGGCTGGCGCCGTAGTTCTGGTCGAAAGCGCTGGCGCTTCCGAGCCAGACCCGGGTGCCGTCGGCCAGACGGACTTCGTGCCGCTCGCCGGTACCAGTGCGGTAATCCGCGGCCCAGGCCAAGAGGGCATCCACCGCGCCGGGTTGCCGCCAGAGCGTCCAGCCAAGCGCGCTGCCCGCGCCGGCGATGGCGGCTACGCCGAGCACGACGCGGCGCCGGGCGAGCCGGCGATTGGCCAGTTGCAGCGCGTCGGCGGCCTGGCGCGGCGAAGCATCGGCCTGCAGAGACCGGAAGCGTTGACTGACGCGCTCGACGACGGCCCACGCGGCACGGTGGTCCTCGCTGCTGGCCAGCCAGCCTTGCCAGCGCGCACGGTCGGCGTCGATAACCGTTCCGGAGTGCAGCAGCGAGAACCACGCGGCGGCCTGCTCCATCGCCTCGTGCGAAGGCATGGCGGCGCCGGCGTGTAGCAGGACGCTCACGGGATGGTGGCGCCGGCCTGGGCCAGGTTGCGCGCTTCCAGCCGCATGCAATGGAGCATGGCCTGGGTGAGATAGTGTCCGACCATGCGCGAGGACACGTCCAGTTCGCGTGCGACTTCCTGATGCGTCATGCCGCACGCCACCGCCAGGACGAAGGCGCGAGCGGCCTTGGGCGGCAGATGGCGCAACATGGCGTCGATTTCATACAGAGCCTGAAGCACCGCCGTCTGGTCTTCGGCCGAGGGGGCATACGCCTCGGGCCGCGCGGCCAAGGTTTCCAGCCAGGCACGTTCGATTTCGCGGTGGCGCCAGAGATCGATGCACAGGCCGGAGGCGATGGTCCTCAGGTAGCTTCGGGCCTCCTGGCTGCTTTCGAAGCATCGTGGGCGGGTGATCAACCGCACGAACGTGTCGTGCGCCAGGTCCGCCGCATCAGCCGCATCACCCAGGCGAAAGCGCAGCCACCCCTGCAACCAACCATGGTGGTTGGTGTAGAGCGTTTCGACTTGTTGTTGCGGAAGCGGGACCGACGCGGCGCCCATGAGGCCTTTCCTTTGCCTCATATCCGACAAAAAGAGGCGATGTGAATGAGAATTAATATGATTCTATCGAATTTCAGCCACAATTCAACAAAAGGCACGGGACGGCCAGGCAATGCCACGATGGAATCGTTGTGAACGGTTCCGCGGTTTTCCTATCCAAGAATCAGTCCGCACTGAGTCCACACCGGCCGCCGGCTTCCCGGAAGACGCTCCCGCCGCCCACGAGGGCGGCACAAGCTCGCCGGGTGTCGGCCGCGATCTGTGGGCCACGATCCTAGTCGGCCGATTGAAAGCTTGAAACACTATAGTTTTTGTATACACGTCTCTCCCGCGCACGGTGCGCCGTGCAACCTTTGCCTTGCGCGCATCACTCCGCATTTCGGACCTTACATTCCAATGAAGTCTTCCCGTCGTAAGTGGCTTGGCCGTGGTCTTGCCCTCCCCCTGGGCTTGAGCCTGCCACCGTTGCTTTCGCTTCGTCCCATCCTCGCCGCCGCGGCCGCGCCAGCCCCGGCACTCGCCATCGTCATGAATTCCGGCGAGGCGAGCGTGTCGGTCATCGACATGGCCACGCACAAAGTCGTGCGCACGCTGCCGACGCTGCGGGAGCCCAGCCACTGGGCGCTGGCCCCCGATCGCAGCAAGCTCTATATCGCCGACGCCAGCGGCAACGCGCTGTTCGTCGTGGATCCGCGCGACGGCACGGCGATCGGCCACAAGACGATCGCCGACCCCTATCAACTCGGTTTCAGTCCGGACCATCGCTACCTGGTCGTCAATGCGCTGCGCCTGAACTACGTCGATTTCTATCGCGCCGACGACCTCACGCTCGTGAAACGCTTCAAGGCCGGCAAAATGCCGAGCCATCTCGATTTCACGCCGGACTCGCGCACCAGCTTCAGTTCGATGCAGGAGTCCGACAGCGTGGTCGCCTTCGACCTCGCCAATATGACGGTCCGCTGGACGTCGAAGGTTGGCGCGACGCCCGCCGGCGTGCTGTACCACAACGGCAAACTGCTGGTCTGCGTCATGGGGGCCGACTACGTCGCCGAACTCGATCCCGCGGACGGCAAGATCCTGCGCAAGATCAAGACCGGCGTGGGCCCGCACAATATTTTCCTCACGCCGGACGGCAAGACGCTGTACGTAAGCAACCGCATCGGCGGCTCGCTCGTCGCGCTCGACCCCAATACCTACGCGCTGCGCCGCACCTATCCTTTTCATGCGTCGGGTCCCGACGACATCGGCGTCGCGCCGGACGGCAAGCTGTGGGTCACGCTGCGTTTCCGGGAGCAGGTTGCCGTGCTCGATCCGGCCAGCGGCGACTACGAAACGATCGCGGTCGGCCGCTCTCCGCACGGCATTTATCTCACGACCGAACTGAACCGTTCCGGCCTCATCACGGCCGAAACCCTGTAGCAAGCCCGCCATGCTGACCTTCATCGACAGATTCTTCAATATGGTGGCCGGCGAGATCGATCAGTATCTCGTGTTGCCGTTGCTTTATCGCTTCGGCTGGATGCAGTGGGAAGAACTCTCTTTCGACTGGGCGCTCATCTGCGTATACGGCTTTTTTGCCGTGATCGCGACATATGCCGTGTGCTGGCCGCTCGAGGCCTTTTTCCCGATCGAACGCTGGGAAAACCGCAAGGCCGTGCTGACCGATGCGTTCTATACCATCCTCAACCGGGTAGGCGTGCTGCCGGTCTTCAGTTTCCTGCTGTTCTACCAGGTGCAGGTGTGGGTCAACGGTTTCCTCGTGAGCCAGGGCTATATTCCGCCGACGCTGGAGACGATCTTTCCCCCCTTGTTCGGGCACCCGGTCGTCACTTTCATCTGCTATGCGCTGATCCTCGACTGCGCGGACTATTGGCGGCATCGGCTATCCCATATGTTCCGCAGTTGGTATGCGCTGCACGCGCTGCATCACGCACAGCGGCAGATGAGCTTCTGGTCCGACGACCGCAATCACCTGCTGGACGATCTCGTCGCCGGCGTGTGGTTCGGCGTTGTCGGACTCGCCATCGGCGTTCCGCCGCTGCAGTTTCCCCTGCTCTTCCTGTTCATGCGCTTTATCGAAAGCCTCAGCCACGCGAACATCAGGCTCTCGTTCGGCTGGCTCGGCGACAGGCTGCTGGTGTCGCCCCGTTTTCACCGGCTGCATCACGGCCTGCGCGCGGCCGGCCGCAACTCGTGCAACTACGGCGCGGTCTTTCCGTTCTGGGACATGCTGTTCGGCACGGCGGACTTCTCGGACGAGTATCTACCCACCGGCGACAAGCGCGCGCCGGAATCGATGGCAACGGGGAGTTATCTGGAGCAGCAGGTGGGCGGCCTGCGGTTCTTCCTGGACGAATTCAAGGCCGCGTCCCGCAAAGCGCACCGGGGTTCGTGAGGCCAGAGGGCGGGAATTTGCCGCATGCTGAATGAGCTACGGTTTCGATACCGCAGGCCAGGTCAATGCGGTGAATAACGCCCCTATTCTCCGTATAATCTGCGGAGAATAGCTTGCTCTTGCGGCGAATCGGCTGTTTAATCTCCGCATGAATCGCGGAGAAAGTCTCTATATCTGGCAAGCCCCCGACTGGCCGGCCTGGCGCTACGACCTGTCGGCGCTAGCCGGGCCGTTGGCCGCGGCCAGCCGTGCCCAAGGCGTGCTGCTGGGCCGTCTGGCCGACGTGGGCATGGCGCTGCGCGACCAGGCCAGCCTGGCCGCGTTGACCGAGGACGTGGTGAAGACCAGCGAAATCGAGGGCGAGGTGTTGAACGTCGTATCGGTGCGCTCGTCCATCGCCCGGCGCCTGGGCGTGGACATCGGCGCGGTCGCGCCGGTGGACCGGCACGTCGAGGGCGTGGTCGAAATGGTGCTCGACGCCACCTCCGGCGGCACCGACCCACTGACGGAGAAGCGCCTGTTCGGTTGGCACGCAGCGCTGTTCCCGACCGGCTATTCGGGCATGACCAAGATCGCCGTGGGTCAGTGGCGTGGCGATGCCGGCGGACCGATGCAGGTCGTATCCGGTCCGGTGGGACGACACAGGATTCACTTCCAGGCGCCGCCCGCCGATGTGCTGCCTGTCGAGATGGCACGCTTCCTGGCGTGGGCCAGCGAGGAAACCGACGAGCCGATGCTCATCAAGGCCGGGCTGGCGCATCTGTGGTTCGTGACGCTGCATCCGTTCGACGACGGCAACGGACGCATCGCCCGCGCCGTGGGCGATCTGTTTCTCTCTCGTGCCGACGGCAGCCCGCAACGCTTCTATAGCCTATCGGCGCAAATCCAGCGCGAGCGCAAGAACTACTACGACATGCTGGAGCGCACGCAGAAGGGCTCGCTGGACGTCACCGGCTGGCTGTCGTGGTTCCTCGATACGCTGGCTAGCGCGGTAGCCAGTGCGCAGACCACGCTGGATGCCGTGCTGGCCAAGTCGCGGTTCTGGCAACGATGGGCGGGCCTGCCGCTAAACGAGCGGCAGGTAAAGCTGCTCAACCGCCTGCTCGACGGCTTCGACGGCAAGCTCACCAGCAGCAAGTGGGCCGCCATCGCCAAGTGTTCGCCCGACACCGCGCTGCGCGACATCACGCAATTGCTCGAACTGGGCGTGCTGGAGAAGTCGCCGGGCGGCGGGCGCAGCACCGGCTATGAACTGGCGGGCGGCTGAGGGGGGGCGAGAGATACGGGATACGTACTGGCCGGGACGAGATCCGATCGCGTGCGGCGTAATGCGGATTGGTATCCAGGCCCGGCACGAAACACCGCGACTCAATCCTGCGCGGCCTTTTCCAGCAGCCACGCCCGGAAGGCCGCGACCTTCTTCTGGCCGAGTTCGTTCTTCCGGCACGACAGGAAATGCGTGTGCCGCCGGAACCGCACCAGCGACGCGTCGCGGATTTCCACCAGTTCGCCGCGGCGTAATTCCCGCGCGGCCAGACGCGTGCTTTCGAGCACCACGCCCATGCCGTCGGCCGCCGCCGAGATCGCCATCGCCGCGCGGTCGAAGGACGGCCGCGGACGTTCCGGCAACGGCAGCTTGTTGGCCTCGAACCAGTCGCGCCATTTCAGCGGGCTCAGGGGAGAGTCGATCAGCACCGACTCGCGCAACAGCCGGCGGATGTCCACGGCGCCGGCCAGCAGCTCGGGCGCGCACAGCGGCACGGTAGGCTCCTCGCCCAGCGACACCACGTCGACCCCGGGCCGTTCCAGCGCGCGGCCGTAGGAGATCGTCGCGTCGACCTCATGTATCTGGTTCAAATCCAGCGCTTCCGATCCGGTCGTCAAGCGGATGGTGACGCCGGGACAGGCATGCGTGAAGTCGCTCAGTTTCGGGCCCAGCCACTTCACCGCGAGGCTGGGCGAGCAATGCACGGCCAGCACTTCCTGGCTGGGCGACAGCGTCACCTCCGCACAGGCGGCCTCCAGGGCGTTGAATACGCGCGTCAGGCTGTCGAGCAGGCGCGTGGCCGCGGGCGTGAGTTCGACGCGACGGTTGCGCCGCAGGAACAACGCCAGCCCGAAGTGCGCTTCGAGCTCCTTGATCTGATGGCTGATGGCCGAGGGCGTCAGGTGCAGTTCCTGTGCGGCGAGAGTGAAACTTTCCAACCGGGCAGCGGCCTCGAACGCCCTCAGCAAAACGAAATTGGGCAGGCGTCTCATGAATGAATCGAAATAACTGGATTACCCGAATAGTTGAATGGCATTCACAATTCCATGAACAGTCTTTGTTTGTCAATCGGTAAACGCCCATGTGACCATCGGCCGTGCTTTGACCTACATCAAGGAGACAAATCATGGCCGCAGTCATGGAACGCCCCGCGACCGCCCTGGACCTGGGCGACCGCGTTTCCATCTACCAGCCCGAGCAGAAGGGGCTGATATTCCCTGAAATCCCCGAATTCCCGAACCACGCGGAGCACCGGCAGTACCGCAAGGAACATCTGGTCGGCGCCTGTCGCGCCTTCGCCCTGCAAGGCTTCGACTACGGTTTCGCCGGCCACCTGACCGTGCGCGACCCCGAGCATCCCGAGCTGTACTGGACCAACCCCATGGCCGTGCATTTCTCGCAGGTGAAGGTGTCGAACCTGATCTGTGCCGACCACCAGGGCAAGGTGGTCGAAGGCCGCCACGCGATCAACCGCGCCGGCTTCGTGCTGCACGCGGCCGTGCACGAGATGCATCCCGACATCGTCGCCATGTGCCACGCGCACACGCTCTACGGCACCGCCTTCGCGGCGCTGGGCAAGCCTATCGCGCCCATCAGCCAGGACGCCGCCGCCTTCTTCGAAGACCACGTCGTCATCGGCGACGAGGCCGGCCAGGTCGCCGTGGAAGTCAAGGCGGGCAACAAGGTCGCGCACGCTTTCAAGGGCGTGAAGGCCGCCATCCACCAGAACCACGGCCTGCTCACCGCCAGCCGGCACAGCATCGACGCCGCCGCGTTCTGGTTCATCGCGCTCGAACGCTGCTGCCAACAGCAGTTGATGCTCGACGCAGCCGGCATCACGCCGCGCCTGGTGTCCGAGGAACGCTCGCGCTACAGCCGCGAACACGTCGGCAGCGACTACATCGGCTGGCTGCACTTCCAGACCATCTGGAACGAACTGGTCAACACCCAGCCCGACATGTTCGACTGACGCGGCCGACGCCCCGGCCGCCCCGCCGGACCACCGGCGGGGCGCGACAACTATTCCTACAAAAAACGAGGAGACAACCATGAACTCGGTTTCCGCAGACGCGCTGGACGCGCGCACCGCGAAGTCCGACGAGGACCGCATCTATTCCAAGGTCACCTGGCGCCTGGTGCCCTTCCTGCTGCTTTGCTACATCGTGGCCTATCTGGACCGCGTCAACGTCGGCTTCGCCAAGCTGCAGATGCTGCAGGACCTGAACTTCAGCGAAGCCGTCTACGGCCTGGGCGCCGGCATTTTCTTCATCGGGTATTTCATCTTCGAGGTGCCCAGCAACATCATCCTGCACAAGGTCGGGGCGCGCATCTGGATCGCGCGCGTCATGTTCACCTGGGCCATCGTGTCCGCGGCGATGATGTTCGTGACCACGCCCGGCATGTTCTATCTCCTGCGCTTCCTGCTCGGCCTGGCCGAGGCCGGCCTGTTCCCGGGCGTCATCCTGCACCTGACCTACTGGTATCCGGCTCAGCGGCGCGGCAAGATCATCGCCATGTTCATGACGGGCATTCCGCTGGCCGGCGTGATCGGCGGTCCCATCTCCGGCTGGATCCTGCACGCCATGGGCGGCGTCAACGGCTGGGCCGGCTGGCAATGGCTGTTCCTTCTGGAAGCCCTGCCCTCCTTCATCCTCGGCTTCTTCGTGCTCGGCTACCTGGACAACGGCATCAAGACGGCCAAATGGCTCACGCAGGAAGAAAAGGACGTGCTGAGCACCAACGTCACCAATGACGCCAGGCAGGTCGCCTCGCACTCGCTGCGCGACGGCTTCACCAACCCGAAGGTGTGGCTGCTGTGCGGCATCTACTTCTTTTTCATCATGGGCCTGTACGGCGTGGGCTTCTGGCTACCCACCCTCATCAAGGACTCCGGCGTGAGCGACCCGCTCGTCATCGGCATCCTGACCGTGCTGCCCTACGCCATCGCGGCCATCGCGATGGTCTGGGTCGGCCATAGCTCCGACGCGCACCGCGAGCGCCGCTGGCACATCGTCTGGCCCGGCATCATCGGCACCATCGGCTGGCTTTGCGTGGTGCAGGTCGGGCATAGCAACGTCGCGCTGGCCATGGCCGCCCTTACCGCCGCCACGGTGGGGGTGCTGGCCACGCTGAGCCAGTTCTGGTGCCTGCCCACGGCCATCCTCAGCGGCGCGGCCGTCGCGACGGGCGTGGCGGTGGTCAATTCCACGGGTAACCTGGCGGGCTTCGTCAGCCCCTACGTGATCGGCTGGATCGTCGACAAGACCCACTCGACCAATATCGGCGTCTACACGCTGGCGGCTTCGCTGCTGATCGGCTGCCTGCTGCCGCTGGTGCTGTCGAAGAAACTGGTCAACCGTTGATCCTCAAGGCCTGCCACGCCAAGGCGGCAGGCCTTTGCAGGATCGAGGAGCACGCTCATTCACCCACCAGTTCCTTCTGAATAAGCGCGGCGATTCCTCTCAAGGCGGTGGCGATCGCCTTTATCTGCGCTTGCGTGGAACAACGCTCCTTGAGCATTCCGCAGTTCAGTACATACGAGACGCCATCGACCGGCACGGCCAGGGGGACGGCCACCGCGACGATCTCGGGGCGGAAATCGTTCGAACTGCACCAGCCTTGCTGCTTGCAGGCCTGCGCGGACTGCAACGCGGCGCGGGCGTATCGCGCGTAGGCCTGGGGCTGCTCCAGTCCGATACGGCGCAGGACATCGTTGCGCTCTCCTTCGCCCGCGCTTGCGATCCAGGCGCGTCCCATCGCCGTGAGCAGCATGGGCATCGGCGCGCCCGTGTCGGGCGGCAGAAATCGCGCGTCCGTGCGCCAGGCCGTCTCCACGTAGACCATGCTGGTTCCGTGCCGGCGTCCCAATGAAACGGCTACGCCCAGTCTTTCGGATAGCGCAAGCATGTGCGGGCGCGCGATACGCCGTACCCGCAGGCTCGACAGCATCGGATATGCCAACGCCAGCGTGGCCGCCCCGAGCCGGTAACGCCCGGTGGCGGCATCCCGGCGCAGATATCCTCTCTCGCAAAGGGTGTACGTTATCCGGGTAATCGTCGAGGGCAGCGCCCCGGTTCGGCGCGCAAGCTCCCGCGTGCCTATGTAGGCATCGTTGGGACCGAAACACTGCAGAACGTCGATGCCGAGCGCGAGCGTTCGCGCGAAGGTGCCATCCCTCGGGTCCGTCAGCCACTTGCTTTGGTATTGGTTTTCGCGCCACGCGAACGGAACCGCCTCGCCGGCCTGGGAAAGCGGTTCGTCCGGCGACTCGTTGGCCTCGGACCAATCTGCTTCGATACGGGCCGCGAGGGCAAGCAGCCGCGGGCCGACGACACGGCGTAGATCGGCCGGACCCAACCGCCGGGCCGCCATTCCGCAATTGAGCACCATCCGTTCCCCGAGCACGTCGATGGACAGCGGCACGGCCACCGCGTGCACGTCGGGCAACCAATCGCCTTCGGACCAGCAGAAGCCATGGGTTGCCAGTTGCTCGCCCGCGCGATGAACGATCGCCGACACGCGTTGCGCGGATACGGCCTCGGCCGCCCGCAGGCCTGCCTTAACCTCGGCACGCTCCCGTGCATGCGCCGAAGCCAGCCATGCCCGGCCCATCGCGGTCTTCAGCATCGGGAGCGGCGCGCCGACGTCGGGCTGGAAGCTGACGGGGTCATTGCTGCGCAATGTCTCCACGTACACCATCCGGAAGCGGTCCCGGACCCCGAGCGATACGGAAGCGCGCAAGGACTCCGCCAGATGCTTCATCGGCAGCCGTGCCAGGCGGCGCAGGCGCAGTTGCGCCAACAGCGGGTAGCCGAGCGTCAGGGTCGCGGTGCCTAGCCGATGGCCTCGCCCCCCTGAAAGCTGCTCCACCAGGCCGCGGGTGGCCAGCGTCGTCGTCATCCGGGTAATCGTGGCCTTGGACAGGCCGGTACGCCGGGCGAGTTCGCCATTGCTCAACACCTGCGGGCCATTGGCGTATGCCTCGGCGACATCGAGCCCATGCGCGAGCGTCGTCGCGAAGCGGGGATCACGGTCTTGCATTTGATGGGAGGTGGCGTCGTCGTGTTCAACATATTAAAACAAACCTGGATCGGCGCATCGCCCCTTCGTACTCTCCGTAGTCCGAACCGGGAGGCACGTCGCTTCGCGGTGGGGATGGAGACAAAAAATGATCAAGACCCTTATTTCCGCCGCGCTCGCGATCTGCGCGGCGTCGGTGCATATGAGCGCGGTGGCGCAAGACGAATATCCAACGAGACCCATCAAGATCGTGGTGCCCTTCGCGCCCGGCGGGTCCGCCGACCTGGTCGGCAGGTTGATTGCGGACGAGTTGCGGCGCGAGCTGAAAGAGACGGTGGTCGTCGAGAACCGTCCGGGCGCGGGCGGCAACATCGCCGGCGATTACGTCGCGAAGTCCCCCGCTGACGGCTATACGCTGCTCCTTGCCGCCACCGGCCCCATCGTGGTGAATCCGAGCCTGTACACCAAGATGTCCTACAACCCGCTCAAGGACCTGGCGCCCGTGGCGTTGCTGGCTCGCGAGCACAACCTGATGGCGATCAACCCCGCGGTGCCGGCGAAGAACGTCAAGGAATTCATTGCGTACGCCAAGGCCCATCCGACCAGCGTTTCCTTCGGCTCGCCCGGCAACGGAACGCCCGCGCATCTCGGGGGCGAGTTGTTCAACCGCATGGCGGGCACGACGATGACCCATATCCCGTACAAGGGCAGCGGCCCCGCATTGAACGACCTGATTGCCGGCCAGATCACCGTGATGATCGACAACATGCCGGCCTTGCTTCCCCAGGTCCGGTCAGGCCGCCTGCGGGCGCTCGGCGTAGCCAGCGAAAGCCGCGCATCGGGCGCGCCGGATATACCGACGATTTCCGAATCGGGGCTGCCCGGTTTTGTCGTGACCGCATGGAAGGGGCTGATGGCGCCCGCGGCGACGCCCCAGCCCATTATCCGCAAGCTCAACGAAGCCGTTGCGCGTTCGATGGAGAAACCGGAAATCCGCAAGCGGCTTCTGGACCTGGGCGCGGAACCAGGCGGCGGAACGCCCGAGGAATTCGCGGCGCTGATCGCGAAGGAGTCGGAGAGCTGGGGCGCCCTGGTGAAATCGACCGGCGCGCACATCGATTGAGGATGGGACATGAGCATCGACACTACGAATGGCCCCTTGCGCGGCTTGCGCATCCTTGACATGGGAACCGTGGTTGCGGCGCCGTTCGCGTCGTCCTTGTGCGCGGATCTGGGCGCGGAGGTCGTGAAGCTGGAGTTGCCCGACGGCAGCGACCCGCTGCGTTTTCTTGCGCCGGTGGAGCCCGAGCACGCGCTGTATTGGAAAGTGCTTAACCGTGGCAAACGCGGCATCTCCCTGGACGTGCGCAAGCCGCAGGGACGAGCGCTTTTCCTGCAACTGATCGAGGACTTCGACGTGCTGGTCGAGAATTTCCGGCCCGGCACCCTGGACCGCTGGGGCCTGGATTTTGCCACCCTGCAAGCGCATAACCCGCGTCTGTCCGTATTACGGCTGACCGGCTTCGGCCAGGACGGCCCCTACGCCAACCGGCCGGGTTTCGCGCGCATCTTCGAAGCCATGAGCGGACTGGCCAACCTCACGGGCGAGGAAGGCGGCTCTCCGTTGCACATCAATTTCCCGCTGGGGGATTCAGTCGCGGGCCTGTTCGGCGCGTTCTCTATCGCCGCCGTGGCCGCCGAACGGGCGCGATATCCCGACGCACCCGGACGGGACGTAGACCTGTCCGCCACCGAGGCGCTACTTCGCGTGCTGGAGCCGTTGCCCGTCGAGCGGGAACGCACCGGCACCGAGCGCGCACGAAGCGGCGCGCGCGCGACCTATACCGCGCCGTCCAACATCTATCGCACCAAGGATGGCGTCTGGATCACGATCGTCGGCTCCTCCGACGCCACCTTCCGGCGGCTTTGCGCGGCCATGGGGGAGCAGGAACTCGCCAACGACGCGCGCTTTGCCAGCAATCCGCAGCGCATGGCGCACCTGCGGGAGCTGGACGACCGCATCGCGGATTGGTGCGCGCGACATGCGCAAGCCGAACTTTGCTCGCTGCTCGATTCGCATTCGGTCCCCTGCTGCAAGGTCTACTCGATCGACGATGTCCTGGAGGATCCGCACTTCAAGGCCCGGGGCGCCCTGGTCCGCCTGCCCGATCCGGCGCTCGGTTCACTGCCCGCGCCGGCCACCGTCCCGCGATTCAAGGGATCGCCGATGAGCGTACCGCGCACAGGCCCCGACGTCGGCGAACACAACGCCGAGATCTATGGCGCGATCGGCGTGTCCGCCGAAGAACTCGCGCGCCTGCGATCCCTGCAAGTCATCTGAGCATCAGGAGCCCGCCATGATTCGTGACGCTTCCGCATTCGAACAGACCATACATTCCCTACGGCGCTTTGTGCGTGACAAGCTCATCCCCAGGGAAGCCGAAGTCGAGCAACGCGACGAGGTTCCCGACGACCTCGTGGACCTGCTGGCACGCCAGGGATTCTTCGGCTGGTCGATTCCCGAGGACTGGGGTGGCGCGGGCATGACCACCGAGGAACTGGTGTTGGCCGCCATGGAGCTGTCGCAGGCCTCCGTGGCGTTTCGCGCTCGCGTCGGCACGAATACCGGCATCGGATCGGAGGCGCTGGTCGCGGATGGCACGCCGGAGCAAAAGGACCGCTATCTCCCACGCCTGGCTCGCGGCGAGATAACGGGGGCCTTCGCCCTGACTGAACCGGAAGCCGGTTCGGATGCGACGGCCTTGAAGACTTCCGCCATCCGCGATGGCGATCACTACGTGCTCAACGGTTCCAAGTGCTTTATCACCAATGCGCCGATCGCGGGGGTCTTCACGGTGATGGCTCGCACCGACCCGCGGGATCCGACCGCGAAGGGAATCACCGCCTTCCTCGTCGACCGCGATACGCCGGGCCTGAGCACCGGCCCGGGCTATGAAAAGATGGGACAGGCCGGCTCTCCCGTTTCGGAAGTCTATTTCGATGGATGCCGGGTGCCGGCGTCGAACGTGATCGGGGGGCGCGAAGGGATGGGCTTCAAGACCGCGATGAAGGTCCTGAACAAGCAGCGCATCCATTTGGCCGCCCTATGCACGGGGCCCGCGATTCGCATGCTGGACGAGGCCATCGCCTGGACTGTCCAGCGCCGCCAGTTCGGACAAAGCATCGCGAACTTCCAGCTCGTGCAGGCCATGATCGCGGACTGCCAGACGGAGATCCAGGCAGCCAGGGCGCTCATCCTGCAAACGGCACGCGAAAGGGACGAAGGAAAGGACGTGACCATGCAGGCGTCGATCTGCAAGTATTTCGCATCCGAGATGTGCGGCCGGGTCGCGGACCGGTGCGTGCAGATGCTCGGAGGCACCGGCTTCATCCGGGGGAATCCTGTCGAGCGCTTCTACCGCGATGTCCGCCTGTTCCGGCTTTACGAGGGCACCAGCCAGATCCACCAGCTCAATATTGCAAGGCGCACGATTTCCCTGGCGGGGTTCAAGCTGGAATGAGGCAGGGCGAGTAAATATCGATCCCCGCCTGTCGCGAACGCAGGTGGCTCAGAAAGCAGCGGCGGCGAATGCGACGCCTGCGACGCAAACTGGTCGGTGAACGCTTGACTGGAACGCGGACACGCTCGAACGATACTTAGCGCACACGTCGGACGAAAGCTCGGCAGCGGCCATGACCGCGCGACCTTCGTCGCACAACGCAAAGCGATAGGGCAGCAACGGGCCGACTTCCTGAACGCACAGGAAGTCGAGAAACTGCCTTCCGCAGTCAACGCATTGCAGTTCATCAGCGAGTCTCCGACGGTTGAACTACGAGCCCAACCGTAAATATCCTGGAAATGGTATATTTGGCATGACCGATGATCGTGAACGGCCGCTGCTATGGATTGGCAGCAGCAAAAAGGACTTGCTTGGCTTGCCGGCTCCAGTGCGCCGCTTTTTCGGTCACGCGCTGGATTTTGCCCAGCGAGGCGAACAGCATGATGCCGCCAAGGTGCTCAAGGGTTTCGGTGGCGCGGGCGTCCTGGAAGTCGTGGAAGACGACGCCGATGGCACTTATCGTGCCGTCTATACCGTACGCTTTCAGGAAGCTGTCTTCGTGCTCCACGCCTTTCAGAAAAAAAGCAAACGTGGCATCCAGACACCCCAGGCGGATATCGCGATCATCCGCCAGCGACTGAAGGTCGCGGCAATCGTGGCACAGGAGTTGAAGGATGAAAAAGCGCATCGTTGAAGGAGTAGAGGTCGAGGTCAGCACTGGCAACGTGTTTGCCGATCTTGGGCTGCCCAACGCCGACAAGCTCAAGATCAAGTCCGGCCTGACCGTTGAAATCACCAAGGCCATCCGCGAGCGTGGATTGACCCAGGTGGAAGCCGCGAAGCGCATGGGCCTGACGCAACCCAAGGTCTCCGCCCTCCTGCGCGGCGAATTCTCCGATTTCTCCGAACGCAAACTGATGGACTGCCTGAATCGGTTGGGCTACGACATTGAAATCCGCGTCCATCCCGCGCAAGAACCCTTGGGGCACCTGACCCTTACCTGCGCTTGAACAGTTGGCGGCCATGCTCCCAAGAAGGGGCAGCCGCCTTTTACCCGGCGGCTCGAGTCCTCCGCCTGCCTCCACTCAGAACGTCACCCGCAAGTTCGCCGAGACCGTCCGGCCGGGGGCGGTGTAGGCGGCCAGGCGGGCGTCGTTGCCGGTCAGGCCGCTGACCATGGACCAGTCGTAGTAGCGGCGGTCGAACAGGTTGTAGACCGCCAGGTACAAGGTCGTGCGTTTGTTGACGTGCAGGTAGCCGGTCATGTCGACGGTGGCGTAGCCGGCGGTCGTCAGGGGCACCGGCGCGGTGGGGCCGGTCTGCGCCAGGTCGCGGTCGACGCGTCGCTTGCCGGCGACGAAGTTGCCGGTCAACTGGGCGCCGTAGCGTCCCGCGCCGCCGTCCCAGCGCAGGCCCGCCACCAGCTTGAAGGGCTGGATGCTGTTCAGCGGCTGGTCGTTGGTCTTGTCATTGCCCATGGACCACTGGGCCGCGCCCAGCAGGTTCCATCGATCGGCGGCGTCGATCCACTGGTTCAGCGACAGCGATCCCTTGGCCTCGACGCCGTAGATCTCGACCTCGCCGATATTGCGCGACTGAAAGCGGCGGATGGCGCGCGGACCGCCGCTGGCGCCGGGCGGAATGTAGGCGATCATCTGGGTGTCGATGAAATCCCGGTAGCGGTTGTAGAAGCCGGTCAGGTCATAGGACCCGGCCGGCGATTCGCCGCGAATGCCCAGTTCGACGCCGCGGCTGCGTTCGGGCCTCAGATTCGGCGCCGGCACGAAATCGTGGATGAAGGTGGCCACCGGCACCTGCCCGATCCGGTTCAACTGATCGTAGGTGGGCATGCGGAAACCCGTCACGTAGTTGGCATAGACCACCTGCCGCGGCCGCCATTCGTAGCTCAGGCCCAGGCGCGGCGTGACCGCGCTTTTCGACAGGCTGACGGGCTTGCCGCCGGTCACGTTCGCATTGGCGAATTCCTCATCGGGCCGCGGCGTCAGCCGGTAGTAGTCGTAGCGCGCGCTGGGCGTCAGCTTCAGGCGGCCGTCGCCAAAGGAAATCTCGTCTTCGACGAAGAAGCCGACGTTGCGGACATCGGTATCGGGCGCGATCTTGCGCGGGTAGACGTCGCCGTCGACGACGTGCGTGGACGCCCCGCCGGCCGCGGCGCGCTGGCTGGCGTCGTTGTAAAGGCTGATGGACTTGCCCAGCAGGTCGACGCCGGCCACCCAGCGGTGCGTCGTCGCACCGAGCTGGGCATGGCCGTTGAGCTGGAAGGAACCGGACCATTGCGGCTCGCGGTAGGACAGCAGCGAGTCGCGCAACAGGGGCCGCGCGCCGCCGGGCGGCAGGCGCAGCTCCGAGGTGCGCTCCCTGCTGGTGCTGTGCTGGTAGTCGACCTGCGCCGTCAGCGTATCGAACCAGCCCATGTCGGCGTCCCAGCGATAGGCCAGCCCCAGCCGCGCGCGGGTGCTGTCGTCGTCCGCCGAACTGCGCGCGATGCGCGTGCCGCCGGCGATCGGCACGGCCAGCGAACGCTGGTTCGTGCGCACGGTCTGGTCGTAGTACTCCCCCGTCAGGGTAAGCGTCTGCGCCGCGCCGAGATCGACCATCGATTTCAGCAGGAAACTCTGCTCGTGCGTGTCCTGCGGGTTGGGCGTCACGTGGTGATCGTTGTTCTCCAGTTCATGGCCCTCGCGCAGCGTGGCGCCGATCAGGGTTTGCGTCGGACCGGCGCGGAACGCCAGGTTGGCCGTGGTCGAGCGGCTCTGCGTGGCGCCGTCGTAGCCGATGGCGGCATCGCCGGCGAAATCGCGTCCCTCGTCGAGGAAGTCCGTCGGCGACAACGTGTGGAACAGCACCACGCCGGCCAGCGCGTCGCTGCCGTACAGGCTGGACGCGGGGCCGCGCAGGATCTCGATGCGCGACAACGAGGCGGGGTCGAGCTTGAGCTGCCCCAGGTTGGCGCCGGCCGCGACGTAGCCGTTGGGCAGGCGCACCCCGTCCACCAGCATGGCCAGGCGCTGCCCGCCTATGCCGCGCACTTCGATGCCCGCCTCGCCGCCACGGCCGCGCGGCTCCTGCTTGACGGCGATGCCCGGCTCATAGCGCAGGGCGTCGCGGAAATCCGTGACGATGTTTTCGCGCAACTGCGTCTGGTCGATGACGTCGATGGTCGCGGGCGTGGTCAGCGCGTCGGTGGCGCGCCGCGTGGCGGTCACCGTGACGGGCGCCATTTCCGTGGCGGCCAGGGTGGTGGCGGGGGTCGCGGCGGCGGTCGATGCCGGCTTGAGATCCTGTTCCTGTGCTTCCGCGCCGACCGCGAGGGTGCTGGCGATGGCAAGAGCGAGTGGGGTCCAACGAAAACGGGCGGCCATGAATCGTGTCGCTAAAACGTGAAGATGAGGTGAAGGAAATTTGAATTAAAATCGATACGTTATAACATTTCATTTATATCGGGTAGCATTTGTGGAAAATGGACGGTCGATTGTGAAGAACGGACCCGGGCCGCGACGCGCCTGGCGCCGGGTCATGCTAGGGGGGTTGGTGGTGGCGGTGGTTCTGACGCTGGGCGCCGGCTGGCGCTTCTGGCTGGCGCCGACGCGCGTCGCGCTGGTCCACTATCCCGATTTCCAGGCGGCCCGCATCGTCCAGGCGCGCCCCGGGCCCTTCGTGCGGGTCGATGCGCTGGATACCGGCAAGCTGGCCGAGCTGCGCGGCTACGACCTGGTCCTGATGTTCGGCCGCGGCCTCGCCCTGGACGACGCGCAGCGCGCGCAACTGCGGGCGCTGGCCGGCGCGGGGACGCGCATCTACGTGGAAGCGCCGACCAACCCGCAACTGGACTACACCAACCTGGCCGGCCCCGACCGCGAGGCCGTGGCCGGCTATCTGCGCAACGGCGGCCCGTACAACTACGCCCAGTTGCTGAACTACGCGCGCGCCAGGCTGGACGGCAAGCGGCTGTTCGCGCGCGCGGCCCAGCCGCCGCGCGCCGTGCCCCATGACGTTTTCTTCGGCCTGGACGACGAGGCGGTGTTCACGGATTTCGCGGCCTTCCAGGCGTGGCGGCAGCGCCAGCCCGGATGGCAGGCGGGCCGGCCGCGGCTGGCGCTGCTGACCAGCGTGCCCGGCCCCTTCAACGCCAACCGCGATCAGGTGGACGCGGCCATCCGCGCCTTCGAGGCCGCCGGTTTCGACGTGGTCCCCATCGCGGCGATGCAGCGGCGGCTGGAATTCCTGCGCCAGGTCGAACCGGCCGCGGTGGTCTACATGCCGCACGGCCGCCTGGCGCCGGGACAGGCCGACGAAGCCGGCCAATGGCTGACACGGCACGACGTGCCCGTCTTCGCCCCGCTCACGGTGTTCGACGAAGAAAGCAAGTGGCGCGCCGACCCGCGCGGCTTCGAGGGCGGACTGCTGACGATGTCGGTCACGCTGCCCGAACTCGACGGCGCCATCGCGCCCATGGTCATCGCGGCCCAGGAACGCGACGAGCACGGTTTCAAGGTGTTCCGCGCGCTGCCGCGGCGGCTGGAACGCTACGCCGCGCGGGTGCGCAACACCGTGGCGCTGCGCGCCATGGCGAACGCCGACAAGAAACTGGCGATCTACTACTACAAGGGGCCGGGACAGAGCGCCTTGACCGCCGGCGACCTGGAGGTCGTGCCCTCGCTGTACGCCCTGCTGCGGCATCTGCGCGCCCAGGGCTATCGCGTCGACGGCCTGCCGGATACGGAGGCCGGCTTCGCGCGGCTGCTGCAGGAACGCGGCCCCAACATCGGCCCCTATGCCAAGGGCGACTTCGCCGACTTCGCGCGCCACGCCGACCCGGCCGCCGTGTCGGCGGCGCAACTGCGCCAGTGGTGCGGCGCCAGCCTGGCGCAGGTCTTGTGCGACCAGGCGGCGCAGCGCTACGGCCCGGCGCCGGGCGACTACCTGCGCATCGGCGACCAGGTCGCGGTGGCGCGTGTGCCACTGGGCAACGTGGTGTTGCTGCCGCAGCCGCTGCCCGGCATCGGCGAGGACACCTTCAAGCTGGTGCACGGCACGCAGTTGGCGCCGCCCTGGCCTTACGTGGCCTCGTACCTGTGGACGCGCAACGTGTTCAAGGCGGACGCCATCCTGCATTTCGGCACGCACGGCAGCCTGGAATTCACGCCGCGCAAGCAGGTCGGCCTGTCCGGCATGGACTGGCCCGACGCGCTGATCGGCGACATGCCGCACGTCTATCTCTACACCATGGGCAACGTCGGCGAAGCCATGATCGCCAAGCGGCGCAGCTACGCCACCATCGTGTCGCACCTGACGCCGCCGCTGCGCGAAGGCGGCGCGCAGTCCGCCTACAAGCGGCTGGGCGACCTGCTGCAATCCTGGGACGCCGCGGCCAACCCCGCCTTGCAGGCCGAGTACGCGCGCGACGTGCAGAGCGAGGCGATCGCCCTCGGGCTGCACCGGGACATCGGCCTGCCCGCCGACGCGCCCTGGACCGCGGCGCAACTGCACCAGTTGGACGAGCACATGGAATCGCTGGAGCATGCCCGCATCACCGCGGGCCTGTACACGCTCGGAACGCCTTATTCCGACGCCGGCCTGGACGCCACGGCGCGCCTGATGGGGCGCGACCGGCCGCAGGCGATTCCCTCCTACCGGGACCTGCTGGCGCGCAGTCCCGCGCTTGAACTGGCGGCGCTGGACAATGCCCTGGCCGGCGGCTACACGCCGCCCTCGTCCGGCGGCGATCCGCTGGTCAACCCCGACGCGCTGCCCACGGGCCGCAACCTGTATTCGATCGACGCCGAGCAGACGCCATCGACGCAGGCCTGGCGCGTGGGCCGGCAACTGGCCGACCAGTTGCTGGCGCGCCACCGGGCCGAGCACGACGGCGCGTGGCCGAAGAAAGTCGCCGTCACGCTGTGGGCCGGCGATTTCATCCAGACCGAGGGCGCCACGCTGGCGCAGATCCTTTATCTGCTGGGCGTCGAGCCGGTGCGCGACCCGTCCGGGCGCGTCGCCGGCCTGCGCCTCATTCCGCGCGCGGCGCTCGGCCGGCCGCGCATCGACGTCGTGGTCCAGACCTCGGGCCAGTTGCGCGACCTGGCGGCGTCGCGCCTGTACCTGATCGAACGCGCCGTGACGATGGCCGCCGGCGCGCAGGAGGACGACAACGCGGTGGCGCAGGGCGTCGCCGCGGCCGAGCGCCAGCTCAAGGAACGCGGCCTGGCGCCCGCGGACGCGCGCCGCTACGCCTCGGCGCGGGTGTTCGGCGGCATCGACGGCAACTACGGCACCGGCATCATGGGCATGGTGGAGGCGGGGGACCGCTGGCAGAGCGATGCCGAGGTGGCGCGGACCTATCTGCACAATATGGGCGCGACGTTCGGCGCGGGCGATATGTGGGGCGCCTTCCAGCCCGGCGTCTTCGAGGCGGCGCTGGCCGGCACCGACATGGTGGTGCAGCCGATCGGCTCCAATACCTGGGGACCGATCTCGCTGGACCACGTCTACGAATTCATGGGCGGTCTCGACCTGGCGGTGCGGCAGGTCACGGGCCGCGATCCCGCCGCGTATTTCAGCGACTACCGCGATCCGGCGAAGCCGACGGTGCGCGAAGCAGGGGCGGCCATCGCGCTGGAGGCGCGGGCGACGCTGCTCAATCCCGCCTACGTCGAGAGCATGGCGCGCGGCGGCGCGTCGTCGGCCGAAACTTTCGCCGAGACCTTCCGCAACGTGTACGGCTGGAACGTCATGAAGCCGTCCGTCATCCAGCCGCAGTTGTGGGACGCGCTGTATGCCGCCTATGTGCGGGATGCCGGCGGCCTGGGCGTGCATGCCTTCTTCGAACGCGCCAACCCCTATGCCTTGCAGGAGATGACGGCGGTCATGCTGGAGACCGCGCGCAAGGGCTACTGGAAGCCGGACGCGCAGGCGCTGCGCGACACGGCGCGCCTGCACGCGGACCTGGTGGCCCGTCACGGCGCCAGCGGCACCGGCTTCGTCAACGACAACGCGGCGCTGCGCGCCTTCATCGCCGGCCAGCTCGACGCGAACGCGCGCGCGGGCTACGAGGATGCCTTGCAGCGCGCCAACGAAGGCGGCGCCATCGATACGGACAAGGGGCTGGTGTTGCGCAAGCAGGACGACGTGGGCGGCGCGTCCCAGGCCGCGGCCCAGCCGGCCGGCGCCACGCCCGCCCAGGCCGCTCAGGCCACCCGCACCGAATCTACAACTAGCCCCACGAACGAGCGCCACGCGGCATCCGTGGGCCTGCTGCTGGGCCTCCTGCTGGCGCTGGCCCTGGCCATCGTCTGGCTGCGCCGGCGCCATGGCGGCGCGGGAGGTGGCCGATGAACGGGCCGGACTGCACCAAGCGCGAATCCTCCTTCGTGGAGACGCCCGCGCAGCGACTGGAGGACGCGCCTATGCACGCGCCGGGTCTACTCACGCGCGAATCTTCCCTTGAGGAAGCGTCGCGCAACGGCCGGAGGACACTTCCATGAACCTGCCTGACGCCCTGCTGCTGGTGCTAGGCCTGGCCTGCGTCGTCCTGGCCATGGCGCAGATGGCGGACCTCGGGCCGGCGCGGCTGGGTGTGCTGGCGTTGGCGCTGGCCGCCATGCTGGTGCTGACCGGCGCCACCGCCAGCCGCACCAGCGTGGCCGAACTGGGCCAGTGGCTGGCGCTGCCGCAACGGCGCCTGGACCTGGCGGCGCTGCTGCTGGTCGAAGCCCTGGTCTTCGGCAGCCAGGCGGTGGCCGCCGCGCAAGGCCGCGCGGCGTTGCGCTGGCGCCTGCTGGGCGCGGTGCCGCCGCCGTCCCTGCTGATCGCCTTGTTCCTGGCGCAGGTGTGGGCGATGCTCGCCATCGACGGGGTCGATTTCGACGTCCTGGCCTGGATCTGCGCCGTTGTGTTCGCCGCCCTCTTCGCCGGCGGCGCCGTCCTGCTGCGCTCGGCCCTGCCCGATCCCCTCATGCGCACGGGCCTGCGCCTGCTGCTGCACGCGGTGCAGGTCGCCGCCGGCCTGTGGCTGGCGCGGCCCGCGCAGCCGGCCCAGCCGCAGCCGACGCCGGCCATGTGGGACCGGCTCGCCCTGCTGGCCGCGCTGGTGCTCGCCCTGGTGGCGCTGGGCTGGCTCGCACAGCGCTGGCGCGCCGGCCGATGACCCTCAACGACAAACCCGACCGCAACCCCAACCGGAAACGCTGACTTGGAACAACTGATACAGACCCTTTCGTGGATCGCCGCGGCCCTCCAGGTGCCCGTGGTGGTGGCCATACTCTATCTGCTGGCGCGCGGCCTGATCGCCCTGGGCGCGTTCTACGGACACTGGTCCGACCGCTTGCGGCGCCGCCGCCGCATGGCGGCGCATCCCGACGGGCAGGCCGGCGCCGAGGCGGCCGCGCTGGCGGCGGCGTTGAGCGGCCCCGGCAGCAAGCCGGACGCCCTGCAGCGCGCCGCCGAGGCCCTGCAACGCAAGCCCGGCGACGCCGCCTGGCACGAGCGCGTACTCACCGAATTCGAACTGCAAAGCGACCGCCAGCTCGGCCTGTACCGCACCATGACGCGCATCGGCCCGCTGCTGGGACTGATGGGCACCCTGATCCCGCTCGGACCGGCCCTGGTGGGCCTGGCGGCCGGCGACATCACCCTGCTGGCCCGCAAGATGGAAGTGGCCTTCGCCACCACGGTGGTGGGCCTGGTGATCGGCGCCATCGGCTTCCTGCTGCACCAGGCCGCCAGCCGCTGGGCGCTCGACGATCTTTCCCTGCTCGAATACTTCAGCAGCAAGCTTCGGGAGGCGGCATGAGACAGCCTGTGCCAACCCCCGGTAGCGAGATGAGGTCTTGGGCCGCCCCAAGCGCGCCTCCTCCCTCGGGGAGGAGGCCGCGCAGCGGCAGGAGGGTAGTCCAATGAAACGGCGGCGCTCCCTGCTGCGCGGCGACCGGGCCGGCGACGAGATGGACCCGCTGGGTTTCCTCATCAATCTGTTCGACGTGGCGCTGGTGTTCGCGCTGGCGCTGATGATCGCCCTGGTGTCCAACCTCAAGATGGCGGACCTGCTGACCTCGCGCGATTTCACCATCGTGAAGAATCCCGGCAAGCCCGATATGGAGATCGTCACGCGCGCCGGCGGCAAGGTCTCGCGCTACGTGGCGGCCGATGCCAAGGCGGGTTCGCGCCAGGGCCAGCGGATCGGCACGGCGTACCGGCTCGACAGCGGCGAGATCATCTACGTCCCGGACGCCGGGACGGAGGGAGGGACGGAGGCGGGCGGCGGCGCAGATAAACATTGAAGCGGCGGCCGCCGTAATCGGCCGCGGGCAAGCCCGAGACAAGGATCCGCAAGGCCGTCTCATATCTCAGAAATCGAACTGCATAGAGAGCATGAAGATCCGGCCGACGCCGAGCGCGAGCCCGTAGCTTGCATCGGCATTGGCCCAGTAGGCACGATTGAACAGGTTTTGCACATTCGCCCGAATCGTGACCGGTTTGCCATTCTCACGGTAGCAGACGTAGGGTAGGCCAACACCCAATCCGTGCCGTCATGGACGACGCTGGACCTGGGCGCGCGCTACAGCACCAAAGTCTATGGCAAGGAAACCACCTTCCGCCTGACCGTGCTGAATGTCTTCAACCGTGCCTATTGGTCAGGCGTGGCGTCGTACGGGACGATTTCGCAAGGGATTCCACGGACGGTGATGCTGTCTGCTTCCGTGGATTTCTAGCATCTTCGCGCCGGCCGCGATTCAGTAGCTGGCCCGCACGGTCAGCATGACACTGCGCGGCGCGCCATATTCGGCGAAGAGCGTATACGGCGCACGGCTGTAGTATTTCCTATTGAAGACGTTATTGACCGTCACATCCGCCTGGACGTGCGAATTGAACTGATAGCCCACCTTGGTGGAAAAGGTGGCGTAACCGCCCTGGTGGTATTGGGGTTTGAACCGCCAGGTATTGCTTTGCACGTACATGCCGCCGCCGACGCTGAATCCCTGCAATGCCTCTTGCGTGAAACGGTAGGTCGTCCACAGTTTGAACAGGTGTTGAGGCGTCTCGCCGCTATACGATTGCCCCTGGGCGGTAGGGCTGGACAAGTATCGCGTATTGGCCAGCGTATAGCCCGTGACGATATTCCAGTTCGGTAGCGGCGAACCGGACAGTTCGGCTTCCCAACCCTGGCTCCGCACCGCGCCGCTGTCGACGTAGTAGCCGGCGTGGGTTTGATCGCTGACTGCCAGGTGATCGCCGTTGATGCGGAACGCGGCAATCGTCGCGTTAAGCCGGTTGTCCAGAAAACCGCCCTTGAGCCCGACCTCGTATTGCTCGCCGGTGAACGGCTGGATGGCTGCTCCCGAATACGTGCTGGACGTCTGGGCGGAAAAGATTTTCGAATAGCTGGTATAGGCGGAAATCTGGGGCGTCAGCGCATAGATCAAGCCGCCGTACGGGACGAACTTCCCGTTCTGTTTCGCCACGGTGTTCCAACTGGTGTCGGTCGGCAGGGTCGTTCTCGTCCTCTCCCGGAAGAAGACATCGCGTCCTCCCAGGACCAAGGAAAATTTGTCCGTCAGGTGAGCGTGCACCTGGCCATAAAGGCTGTATTGCTCGATTCGCGTCCGGGTTCCCGATGTATACGGCAAATCCGGTTCCGGGATGCGCGGCGAAAAAATATCGTATGTCCCGATATTCTGCGAGGCGCTCAGGAATTTGTAGTTATACGAAGCGTAGCTGGCGCCCAGCAGGACATCATTCTTGCGTCCCAGGACGGTAACCGGCCCGGACACGTGGGCGTCCACGCCTAGCCAATCGTCCTTTACGTCCTGCCTTTGACCGTAATAAGCGGCGGTATTCGTGCCGGCGACGGGCGTATTGGTGTAGGCATATTTGTAGTACGCGTCGTACTCGTGCGACAAAACGGTTGCCTGCGCGTTCCAGCCGTTGTCGAACCGGTGTTTCAGCGTCGCGTTGGCTTCCTTGATCGTCGTGTACGATCGATTCCAGTCGGGACCGAAATTCTGCGACCACCCTCTTGGGCCTATCACGAGATGGTTCGCGGAATCGTAGCCCACGCCAAAATCGAATCGGTAGACAGGCGCCGTCTGATATCCCGCGGATAGCGATACGGTTGTTCTTGGGTCGATGTCGTATTCCAGTACGGCGTAGCCCATGCCTTCCCGGGAACGCTCGCCGTCAAGATACGAGTTGCCCTTGCTAGCCACGCCGACCACGCGTCCGCGCAAGGTGCCTTCCTTGTTCAACGGCCCCGACACGTCCACCATTTGCCGATAATTCGCCCAGGAGCCAATGGATGTTTCGCTCTTGATCTGGAACGTGTCGGTGGGCATCTTGCGCACCAGATTGACGCTGCCGCCGAACGAACCCTGCCCATCGAGCAGGCCCGCCGGTCCGCGGAAAGTCTCGACCCGGTCGTACATCGCCATATCGAATTGCGACAACCACTGGATGCCGCTGACGATAGACTGTCCATCCAGCAGCACATCGACGGGAAATCCGCGTGCGTTGTAGTACGCCCGGGTGCCCGCCCCCATCGTTCCCGCATAGCCGATCGACGAAACACCCGTCGTGTAGAGCATGGCATTGTTGATGGTCGTGATGTTCTGGTCGTCCATCTGTTGGCGGGTCAGGACGGAAACCGAACTCGGAATGTCTTTCAACGATTGGGCGTTGCCGAACATCGTGACCGCATTCGCCGCGTAGGAGCCCGACCCTTCGGTCGTGGCGCCGGTCGCCGGCGCGCCGATGACCGTTACCTCGGGCAATTGCGCCACGGAAGACGACGAGCCGGGCCTGGACAACGTAACGGTCTTTCCACTCGTCCGGAACTCGATGCCCGTGCCGGCCAGCAGCTTCTGTAGCGCCTGGTCGGGCGTCATCGTCCCGGAGACGGCCGGGGCGTTCAATCCCTGCACGGTTTCCGGCAGGTAGTAGAGCTGGATGTCCGTTTGCTGCCCGAGCTGAAGCAGCGCCCGGTTCAGCGATTGCGCCGGAATATCGATCCTTACCTGCATGCCGGCTTGCGCATGCGCCGCCGGCGGCGCCATGCCAAAGGCCAGCGCCACCGAAATGGCCAATGTGTTCAAGGCCGCGCCAACGGGCTTGCCACGACGATTCCCCGCCGTCGTCTTCCGGATGTCCTGACTGTTCACGGTTTTACTCTTGTCTGACGAATACGACGCACAACGCGCCAAACCCTTTGGCCAAAGGTTCATGGGAGCGGCCATGCTCGACACATGGCGCGCGTCCTTATCAGGTAAGAGTTTTCAGGGCCCCGAACCCCGTAAAGTTTTCGCCGGGCAAATAGAAACTATTTGTATCTTCCATGGCGCGGAACCCCTCCCTTCCACCCGGGAAGCGTTTTCAAATCAACGGGCTATGAAAAAAGGCCCCCACGCCGCGCGGCTGCGCCGCTTGCTGCCCCCCGAGGGGGCGTTTTTCATCTTGGGAGCGGCCCGGCGATGAAAAATTTCCACGGGGAAATCAGCGCGCCACGATCTCGCTGCCGCCGTCGTCGCGCTGCACCACCCGGACCGGCGCGACGGTGGGCAGCACGGCCAGGAAATCATTGGTGTTGTCCACGCTGAACACCCCCGCGATGCGCAACTGGCGCAAGGCGCCTTGCACGCGGATGGGGGAGCCGCGATAGCGGTTCATCTCGTCCACCACCTGGAACAGCGGCGTGCCGTCGAAGACCGCCTTGCCTTGCCGCCAGGCCGTCAGCGCCGCCACGTCCATGCGCCTGGCGTACAGGTCCCCGGCGTTCGCCGTGACGTCGACGCCGAGCCCCGCCGTCAACGTCGCGGTATGGCGATGCCACCAGGAACCGGTGGAAACCTCCACGGAACCCGACTCCACCGTCACCGTCATGTCGTCGGCGTCGCGCCGCACGTTGAAACGGGTGCCGGTCACGCGTACGCGTCCCACCCCCGTCTCGACGATGAAGGGGCGCGCCTTGTCGTGGCTTACCTCGAACATCGCCTCGCCTTCCTCCAGGACCACGACGCGCTCGCCTTCGTAGAAACGCGCCGTGGCCGACGAAGCGGTATTCAAGGTCAGCACGGAGTCGTCGGGCAGCACGATCTGGCGGCGTTCGCCGCGCTGCGTGGCGTAGTGATCCGTGAAGGAAGGCTCGGCCCGCCACCATTGCGGCGCAAGCACGGCGGCGGCCACCGCGGCGGTACAGACGGTCCCCATTCCCAGGGCCAGATAGCGACGCCGCGACGCATCGGGCGCGGCCCGGCCATCCGCGACGATGGCGCGCAATTCGCGGTCGGGCACGGCTTCGGCCACGCGCCACACCTGGCACATCTCCTGGTACGCCTGCTCGTGGCGCGCGTCCGCCTGGCGCCACCGCTCGAATAGCGGCCGCTCGGCGTCGCTCATCAGACCGCCGTGCTCGCGGGCGAACCAATATGCCGCGGCATCATGGGGGTCGTTCGGGATCTCCAAGGCGTCAGGGGTTTCCATGATGTTCAATGTGCCGGCATGCTCGCACCGTCGTCGCTGGTCCTTTCTTCATGAGTAAGACATCCGGGACAGGCAAATCCCGTAATGCATGTTAGTGGGAAAACCTCTGTAGCCGCCCGTGGATATGCCGCATGGCGCGCGCCAGATATTTCTCGACGCTGCTGACCGACAACTGCATGTGGTCGGCGATTTCCGGCACGGTCCAGCCCTCCAGGCGATGCCAGGCAAAGACATGGCGGCAGCGGGGCGGCAGTTCGTTCAAGGCCGCCATCAACGCGTCCGACAACTGCGCGGCCCGTATGCTGGATTCCGGATCGTCCAGCACGGGATGATCGGTTTCGTTCAGTTCATGCAGGGGAATGGCCTGCTCGCGGACCTGCGCGCGGTACTGGTTTGCCAGGCCATTGTGGACGCTGCGATGCAGATAGGCCCGCGGATCGCGAATAACCGAAACATCGCCCTCCAGCATATTGGCGATGGCATCGTGCGCCGCATCCTCCGCATCGAGCCCGTTCCGGGACCGGCGCGCCCACGTCCCCAGCAGCTCGCGATAATAGGCGAGCCAGCCGTGTTCGGGAGAGCGGCGGCGGGACATGGCGATGTAAAGCGAAGCGAAGGCGGCTGGACACGGGATGCGGGTTGAGGAGGAATATTAACAATAATTCTCATTTTCATCGTGTGGTTTTTGGCGTCGACCGCCCCGTGACAAAAGGCTCTCACCGGGGAGCAAGCGACGCAGGCCGCACGGCGCTGGGGGCATGGACGGCGCCAGGCATCGTTCGATCTATCGCCAGGGCACCAACGAGCAGGCCAGGTGACCTACGGAAGCGGAAGCGTGTGAGCATGACGCTACTACCCACCCGTGCGCCCCACGCCGCCGCATAAGCACAATCGCCCTGCCCCATCGGCGAGACGCAGATCACGGACTTTGCATGACAGACTCCCCCCTGAAAATGAATGACCTTGAGAATGACCTGGACGTTTCGAGATTTTCGTTTCTTCGGGAACGAGCCTATACTGCCTGCATGGCTTCCGAGAAATCCCTCGCCCGATCGCCTCAGCGCGTAAAGCGCGGCCCTTCCCAGCTCGCTCATGAGCTGAAGACGGGTCGCCCTATGGTCATGGAATCGTTGGAAAGCGTCGTGCTGACGGCGCTCAAGACGGTGCCGCGGCGGCAGGCGAAAGCGAACTCGCAGGACCAGGTCCAGGAACGCACAGTCAGGATGCGCCGACAAGGCGAGCCGGACCGCCGCTTCCTGGTGGCTTATGCCATCGACCCGAACGATAGTGAAGCGGTCATTTTCCGCATCCGGCCAGCCACGAGCCGCGACCTGGGGCCGGCGCGTACGCCCATGCTGTCCACCCAGCAGGCCGCGGATCAGCTCAACGTGAGCCGACCCTACGTCGTCAAGCTGGTCGAAGACGGCGTATTCCAGGGTGTCGAGCGCACCCAGGCCGGCCATCGCCGCATCCCCGCGGCGGAAGTGGCGCGTGTCCAACAGGCGATGCAGGTTTCGCGCCGCACCGCGCTGAAGCGCGTGGATACCCTTACCTCCGACCTTCGGCAGCAGGAACTTGACGAGGCGCGCACGGCCTCGAAGCGTCGCTGGGTCAAGACCGCCTGATGGCCCAAACCGCATTGCCGGCGGCTGCCTTGGTGCGGCCCGGTCAGGTTCCCTTGGTCTATCTCGACGCCAACGTCCTGTTGCCACAATACCTGCGCAGCGTTTTCCTGGACCTGGCCGACGCCGGGCTCATCAGGGTCTACTGGGGCCGACAGGTATTGGAGGAAGTAGGCCGCAACCTGGTCCAATCCGCTTTCGGCAAGACAGCTCGCCAGGCCGTCCGCCTGCTGCGCACGATTACCCAGGCCTTTCCCGACGCCCTGGTGCTCGGCAGCGAGCCACTTGAGCCCCATTTCGCCCGCAGCACGGATCCCAAGGATGCCCACGTCGCGGCGGGCGCGTTGAAATTGAGCCAGGCAGTCTATGCCGGTCAGCCAGTCGTCCTGGTGACGAGCAATACCAAGCATCTGCCGCAGTCGGCTTTCGACGGCACACAGGTTCGATCCGCACGGCCGGGCGCCTTCCTCGTCGCGCTGCTGGCCGCCCAGCCGCAAGTGGCGACGGTGCTGGCGGCCATGCTCACGCGCTTCAGGAAACCCACGGTCAGTCAGGAAGATTTCCTGATGATCCTGGACCACGCCGGCTGTTCCATGTTTGCCACGGCATTGGCCAAGCATTGGGGATTCAAGGCTGTCTAGATGCGGGCAGGCTGTCTAGATACTGGCTTGGAAGCGATGTCCTCCGGTAGGCCAGATTGACGTCTAGAATGATTTCCATAAAAATGGATGAAATATCTATTTTTGTGGATGACGATGGACACCAGCATGGACATCAACCAGATCATTGCGTTGCGCGTTCGGGATCTGCGAAGCCAGCGGGGCTGGTCGCTGGACGTTCTCGCCAGCCGCAGCGGGGTGAGCCGCTCCACTATCTCCTTGATCGAGCGGGGTGAGAGCAGTCCGACGGCCATTGTCCTGGACAGGTTGGCCACGGCGCTTAATGTGCCGCTTGCGTCGTTGTTCGAGCAGCATGCGCGGGAAGACAGTCCTTCCCCCCTCTCCCCGGCCGGCCAGCAGGCGGTTTGGACGGACCCGGCGTCGGGATATGTTCGCCGCCACCTCTCCTCGGCCGTTCCCTGCCCGACCCAACTGGTCGAGGTTCTCTTTCCCGCCGGCCAGCGCGTCTCGTACGAGACATCGCTACAGGAATCCGACGTTATCCAGCAATTGTGGATGATCGGCGGAACGATGGAAGTGCGCGTGGGAGAGACGACGTGGCAATTGCAGAAAGGCGATTGCCTGACCATGAAACTGGATCGGCCGAACGCCTTCCATAACCCCGGCCGTGTGACGGCACGCTATCTCGTGGCGCTGACGAGGCTTTCCCCCGAAGGAATCTAAGACGATGGCTGAAATGAAAATTCGTTCTATCGGCGCCGGCGAGGCGCGAGCCTTGGCGGAAGCGCTGGCTGAAGTGCTGATGGATTGCGTTGCCGGCGGCGCCTCTGTGAGCTTTACCGCGCCGCTTTCGAAAGCGCGAGCCACGCAATTCTGGATGGGCGTCGCCGATGAAGTCGAGCGCGGCAACCGGATCCTGCTGATCGCCGAATCGGATGGCGGACGCGTCGCCGGCACCGTCCAGATCGTCACCGGGCAGCCAGAGAACCAGCCCCATAGGGCCGACGTGTCCAAGCTGCTTGTGCATCGCGACTTCCGGCGCCACGGCGTCGGAAGCAAGCTGATGGCGGAGGTGGATGTCGTCGCCGCGCGTTCGGCGCGCACCGTGTTGGTCCTGGACACCGAGACGGGCAGCGATGCCGAGCGGCTCTATGTGCGGGCCGGCTGGACGCGCGCCGGCTCGATCCCCGATTATGCGTTGAGGCCGTATGGCGGCCTGGCGGCGACGACTTACTTCTATAAGCAATTGCCGCCTTCCGATCCTCGCTGACGTACAGCGCCGCTGAAGTGCTGATCCGCTGAGCCGCCGACGTCCTGACCCCATAACCTGCCGGCCAGGAACCCGATAACGGCCCCCCTTGAACCCGCGCAGCGCCACCCTCATATTGGCATCGTGGCCAGCCCAAAGGGCTGATGGAAGCTTGATCAACCGCGGCGCCATCCTGCCACGCGGACGGCGCCCGCCACTTTCGATGAGGAGAAGATGATGAGCATTCGTGATCTTATTCCCTCGGGCCGTAATGCTCAGGTGCCTGCCAATACCCGCGACAGCGAACGCAATCCCTTCCTTTCCCTGCATCGGGAAATGAATCGATTGTTCGACGATGTCTTTCGCATCTACGACGCCGGCTCGCCCGCCGGCCGGGCCTTTGCGGGATGGCCCAACATCGAGGTCGCCGACGAAGAGAAAGCCGTGCGCGTGACGGCGGAGCTGCCCGGCATGGAAGAGAAGGACGTCGAGGTCATACTCGAAGACGGCACGCTGACGCTGCGTGGGGAAAAGCGCAACGAATCCGCGAACGCGTCGCGCCAGTTCTCCGAGCGGTTCTACGGCCGTTTCGAGCGGGCAATCTCGCTGGGTTATGAAATCGACGAAGACCAAGTCAAGGCCAGCTTCAAGAATGGCGTCCTGACCGTGACGCTGCCCAAGAGCGAACGCGCCCAGACGCGCGCCCGCCGTATCGCCGTCGACACCTGACGCCGTGGCGGCGGGGCTTCGGCCCCGCCGCCATGGGCCCGCGGCGAAACCCGGCCGCCGTCGTGTTCGAGAGCGCCGTCCTCGCCATCGACCTGGCTCCAGGTCCGTCCTCGCGCGGACGACGGATCCGCGGAAGTATTTCTTGCGCGCCGCAACATCGTAGCCCCCGTAGATCGGCAACGCCTCCCGCCGTGGAATAACCGTAATAGCCGGAATATCCGGATTCCAGGCCCGGTGATACGATCGGCGCCATCGCACGCCTCCACTGCATGCCTCCATCGCATGCCCCGACCGGCATCCTTCATGACGCGCCGCATCCCTCCCCTCAATCCCCTGCATTCTTTCGAAGCGGCGGCCCGGCATGGCAGCTTTTCGCGCGCCGCCACGGAGCTTTCGGTGACGCCGGCCGCCATCAGCCGGCAGGTGAAGCTGCTGGAAAACTATTTCGGCGTGGAATTCTTCGAACGCGAACCGGGCGGGGTGACGCTGACGCCGGAGGCGCATGCCTATGCCCGGGCGCTGAGCAAGGCATTCCGCCAGATTTCCGCCGCCACCGAGGAGTTCCGCACGCAACACACCTCGATCATCCTGACGATACAGGGCTACACCACTTTCCTGGTGCGCTGGCTGGTGCCGAAGCTGCCGGATTTCCAGGCCCAGAACCCCCATATCAAGGTGCGCCTTATCAGCGGCTCGGCGACGCTGTCCCCTCGCAAGGAAAGCGACGTCATGATCCGCTACGGCGGCCCGGGCCAATGGACCGGATACGCCCGCGCCACGCTGCTGTTCCAGGACGAACTGGTGCCCGTGTGCAGCCCCCTGCTGCTGAAAGACCAGGGCGGCCTGCCCGCGCCCGAGCAGATCGCGCGCATGCCGCTGCTGCTGCTGGACGCGCGGCGCCAGGACTGGGCCGACTGGTTTGCGCTGAGCGGACTGAAGCCGCCCCGGGAAGGATTCCAGACCTTCGAGGACCTGACGGTGGCGCTCGAATTCGCGCGCCGGGGACTGGGGGTGGCCCTGGCCCAGCGGCGCTATATCGAAGAAGAGCGGGCCGCCGGCAACCTGGTCGAAATGTCCGACGTCGTGCTGCGGCGCGAGCTGGGCTACTACGCCCTGGCCCGCGCCGACAGTTCCGGCAAGAGCAAGATAGAGGCCTTTTTCCGCTGGCTGGAGAACCACGTCCAGCAAACGTCCCCAGGCCGCCAGGCTAACGAAAAGTAAGCCTCGGGCCTACATAAGATCGTTTGAAGCGCCTGGCGGCCCGCCCTAGACTGCCTGTCAATCACCTCATCACCGACAGCGCGGGAGGAAGCCTGGTGGACCCCATCATCAACGAACAGCGCCGGCTCATGATCGAGTCGGTGCGCAATCTGGCGCAGAGCAAGTTCAGGGAGCGCGGCCTGCGCTATTTCGACGGCACCTTCCCCTGGGAAAACATCAAGGAGCTGGCCGACCTGGGCGTGCTGGGCATGTCCGTGCCGGAGGAATACGGCGGCCTGGGGCTGCCGGTCTTCGACACGGCGCTGATTCTCGAGGAGATCGCCAAGGTCTGCTATGTCACGGCCATGGCGGTGCTGGGCGAGGCCGGCGTGCAAACCCGCGTGATCTCGACCTACGCGCCGCGGGAAATCCGCGAACGCATCCTGCCCAAGGTCTGCACGGGCGAGTGCATCCTGGCCGTCTGCATGACCGAGCCCCACGCGGGCACCGACGTGGCCAATTACCGCACCAATACCGTCGTCAAGGGCGACCGCCTGGTGCTCAACGGCACCAAGACGCTGATCAGCCGCGCCGCCGAGGCGGGCATGTTCGTGGTCTTCACCCGGGTCGACGGCAAGCCCGGACGCGAAGGCATCGGCTGCGTGCTGGTCGAGCCCGACACCCCGGGCTTCGCGGTGACGGGCACCTATCACACGATGGGCGGCGAGAACCTGCACGAGGTCCAGTTCAACGATTGCGAGCTGCCGCTGGAAAACCTCGTCATCCGCGAAGACGGCTTCCGCAAACTGCTGACCGCCTTCAATACCCAGCGCTGCCTCAACCCCAGCATTTCCCTGGGCCTGGCCGAAGGCGCCTTCGACGAAGCGGTCAAGTACGTCAAGGAGCGCAGCATCTTCGACAAACCCATCAGCGACTACCAGGGCGTGCGCTGGAAACTGGCCGACATGTACCGGGAAATCGAAGGCGCGCGGGGGCTGCTGTACAAAGCCTGCCTGTCGGCCAGCCCCTTCCCCGACCCCTTCCTGTCGGCGGTCGCCAAGATCACCTGCAACGAAACGGCCATCAAGGTCACCAGCGAGGCCATCCAGGTCCATGGCGGCTACGGATTCACCGACGAATACCTGGTTTCCCGGCTCTTCCGCGGCGCGCGCTACGGCACGCTCGGCGGCGGCGCCACGGAAACGCTCAAGGACCTGATCGCCAAGAAAATCATCAACGAAGGGGATTCGCCGGACGGCATCCTGTCACTGGCAATGGTTTGACCCCCTGAGATCCGGCCATGAACGGACAAAGAGGAGACACGCATGTTGTTATTGGAGGTCGACGGCAAGCGGCTGTTCCGCGCGGCCGGCATCGCCACGCCTGAAGGCGTATTGCTGGCCGAGGCGGCGCCGCCCGCATCCCTGCCCGGCGCGGGCCCCTGGATCGCCAAGGCCCAGGTGCCCGTGGGCGGCCGCGGCAAGGCCGGCGGCGTGCTGCCCGTGGCCGGCCTCCAGGCGCTGCCCGAGGCGCTCGGCAAGCTGCTGGGACTGGAGATCAAGGGCTGCGTCACGCGCGAAGTCCTGGTCGAGGAAGTGGCGGCGGGCGACGAGCACTATCTGTCCATCATGGTCGACGCCGGCGCCGGCGGCATCCGCCTGATGCACACCGCGCACGGCGGCATGAACGTCGAATCCCACGCCCCCGCCGGCGATGGCTTCGACGAACTGCTGCCGCTGGACCGGCAAGCGGTCGCGTCCGCCATTTCCCGGCTGGTCCAGCGCCAGCCGGCAACGCTGCGCGACGGGCTGCAAGCAACGGCATCCCGGCTGGCCGACCTGTTCTTCGAGCGCCAGTTGATGCTGGCCGAGATCAATCCGCTGTTCGCCCTGCCGGATGGCCGTTTCGTCGCCGGGGATGCCAAGGTCGTCATCGACATGAACGCCCTGCCCGCGCAGCCGGAACTGCGCGAGCTCATCGAACGGGGACGCGAGCGCTATCCCGATGCCTGGCGCAAGCTGGCCGAGGACTTCGATTTCGTCGAGATCGACCGCCAGGGCCAGGTCGGCCTGGTGACCACCGGCGCCGGCCTTTCGATGATGCTGATCGACGAAATGGTCGGCCGCGGACTCAAGCCCTTCAATTTCTGCGACATGCGCACGGGCCAGATGCGCGGCAGTCCCGCGCGCCTGCTGCGCATCTTCGACTGGCTGGAAGCGGCGCCGGACGTGCGCGTGGTGCTGGTGAACATCTTCGCCGGCATCACCGACCTGTCCGAGTTCACGCAACTGCTGATCGACGCGCTGCACGAACGGGCCGCTTTCCGCCGCCCCATCGTGGCGCGCCTGGTGGGCAATGGCGAGGCGGCGGCGCGGCGCATCGTCGCCGCCCATCCGGATCTCCACATACGCTTCGAGCCCGACCTGGAACGCGCCATCGCGCTGACGGCCGAGCTGCTGGCCAACCCGCTTCCGTCCCGGGCAAATCATGCTGCTTGATCTGAACGAAGAAACCCCTGTCATCGTGCAAGGCATATCCGGCCGCATGGGCCAGAAGCACGCCGCGCTGATGCAGCGCTACGGCACGCGCATCGTGGGCGGCACGGGCCGCGTCAAGCCGGGAGAGACCTCGGACTTCCCCGTGTTCGCCGATTGCGCGCAGGCCGTGCGGGCCACTGGCGCCGTCGCCAGCATCGCGCTGGTGCCGCCGGCGGCGACGCTGGCCGCCGTCGCCGAGGCCGCGGAAGCCGGCATCGCCGTGATCGTGACGGTGGCCGAAGGCGTGCCCGTGCACGATGCCCTGCGCATCCGCGCCCTGGCCCGGTCGGCCGGCATGCATTGGCTCGGCGCGTCCACGCCGGGACTGTGCATCCCGGGCAGGATCAAGATGGGTTTCCTGCCCGACGTGTCGCTGAAGCCGGGGCGGATAGGCATCATGTCCAAGAGCGGCACGCTTTCCTACGAGGTGGGCTGGCGCATGGCGGCCATCGGCTTGGGGCAAAGCGCGTGGATAGGCGTGGGCGGCGACCCCGTGAAAGGCACCCGCTTCGCGGACCTGGCCCCGGGCTTCGCCAGCGATCCGCGCACGGACGCCGTGGTGCTGGTCGGGGAAATCGGCGGCAACGAGGAAGAAGAATTCGCCGACGCCTGGCAAGCCCTGGGCAGCCCCAAGCCCGTCCACGCGCTGATCGCCGGCGCGCAGGCCAAGGAAGGCATCAGCATGGGCCACGCCGGCGCCATGATCATGGGCGAACAGGGTTCGCTGCTGTCCAAGCAGCGCAGCCTGCGCGCCGCGGGGGCACGCGTGTACGACACCGTGCAGTCGCTCATCGACAGCCTGGCCGCATCCTAGGAGCAACGCCATGCGCATACCAGAGAAGGCGGCGCTGTATATCGACGGCGAGTGGGTGGACACGGACAGGCGCCGTCCGGCCGTCAATCCGTATACGGGCGAGGAAATCGCCACCGTCTGCGAATGCCCGCCAGCGCTGCTGTCCCGGGCGCTGGCCGCGGCGGCGCGGGGCGCGGCCGACATCGCGGCGATGGCGGCGCGCGAGCGCGCGAGCCTGATACGCCAGGCCGCCGCCGCCGTGCGCGGCCACGCCGACGAACTGGCCCATCTCATGGCCGTGGAGACCGGCAAGCCGCTTGCCGACGGCCGCACCGAGGCCTTGCGCAGCGCCGAAACGCTGGAGCTTTCCGCCGAGGAAGGTCTGCGCATCGAAGGCGCGCACATCCCCATGGAAAGCAGCGCCATCGGCGCCGGCAAGATCGGCGTGAGCCTGCGCTTTCCCGTCGGCGTGGTGGCGGCCATCACCCCCTTCAACGCGCCGGTCAACCTGACCGCCCACAAGCTGGGCCCGGCCTGGGCCGCGGGCAACGCCGTGGTTCTCAAGTCCTCCCCCATGGCCGCGCTGACCCTGCAGCGATATGTCGAGATCCTGGCGCAGGCGGGCATCCCGCCGGGCTGGCTGCAATCGATCCAGGGCGACGAAGCGGCGATCGGCCTGCTGCGGGCGCCCGAGGTCGACTTCATTTCCTTCACGGGTTCGAGCCGGATCGGCGAACAGGTGAAAGCCGGCAGCGGCCTGAAGCGGGTCGCGCTGGAACTGGGCGGCAATGGCTACACCATCGTCGCGCCGGACGCCGACCTGGAAGAAGCGGCGCGGACCTGCGCGCGCAACGGCATGCGCCTGGCGGGCCAAAGCTGCATCTCGGTGCAGAACGTGTGCGTGCACAGGTCGATATACGAAGAATTCGCGCGCAGGGTCGCATACCACGCGTCGACGCTGCGGGCGGGCGACCCGCTGGACGCCGCGACGGACGTGGGGCCCGTCATCAACGCGCATTCCGCCGGACGCATCCAGGGCCTGGTGGACGATGCGGTGCGGTCCGGCGCGCGGCTCATGCTCGGCGGAACGCATCGCGGCGCATTGGTGCAACCGACGGTGCTGGCCGACGTGCCCGCGGCATGCCATGCGGTGCGCGGCGAAATCTTCGGGCCGGTGGTGGCGTTGATGCCCTACGACGACATCCAGGCCGTGTTCTCGCAGATAAACGCCGGACCGTTCGGCCTGCAAGCCGGCATTTTCACAGCCTCGCTGCCCCTGGCGCTGGAGGCGGCCAGGAAGCTGCGCATGGGCGCGGTCATCGTCAACGGCTCCTCCACCTGGCGCTCCGACCAGGCCCCCTATGGCGGCGTCAAGGCCAGCGGCATCGGCCGCGAGGGGCCGCGCTTCGCCATCCGCGAAATGACCGAGGAGAGATTCGTCGTGTTCAACGCATGACGACACTCGCGCACGGAAACAGCCAGGAAAAAACATCATGTCCAACACGAGCAAAGGGTCCGGGATCATCGTCGATCACCTGATCGCGGAAAAAGTGCCTTTCCTTTTCGGGCTTTGCGGCCATGGCATCGTGGGCTTGATGGACGCGGCCCGCGACCGGCAGGACCGCATCCGCACGGTGTCCGTGCACAACGAGCAGATCGCCGGTTTCGCCGCGGACGCCTACTATCGCGTCACCGGCCAGCCCGCCGCGACCTTCACGTCCTGCGGTCCCGGCTCGATCAACATCCAGATGGCCATCGCCAATGCGATGTTCGATTCGTCGGCCGTGTTCGCCATCACCGGCAATATTCCCACCCAGCAATTCAACAAGGGGCCCTTCCAGGAACTGGTGCATCACCACCAGGCCGACTTCGTCACGGCCATGCGCCCCTACGTCAAGCGCAGCTTCCAGGCCACGCGCGCCGACATGCTGCCGGCCATGATGCGGCAGGCCTATACCGCCATGCTGGCGGGCCGTCCCGGACCGGTGCACCTGGACGTGCCCTTCAATGTGTTCGAGGAAACCGCGGCGCACGAACCGGCCCGGCCGCATGGGCAGCGCCTGGACTACCGCGCCGCCGTGCCGCCCGGCGCCATGGCGCGCGTGCTCGACCTGCTGGGCCAGGCCGAACGGCCGCTCATTCTCGCCGGCCATGGCTGCCTGGTCGGGCGCGCCGGCCAGGCCTTGTCCGAGGCCAGCAAGGCGTTGAACGTGCCCGTGGCGACGACGCCGCAGGGCAAGGGCATCCTCGACGACGCCAACCCGCTCTACCTGGGACCGACCGGCCGCGACGGCGGCTATCCGGGCAACCGGGCCGCGCGCGGCTGCGACGTGCTGCTGGCCGTGGGCACCCGTTTCGGCGACCGCGGCACCAGCAGTTGGGCCGAGGGCGTGACCCACGGCGCGCGCACGCGCATCGTCCATATCGACATCGACCCGAACGTGCTGGGACGCAATTTCGATACGGAACTGGGCCTGGTGGCGGACGCGTCGAGCTTTTTCGAACAATTGGCCGACGCCGTCCGCGCCCGTCCCCTGCCCGACAGCCAGGCCAGGCGCGACTGGCTGTCCGCCACGGCGAAATGGCGCGCCCTGTGGCAGGAAGCGCTCGGCCCGGGCCGCGGCAGCGACGCGACGCCGATCCATCCGGGCCGGGTCGTGGCGGAGCTGGCCGGCGTCGTGCCGCGCGACGCCGTGGTGCTCTCCGATATCGGGCAACACCATAGCTGGATGGTGCAGCAGTGGCCGGTGCGCGACCCCGGTCGGTTCCTGCAATCGGGCGGCTCGGCCACCATGGGCTTCGGCGTGGGCGGCGCCATCGGCGCGCAGTTCGCCGCGCCGGATCGCAAGGTCGTGGCGGTGGTGGGCGACGGCGGCATGCTGATGCACGCGAGCGCGGTCGCCACCGCGGCCGAATACGGCCTGCCCATCGTCTGGGTGGTATGGAACAACAAGGGCTACGTCTCGATCCGCGACCTGCAGAAAGGCTTCTTCGGCAAGGACCGCGAATTCGCCACGCGCTTCCGCGACCGTGGCACCGAAGGAGACCTGTTCAGCACCGATTACGCCGTGCTGGCCCAGGCAATGGGCGCGCACGGCGTTCGCGTGGAGCGGCCCGGCGACCTGGCCGAACAGGTGCGCTGCGCGCTCGCCCGGGACCAGCCGACCGTCCTGGACGTGCGCGTCGATGCCAATGCCCATCGGTACACAGCCGGCGCGTGGGACATGCCGCCCCTGACCGGCCCCAGGCCGGATTTCGATCCGGATCCACAGCCATGAAGTGATTCCAGAAGCGCCGCCCATGAAGCGCCGGGCCATCATCGAGGAGACTAAGGTGAAGACATCCAGAAGGACTTTCATTGCGTATGCAGTGGCCGCTGGCATGCTGGGGCCCGGCATTGCGCGGGCCGCCTACCCGGAGCGCCCGATCACCATCGTCGTGCCGCTGGCCGCCGGCGGCGTCACGGACATCGTGGCGCGCTACGTCGCCCGGGAACTCAGCCAGGCGCTGAAGACATCCATCGTCATCGAGAACCGGCTGGGCGCCGGCGGCGGCGTCGCCGCCGAATATGTCGCCAGGGCCGCTCCCGACGGCTATACCCTGGTCGCCGGGACCGTCAGTTCGCACGCGATAAACATGTCGCTGTACAAGAACCTGACCTACAACAATCTGCGCGACTTCGCGCCGGTCACCATGCTGGCGGCCGGGCCCAACCTGCTGGTGGTCCACCCCAGCCTGCACGTCAAGACCGTCGACGAATTGATCGCCTACCTGAAGGCGAATCCCGGCAAGGTCAGCTACGGATCGACGGGGGTGGGCACGTCCACGCACGTGCTGGCTGAGTTGTTCAAGATGATGACCGGCACCAGCATGACGCACGTGCCCTACAAGGGCAGCAGCCAGATGATGACCGACCTGATCGCCGGCCGCGTGCAACTGGCGTTCGACAACATGCCCACCGCCCTGGCCCAGGTGCGCGCCGGCACGCTGGTTCCCCTGGGCGTCACGTCGGCGGAACGCTGGCCCAAGGAACCCGCCATTCCCACCATCGCCGAGACCCTGCCGAAGTTCGTCGCGACCTCCTGGCAGGGACTGTTCGCGCCGGCGGGGACGCCGCCCGCCATCGTCGAGCGCCTGTCCGCCGAGGTGCGGAAGATCCTGGAAAGGCCGGAAACCGTAAAGCGCTTCCGCGAGCTGGGCACCAACGCCGTCGGCATGGATCCCGCGGCGTTCACCGCCTTCGTGCGCGAAGACACGGCGCGCTGGGCCAAGGTGGTGAAGGAATCGGGTGCCTCCCTATGAAATCCGCGCTCATCGTCGGGGGATCCGGGCTGGTGGGCGGACACCTCCGGCAGGAACTGCTCGCCCGGGGCGGATGGTCCGTCACGGCGACCCAGCGCGCGGCGCCGCCGCGCCAGCCTGGCGACCATCGCATCGTTCGGCTGGACCTGCTGGACCCGGCCTCGATCGCGCGGGCGATGGACGAGACCCCGCAGGTGTCGCACGTCTTTTTCCTGGCGCGCGTCTGGCGCCCGGGCTATGTGATCGAGCGCGACGAGAACACCCTGGTGCTGGAACGCCTGCTGGACCGCTTGCAGGACCGCCCGGAACTGGAGCACATCCAGCTCATACACGGGCTGAAGTGGTACGGCTCGGTGCAAGGGCCGTTCCGCACGCCGGCACGGGAGACCGACCCCGTGGCCGGCCGGCATTTCTACTACGAGCAGCGCGTGCTACTCGATGCGCGGCGCCAGGGCCGGCCCTGGCACTGGTCGACCCTGCGTCCGCATTGCGTCAGCGGCGTGGCGCTGGGCAGTCCCAGCAACGTCATGCTCGGCATGGCCGTCTACGCCACGCTGATGAAGGCTTCCGGCAAGCCATTGGCGTTTCCGGGCAGCGAGGCGGCGTTCGCGGCGCGGCTGAACTACACCGACGCGCGCCTGCTGGCGCGGGCCATGGCCTGGGCGGCCACGGCCCCCGGGGCGCGCGACCAGGACTTCAACATCGCCAATGGCGACACCTTCTCGTGGCGCCAGGTCTGGCCCGCCATCGCCCGCTATTTCGGCATGGAAGCGGCGCCGGCGCATCCGGTCAACTTGAGCCGGGACATGCCGGCGCTGGCCTCGGCCTGGCGTTCGCTGGCCGCGCGGCACGATCTCGCGGAAGCCGACCCGGCGCGGCTGGTGGATTGGAACTTCATGGACGCGACGCTCGCCCTGGCATGGGACCAGCCCATGTCCCTGGAAAAGATACGCGCGCACGGCTTTACCGAGACCGTGCACACGCCGGCCATGATCCTCGACATCTTCGACGCCTATCGCCGGCTAAGGATATTGCCCCTCCCATGAACCGGATCGCCTTCACCACCATCACGGCCGGCGGCTCACTGGCGGAGAAGGCCAGGGCCATGCGCGCCGCCGGCTTCACCGCCACCGAAATCTGGGCGCGCGACCTGTTCGAGCACCTGGAAGGCCCGGAGGCGGCGCTGGGCTGCCTCGAAGACGCGGGACTGGCCGTGACCGCCCTGCAGGCGATACGCAACGTGGAAGGCTGTCCGCCCGGCAAGCGGCGCCTGAAGTTCGACATCGCCGAGCGCATGATGGACCTGGCATGCCTGGCCGGCACGCCCATGATCACCCTGGCGGCCAATCTCGATCCCCAGGCAAGCGGCACGGCCGCCAACCTGGTGGACGACCTGGGCCGATTGGCCGAGCTCGCGGCGCGGCGCGGCTTGCGCATCGCCTACGAACCCATCGCCTGGGCGCCGTTCGTGAATACCTGGCGGCAAGGCCTGGCATTGGTCGAGCAGGTAGGCCACGATGCCCTGGGCCTGCAACTCGACGCGTTCCATGCCTTCGTGCGCGGACTGCCCATCGACCTGGCCGCCATCCCGCCGCAGCGGCTTTTCCTGGTGGAAGTCAGCGACCTGGTTCCCAGCGGCCTGTCCGCCCGCGAAATCAGCCGGGGACATCGCCTGTTCCCGGGCGAGGGCAGCGCGCCGGTGCGGGCCTTCGCGCAGGACCTGCGGCGCCACGGCTATGCGGGCGACGTGGTCGTCGAGGTCTTCAACACGGAATACCTCGCGCAGGACCCCGCGTCCGTCATCGCGCGAGCCTGGCGCAGCATGCAGCCCTTGTTCGGGCCAACCTTTTCTTGAGGATGCCTCTTCCATGAAAGCCGCTTTCGATCCCGTGGGCGTGGCCAGCCGCCGAGGCGTGCTGGGCGACGAGCATGTGTCGTCCCTGCAATCGCAAACCAGCGAATTCGACCAGGCCTGGAACATGTACGTGACCAACGTCAGTTGGGCCGGCACCTGGTCGAGAAACATCATCGACCGGCCGACATTGAGCCTCATCAGCCTGGCCATGCTGGCCGGCGCGGGGCAGATGGAGGAGTTCGAACGCCATGTGCGCAATGCGCTGGAGCGCACCGGCGTGCCCTTGCCGCAATTGCGCGAAGTCCTGCTGCACATAGGCCATTACTGCGGCATCCCCACGGGCGCCGCCTGCTTCGCCATCGTGCGCAAGGTGATGCGCGAACTGGGCGTCGACGCGGACGCGCGCGACATGCCCGACGTGACGGACGTCTACCGCACCACACGGGCCAGCGCGCCCGAATTCTGACCATCGGGAAGGACACTCGTGAAACCTATCCATACTCCACGCGGCGACGCGCGCTTCGCGCCGGCCCTCGATGCACGGCGGCGCATGCTGATGGCCGGTGGCGCTGCCGCCCTGGCCGGCTGGCACCTCGAGCCGTTCGCGCAGCAGGCGCCGCTGCCCAAGATGATTTCACTGATCGTGGGCTTTCCGCCCGGCGGTCCGAACGACCTGATCGCGCGCCTGCTCGCGCCGCCGCTGTCGGAACGCATCGAGCGCAACGTCGTGGTCGAGAACCGCCCGGGCGCCGACGGCGAACTGGCGGCCGCCTACGTCGCGCGCGGCCCGGTCGACGGCGGCATGCTGCTGTTCGCCTCGGCCGGCGCCATGACCATCAGCCCCGCGCTGAAGAAGGACCTGCCCTACGACCCGATGAAGGACTTCGCGCCCGTCGCGCGCGTGGCCAGCAGCCCCATGGTCATGGTGGCCAATCCCGCGCGGCCCTACAGGACGGCCGCCGACGTGATCGCCGCGGCCAGGCGCGCGCCGGGCAAGATCACCTATGCGTCGGCGGGCGTCGGCAGCCCGACCCACCTGGCCGGCGCCCTGCTGTGCAACCTGGCCCGGATAGACATGCTGCATGTTCCCTACAAGGGCGGCGGCCCCGCCCTGACGGATACGGTGGGCGGCCAGGTCGAGCTTTACTTCGCGGGCGTATCGACCGCGCTGCCCTTCATCCAGAGCGGCAAGCTGCGGGCCCTGGGCGTGACCGGCTCGGCGCCGCTGGCCTCGCTGCCCGGCGTGCCGCCCCTGGCCGACACCCCCGACCTGAAGGGTTACCTGATCGACAATTGGTACGGCGTGCTCGGGCCCGCCCGGCTGCCGGGCGCGCGCGTCGCCCTGCTCGGCGACGCCATCGAGGCCTGTTTGAAAGACGACAACCTGCGCAAGAAACTCCAGGTGCAGGGCGTGGAGCCCGCGCTGGCGCGCAATGCCCGGTTCGGGGAACTGATCGGCGCGGATATCGCCAAGTGGAAGACCCTGGTCCGTGCGCTGGGCCTCTCCACCTGACCCCGCTACCTGGCGCCTTGAACGGCGGGGGCGTCCTGCCGCCAGCCGCCGCCCAGCGCCTTGTACAAGGACACCGACGCCTGCAGGCGCGCGAGGCGCAGTTGCACCGCGGCGTCCTCGGCGGCGTATTGGGAGCGCTGGGCGTCCAGCAGCGTCAGCAGCGTTTCCGCGCCGGCCCGGTAGTGCGATTCCGCCAGCCGCACCGTCTCGCGCGCCTGGGCCACGACCTCGTCCTGGTCCCGTTGCTGGCGCGCGTAGCCGTCCAGGGCATTGAGCGCCGTCTCCACGTCGCCCAGGGCGTTGACGATGGCGCCGCGATAGTCCGCCAGCAATTCCTCGCGGCGCGCCAGCGCCAGGTCGCGTTGGCCGCTCAGGCGACCGTTGTTGAAAATGGGCGCGACGAGGCCGGCCGCGAGATCGTGGATGGGATGATCGAACAGGCCGCGCAGATGGTCGTTGCCGTAGCCGAAAGAGGCCGTCAGCGTCACGTTGGGCAGCATGGCGGCGCGGGCCACGGTGACGTCGGCGTCGGCCGCGGCCAGTTGGCGTTCGGCCTGGGCCAGGTCCGGACGCTGCGTCAGCAGATCCGCCGGCACGCCCGCGTCGGCCACCGGCGCGCGCAGGGCGTCCAGCGTCGTCGCGGCGACGGCGAAGCCCTGCGGCGGCCGGCCGGCCAGGATGGCCAATGCGGTCTGGCTCTCGCGCGCCTGCTGCGCGTATAGCGTCACGGCCTGGCGCAGGCCGGCGACCAGGCCGCGCTGCTGGCTCAGGTCCAGCGCCGTGGCCGCGCCCGCGCGGTACTGCGAATCGATGAAAGCGAGGATGCGTTCGCCGGCGGCTAGGTTGCGGCGGGCGATATCGGCGCGCTCGCGCAATGCGAGCGTTTGCAGATAGGTGTTGGCGACGCCCGCGGTCAGCGTCATCAGGACGGCGTCGCGGCTGTACTCGGTGGCGGTCAGCGTGGCGAGCGCGGACTGCCGGGCCGCGCGATTGCCGCCCCACAGGTCCAGTTCATAACTGGCCGAAAGCGCGGCGGTGTAAGTGGAATAGGCGGAATAGCCGGCCTGCTTCGCGCGCTCGGCCTGGAAATTGCCCTCGACCTCGGGCAATAGCGGCGCGCCCGCAATGCGGGCGGATGCCTCGGCCTGGCGCACCCGCGCCACCGCGGCGGCGACGTCATAGCTGCCGGCGCGCGCCTGGTCGACCAGGCGGGACAGCTCGGGATCGCCATAGCCGCGCCACCACGCCGCGTCCACGCGGGCCGCGTCGGGCGCGTTCGGGGCGTTGGGCGTGGCGGCCACATTGGGCGCCTGCCAGCCGGCGGGCAGGTCCAGGCCCGCCTCCGTGTGCGCCACGGGCAGGCCGCAGCCACCCAAGGCCAGCACTCCGGCCAACATCGCGGCCAGCGCCGTCGCCAAAGGCAGCTTGCGCATCGCCGCCGGCAAGGAAAGTCCACGCATCGTCATTCGCTCGCCAACGCCACGACGGGGTCCAGCCGCGCCGCCTGCCGCGCCGGCATGAACCCGAAGATCAGGCCCGTCGCCAAGGCGCAGGCGAAGGCGCCCAGGATGGCCCGCACGGAAAAGATCACGGGCGCGCCGGCGGCGATCAGGGCGATGCCTATGCCCAGTCCGATCACCACGCCCGCCGCGCCGCCCACCAGCGACACCACCACCGCCTCGCTCAGGAACTGGCGCTGGATATCGCGCTGGCGCGCGCCGGTGGCCATGCGGATGCCGATCTCCCGCGTGCGCTCGCGCACCGTCATCAGCATGATGTTCATCACTCCTATGCCTCCCACCAGCAGCGAGATGGCCGCGATCAGCCCCAGCATCATGGTCAGGGTCTGCTGGGTCTCCTGCTGCGCCTGCACGGCCGCGGCCGCGTTGAATATCTTGAAGTCCTGCATGTGGTGCGCCTCGGTCAGCGCCTCCGTGATGAGCTTTTCCGTCGCGGCGGACTTGGAGACGTCGTCGAGCAGCACCGAGATCCAGGACAGGTTGGTGATGCCCAACACCCGCCGGCTGCCGGTGGAGAAAGGAATCAGCACCACGTCGTCGTCGTCGGAATCTCCGGTGATCGCGCCCTTCTCCTTCATCTCGCCGATGACCTGGAAGGGCACGTTGTTGACCAGCACGTATTGCCCGATCGGATCCCGTTCGCCGTACAGCCGCTGGCGCACTTTCTTGCCCAGGACGATCACGGTTGCCAGTTGGCGGTCGTCCGCCTCGGTGAAGAACAAGCCGCGCGACGGCTCCCAGTTCAGGATGGCGGGCGCGTGGCTGGTCACCGACCAGACCGAGACCGAGGTGTCGACGTTGCCGGCGCGCAGCGTGACCTGGCCCTTGAGGAAAGGAATCGCATCGGCGACGTTGGGCACGCGCCGCACGATGGCCACGTCGGCCTCCGACAGGGTGCCGCCCGGCGCACGCGGGTTGTCGCTGCCCGGGATGACGTACATGCGCTTCGTCCCGTAGATGGCCATTTTCTCCAGCACCTTGGCCTGCGTGCCCGCGCCGATGGCCAGCATGACGATGACCGACGCCACGCCGATGATGATGCCCAGCAGCGTCAACAGCGTGCGGAAGCGGTTCACCGCCAGGGCGCGCCGGGCCGAGACCAACGCCTCGCGCATATCGGCCCAGGCGCTGGCGGTGTGCGAGACGCCCTCCGCCATGCGCGCGGCGAAGTCGCGGGTCGCCGCCGGCGTGGCCGGGGGCGTGGCCGCCGCGCCGCCGGAATCGGCGATCACGCGGCCGTCGCGCACCTCGATGATGCGGCGCGCCTGCCCGGCGACGTCGCGGTCGTGGGTAATGAGGATGATAGTGTGGCCGGCGTCGGCCAGTTCCCTGAGCAAGGCCATCACCTCCGCCCCGCTCTTGCTGTCCAGCGCGCCCGTGGGCTCGTCGGCCAGGATGATGTGGCCGCCGTTCATCAAGGCGCGGGCGATGGAGGCGCGCTGCTGCTGTCCGCCGGACAACTGGTTGGGCAGGTGCTCCATGCGCTCCTCCAGGCCCAGGCGGGCCAGCAGGGCGCGCGCGCGGGCCTCGCGCTCGCGCGCCGAGCCGCCGGCGTAGACAGCCGGCACCTCGACGTTGCGCAAGGCATCCAGGGTGCGGATCAGGTGATAGCCCTGGAACACGAAGCCGAAGGCCTCGCGGCGCAGCCAGGCCAATTCGTCGGCGGAGAAGGTGGCGATGTCCTGCCCGGCGTAGCGATACTCGCCGGCGGTGGGACGGTCCAGGCAGCCCAGTATGTTCATGAGCGTCGACTTGCCCGACCCGGACGCCCCCATGATGGCGACGAACTCGCCCTCGGCGATGGACAGCGACACGCCGCGCAGCACCTCGGTCGCCGGGCTGCCGTCCGCCCCGCCGTAGGACTTGCGGATATCGCGCAGCTCGATCAGCGCCGGCGTCCGTTCCGCGCCCGCCGCTACCATTGGACCTTCCCGTCCGCGGCGCGCACGCGGTGGATCGCCGTGATGATGCGGTCGCCCGCCTGCAAGCCCGACAGCACTTCCGCCTGCAGGCGGTCGCGCACGCCCGTCCGGACTTCGCGGGCGGCGATATGGCCGTCGGCTTCCTGGACCTGCGCGGTGTAGACCCCCGGCTTGTCCGCCACGGGATGCAGGGACGGCAGGGGCGCCAGCACCACGTCCTTGGCCGCGCTTTCGACGAAGAACACCTGCGCGCTCATTTGCGGCATCAAGGCGCCGTCCGCGTTGTCGACGTCGAACAGGACGGTGTAGAGGACGACCTTGCCGGCGCCGGAAGCGGCCGCCGTTTTCTGGCTGCTGCCCGAGGTATCGGATTCGGGCGGATTGGGCGGCGCGGGCAGGATCTGGCGCACGCGCCCCGTCCAGCGGCGGTCCTCGCCCAGGGTCTTGAAATAGACCGCCATGCCCGGCTTGACGCGCCGCACGTCGGCCTCGGACACGTCCGTCCAGACGGTCATCGACGAAAGGTCGGCGATGCGCAGGATCTTGGGCGTCTGGTAGGTGGCGTTCAGCGTCTGCCCTTCGCGCGCGTCCAGCGTGACGATGGTGCCCGGCATGGGCGCATAGATACGGGTGTAGCCCAGTTGCGCCTGGTCGCCCTTCAGGGTGGACGAGGCGCCGGCGATCTGGGCCTTGAGGTTGGCGACGCGCGCCTCGGCCACGCGCAGGTCGGCATAGGCGGTCTGCACGTCCTCTTCGCGGGTGGAGCCTTCGCGGGCCATGCGTTTCTGGCGTTCGTACTGCTGCCGGGCCAGGGCGCTCTGGGCCTCCTGCTCGGCGCGCTGGGCGCGCAGGCCGTCGAGCGCGGCGACGTCGGCGTCGACCTTGGCCTGCTGGACCGAGGGGTCGATTTCCACCAGCAGGTCCCCCTTGTTGACCTTGTCGCCCGGCTGCACGGCGATGCGGCGGATCTCGCCGGAGGCCTGGGCGCCCACGTCCACATAGCTGCGCGGCTGCAGCGTGCCCAGCGCGGTGACGTTGACCTCGATATCGCCACGGGCGATGGCCACGGTGTCGACGACCTCGCGCGTGCGCAGCAGGGCCCAGGCGCAGAGCGCCAGGAGAACGATGACGACGGGGATGACGATGCGGGAAAGCGGCCGTTTCGATGACTTGGGCATTCAGTGTCTCAATGCGGGAAATTCCGTCTCGTTCGAAGACTGCGATTCAGCGGCTGCCGCCCTGTTCCGCGAGGGAGCGAAACGGGGCATCTTATAGACATAGACGCACGAGCGAGGCATTTCCCCCACTTTCCGCGGAAAAAATTTTCGTCAGGCATCGGCATGCGGATCGAGCGCCGGGCGGCAAGGGGCCGATGCGGCGCTCATAGTACAAATAAGAATCAATATTAACAATGAGATGCGGCGCGGGAATCTCCGCCGCCTGACGTTTGGCTGTCGGCGCAACCCGCCGGCGGGCTGACGCCGGTCTTCATCGTCGGGCGATGACGCGCCGACGCACCGGCCATCGCCAGTAGCACGCGCATCCCGGCCGCCGCCGCGCGATTTTTCAATTTGCCCGTTTCGCTTTATTCTCCGCGCCAAACATGAGCCGAACATGAGCATGGGACGAGGAGACATTCGTGGATCATGGCTTGCTGCCGGCCGCCATCCTGGTGGCCGTGACCATCGCGCTGTGGGCGACCGCGCGCCTGCCCGAGTATCTGGTCGCCTTGCTGTTCTTCGCGGCCGCCGCGATCCTGCATGTCGCGCCGGTCGACGTCGTCTTCTCCGGCTTCGCCTCGGCGGCGTTCTGGCTGGTGCTCAGCGGCTTCGTGCTGGGCCTGGCCATCCGCAAGGTCGGCCTGGCCGATCGCATGGCCGGCGCGCTGGCCGCGCAATTGAACGGCTCGTGGCCGCGCATGGTGGGCGGCGTGATCCTGCTGACCTATGGCCTGGCCTTCGTCATGCCGTCGAACATGGGGCGCATCGCCCTGCTCATGCCCATCGTGATGGCGCTGGCCGATCGCGCCGGCCTGGCCGAGGGCAGCCGCGGGCGCTATGGCCTGGCCCTGGCGGTCGGCATGGGCACCTACCAGTTGTCGGCCAGCATTCTTCCGGCCAACGTCCCCAACCTGGTCATGGCGGGCGCGGCGGAACAGGCCTATGGCCTGCATTTCGCCTATCTCTCGTATCTCTGGCTGCATGCGCCGGTGATGGGGATACTGAAGGGCCTGGCGCTGCTCGGCTGCATCTGCCTGATGTTCCCCGCGCGGCCGCAGCCCGTCGCCGCCGGCGCGGCCCGCGCGCCCTTGAGCCGTGGCGAAAAGCGCCTGAGCGCGCTGCTGGCCATTACGCTGGCGCTGTGGATGACCGACGCCTGGCACGGCATTTCGCCCGCCTGGGTGGGCCTGGCGGCCGCCTGCGTCTGCCTGCTCCCCCGCGTGGGTTTTCTCAACGGCGACGAATTCGCCGCCGGCGTGAATATCCGCACCTGCATCTACGTCGCCGCCATCCTGGGCCTGGCCGCGGTGGTCACCGCCTCCGGCCTGGGACATGCCATCGGACGCTGGCTGCTGGCCCTGCTGCCCCTGGACCCGGCGCAGCCGCTGCGCACCTTCTACGCGCTCGTCGGCCTGACCGGCGTGCTCAATTTCGTCGTCACCGCCAACGGCGTGCCGGCGCTGTTCACCCCGCTGGCGCAGGCGCTGGCCGACGGCAGCGGGCTGCCCCTGCTGACCGTGCTGATGATCCAGGTGATCGGCTACGCGACGCCGGTCCTGCCCTACCAGGCCGCGCCCTTCGTCGTCGCCATGGGCATGGGCAAGGTCCCGCCGCGCGCGGGCCTGGCGCTATGCCTGGCCGTCGCCCTGATCACCGTCGTCGTGCTGGTGCCGCTGGACTACGGCTGGTTCAAGCTGCTCGGCTGGCTGCCCGCGCCGTCCTGAAACGCAAGGTGGTGGACGAAGAGCTTGGCCGCGGTCGGCAAGGCATCGAAGGCGCGCACGCAAATCTGGATCTTGCGCCGCGCCCAGGCCTCCGACAGCGGGATGATGCGAAAGTCGAACATCACCGAATAACGACGCGCGATTTCCAGCGGCAGCACGCCCACGCCCAGCCCCGAATTGACCATGAAGCACAAGGCATCGAAACCGGTGCATTGCACCTTGAGCCGGATGGTGCGCTTCTCGTCGTCGGCGGCGTTCGTCAGCACGCGATTGATCGCGCTGCCGCGATGCAGGCCGATGAAGTCGTAGTCCAGGGCATCGGCGAAGCGGAAGCCCGGCTTGCCGGCCAGCGGATGGCCGGCCGGCACCACCAGGGCCAGGACATCCTCGCGATAGGGAAACACCTCGACGTCGTAGCCGGCGGCTTCCCCGGAAAAAATGCCGACGTCGGCCGCGTTCTCCGCCACGGACTTGATGATGGTGGACGTGATTTTTTCTTCCAGGTCCACCTGCACATTGGGATACTCGCCGAGAAATCGCTTGATATCGTCGGGCAGGAACTGGGTGATGGCGGAAATATTGGCCTGCACCCGGATGAAGCCGCGCAGGCCGATCGCGTATTCGCTCATGTGCACGGCGATTTCGTCCAGCTCGTGCAAGGCGCGGCGCGCCATGATGGACAGCTCCATGCCCGCCGGCGTCGGCCGTATGCCCTTGTTCGTGCGTGTCAGCAGCCGGATGCGCAGCGTTTCTTCCAGTTCGCTGATGCGCTTGCTGACGGCGGCCGCGGCAATGTGCTCGCGTTCCGCCGCGGCGGCGATGGTGCCCAGTTCAACCACGCTGATGAAGAGCTTGAGGGAAAGCGGATCGAGACGCATGGCACGCGAAAAAAAACCGGAGGCGCGCCTATTGTAGCCACGGCGCTGTCTTGCCATCGCGAACGGCGATGGCAGCATCACAAATCGCTGCTTTTGGCCGGTGCAAGGCCGTTGCTAGACTGCGGAAAAATACCAGCAGGCGGCGGCTTTCCCCCTGGAAAACGGCGTGCCGCCGGAAGAAGCGAGCGAGACAGGCATGACTTTGAATGACGGCCAGTTGCTGCGGCAGCAGGCATATATCGGCGGCGCCTGGTGCGATGCCGACGACAAGGCCACCATCACGGTGCGCAATCCCTACGACGGCAGCCCGCTGGGCACGGTCCCCAACCTGGGGGCGGCCGAGACCGCGCGCGCCATCGCGGCAGCCGATGGCGCCCTGCCCGCCTGGCGCGCCAAGACCGGCAAGGAACGCGGCGCCATCCTGCGCAAGTGGCACCAGTTGATCGAACGGCACAGCGACGACCTGGCCCTGCTGCTCACCCTGGAGCAGGGCAAACCCCTGGCCGAGGCCCGCGGCGAATTGAACTATGCGCTGTCCTTCGTCGAATGGTTCGCCGAGGAAGCCAAGCGCATCTATGGCGACGTCCTGCCCACGCCGCGCGGCGACCAGCGCCTGCTGGCGATCCGGCAGCCGGTCGGCGTCGTGGCGGCCATCATCGCCTGGAATTTCCCTTCGGCCCTGGTCACGCGCAAGGTCAGCCCGGCGCTGGCCGCCGGCTGCACCGTGGTGCTCAAGCCTTCCGAGTTGACGCCCTTCACCGCGCTGGCCCTGGCCTGGCTGGGCGAGCAGGCCGGCATTCCGCCCGGCGTCCTGAACGTGGTGACGGGCGACCCGGCGCCCATCGGCGGCGAGCTCTCGGGCAACGCCACGGTGCGCAAGCTCACCTTCACCGGATCGACCGCGACCGGCCGGCTGCTGATGCAGCAGAGCGCGTCGAACATCAAGAAACTGTCGCTGGAACTGGGCGGCAACGCGCCCTTCATCGTGTTCGAGGACGCCGACCTGGACGAGGCCGTCCAGGGCCTGATGGCGTCCAAGTTCCGCAACGCCGGCCAGACCTGCGTCTGCGCCAATCGCGTCTATGTCCACAGCGCGGTGGCCGCGGCCTTCGGCGAGAAACTGCGCGCCGCCATCGAAGGCATGAAATTGGGCAATGGCCTGGAGCCGGGCGTGACCATCGGTCCGCTGATCGACCGGCGCGCGGTCGACAAGGTCGGCCGCCTGGTCGCCGACGCCACGGCCAAGGGCGCGCGCCTGCTGGCCGGCGGCGATCTCGCCCAACCCGGCACGCTGCTGTTCCAGCCCACGCTGCTGGACGGCATCACGGACGGCATGGACATCGCGCACGAAGAAATCTTCGGCCCGGTGGTCGGCCTGAGCACTTTCGAATCGGAAGCCGAGGCACTGGCGCGGGCCAACGACAGCGAGTCGGGCCTGGCCGCCTATTTCTATACCGCCGACATGGAACGGGTCTGGCGCGTGATGGAAGCCTTGGAATACGGCATCGTCGGCGTGAATACCGGCGCCGTCTCCAACGAAGTCGGCCCCTTCGGCGGCGTCAAGGAATCCGGCGTGGGCCGCGAAGGCTCCAAATACGGGATCGAGGAATTCCTCGAACTCAAGTACGTCTGCCTCGCGGGCAAGTCGCTCGGCGCGGCGGCGTGAACCGTTCGGGCCTTTTTTCTTTCAGTGGCAATTCTTGCGTGGACAGGCGGCCGCCGCCTGCGGACAGGTCATGAATCCAGCACAGCAGGCATCCTTGCGCGATGCCGACAGCTTCGATTACGTCATCGTCGGCTCGGGCGCGGCCGGCGCCATCCTGGCCAATCGCCTCAGCGCCGGCGGCGCCTCGGTCTGCGTGCTGGAGGCGGGCCCGCCCGACCGCAGTCCCTTCCTGCATATCCCGGCCGGCTTCATCAAGGCGGTATTCAACCCGACCTACGCCTGGCAGTTCTCCAGCGAGCCCACGCCCCTGACCAATGGCCGCCGCGTCCCCATCCCGCAAGGCCGCACGCTGGGCGGGTCCACCTCCATCAACGGCCTGGTCTACAACCGCGGCCAGGCCGCCGACTACGATCACTGGGCCAGCCTGGGCAATGCCGGCTGGTCCTATGAAGAGGTGCTGCCCTATTTCAAGTCCATGGAACGGCGCGCCGGCGGCGACGACCGCTATCGCGGCCGCGACGGCGAACTGCCGGTCAGCGACATCGACTGGATACATCCCCTGTGCGAGGCCTTCATGGCCGGCGCGCAGGAACTGGGCATGCCGCGCAATCCCGACTACAACGGCGCCAGCCAGGCCGGCGTCGGCTACTTCCAGCGCACCATAGACCGCGGCTGGCGCATGAGCACGGCGCGCTGCTTCCTGAAGCCGGCCCAGGCGCGCCACGCGCTCACGGTGCGCACCCACGCCCAGGCCACCCGCATCCTGTTCGACGGACTGCGCGCGGCCGGCGTGGCCTACTGCGACCCGCGCCAGCCCTCGGCCGCGCGCGCCGTGAAGGCGCGCCGCGAGGTCATCGTCTCCAGCGGCGCCATCAATACGCCCAAGCTGCTGCAGCTCTCCGGCCTGGGACCCGCCGAATTCCTGCGCGGGCAAGGCATCGCGGTCGTGCGCGACCTGCCCGGCGTGGGCGAGAACCTGAGCGACCATTATTCGGTTCGCGTGGTGGCGCGCGTGAAGAACATGCAGACGATGAACCAGTTGGTCAAGGGCCTGCGGCTGGCCGGCCAGATCGGCCGCTGGTTGCTGAAGAAGCCCAGCATCATGGCGCTCAGCCCCTCGCTGCTGCACTATTTCTGGCAGTCGCGGCCCGGCCTGGACGCGCCCGACCTGCAAGGCGTGTTCACCCCCGCCAGCTACAAGGAAGGCTATGTCGGCGTGCTCGACGACTTTCCCGGCATGACCACCGGCATCTGGCAGCACCGGCCGCAAAGCCGCGGCCAGGTGCGCGTGCGCTCCAGCGATCCGATGCAGGACCCGGTCATCAATGCCAACTACCTCGCGCATCCCGACGACCAGATCACCCTGGTGCGCGGCATCCGCCTGGCGCGCAGCCTGTTGCAGTCGCAGGCGCTGGCGCAGTATTTCGATGGCGAATCGCTGCCCGGCGCGCTGTGCCAGTCGGACGACGAATTGCTCCACTTCGCGCGCCAATACGGCGTGTCGTCCTATCACGTCAACGGCACGGCGCGCATGGGTCCCGCCGACGATCCGCTGGCGGTGGTCGACCCGCAGTTGCGGGTGCGCGGCGTGCAGGCGCTGCGCGTGGTCGATTCCTCCGTCATACCGGCCATGCCGTCGGCGAACATCTGCGCGGCGACCATGATGATAGGCAACAAGGCCGCCGACCTGATCCGGCGCACCGGGTAGGCGTCGAATAAGCATCGAATAGGCATCGAACCCGTTACCCACGCAGTCCACCACGAACGCAGTCCCCGGCAATACGAGCCCATACCTATCGCGAGTCGCGCCGCCCGGGCGGCGTCCTCGAAGGAGAGAGACACAGTGAACAAGACCTTCATCAAGCGCGCGCGCATCGCCATGCTGGCGGCCGCCCTGGCCGGCGCGAGCGCCGCCGCCCTGGCCGACGACATCAAGATCGGCTTCAACAGCGACATGTCGGCCACCGGCAGCGCCGACTTCGGCATCTCCGCCCTGGCCGGCGCGCGCCAGGCCGCCGACGAACTGAACGCCGCCGGCGGCGTGCTGGGCCGCAAGGTCGTGATCGTCGCGCGCGACGACGTCGGCGCTCCGCCCAAGGCCATCCAGAACACCAACGAACTGGTCGACAACGAGAAGGTCAGCGCCATGATCGGCGGCGTGAACTCGGGCAATATGCTGGCCTGGCTGCACATCGTGCAGCAGAAGAAGATCCCCACGATCTCGCCCGTGGCCACCGCCACCGACATCACCGCGCGCTACGCCAAGCAGCCGCCCAACTACATCTTCCGCGTGTCCATGCGCGACCGCGACCAGATCGCCCTGCTGGCCGCCTATGCCGCGCGCGCCAGCAAGAACGGCAAGGTCGCCATCATCGCCGACACCACCGGCTACGGCCAGCAGGGCGCCAAGGACGCGCAGGAAATCCTCGCGCTGCACAAGATCACGCCCGTCGCCAACGAGAAGTTCGGTCCCAAGGACACGGACATGACCTCGCAGTTGAACAAGATCAAGGCCGCCGGCGCCGACACGCTGATCGTCTACGCCCTGGCCGACTCCAACGCGCACGTCATGCGCAGCCTGGAGAAGATCAACTACTTCCCGGTGACGCTGGCCTCCTGGGCCAACCTGAGCTCGCCCTTCCTGCGCATCGCCGGCCCCGACCTGGCGAAGAAGATGATCTTCACCGCCTCCATCACGGAAGACTCCTCGCCGCAATCCAAGGCCCTCTACGAGACGCTGCTCAAGCGCGAGGGCCGCGTGCCCACCTACGTGATGGCCGCCCAGGCCTACGACTCGGTCAAGCTGTTCGCCGCCGCCATGGAACAGGCCAAGTCCACCGACGGCGACAAGGTGCAGGCCGCGCTGGAGAACCTGGCCCAGGCCAAGGGCGTGATCAAGACCTATGAAAAGCCGTTCAACGCCCAGAACCACGAAGCCCTGTCGGTGAAGGACTTCCGCCTGGTGCGCTGGATCGACGGCAAGGTGGTCTCGGTCGACGACGACATCATCAAGGCCATCACGCCGGACGACCTGAAGCTCTAAGCGCCGCGTTCTTATCGTTACCGCGTCCTGCCCCCGCCGCCGCGGCCGGGGGGCGGCCGCGCCAGAGGGGCCCCAGCATGCAGATACTACAAGCCATATTGAGTGGATTGGCCATGGGCAGCGTCTATGCCCTGGTCGCGTTCGGCTTCAGCATCACCTACACGACCACCAAGACCTTCAACTTCGGCCAGGGCGCGTTCCTGGCGCTGGCCGGCCTGATCGGCGTCAGCGCCATCGTGCTGTTCAGCCAGGGCCGCCTGACGGGCTTCCCCGATCCGTCCGACGTCACCTGGGGCGCCTTCCTCTTCGCGCTGTTCGCCGCCATGCTGGTGCTGGCCCTGCTCGGCTACCTGCTCTACGCCACCGCCATCAAGCACTTCGTGGGCGAAGCCGGCCTGTCCTGGGTCATGAGCACCATCGGCTTCGGCATCATCATCCAGAACCTGGCGCTGCTGATCTGGGGCCCGGCGCCCATCGCGCTGGCGTCGCCCCTGGGCGACGGCATCGTCAACGTGCTGGGCACCGGCGTGCGACCGCAGGAAATCCTGGTGTTCGGCACGACGCTGGTGCTGATGATCGTGTTCGACTGGCTGTTGCACAAGACCAAAATGGGCAAGGCCGTGCGCGCCGTGGCGTTCAGCAAGACCACCGCCAGCCTGATGGGCATCAACGCCAACGCCGTGGCCATCGGCGTCTTCGCCATCAGTTCCGCGCTGGCCGCGGTGGCCGGCGTGATGGTGGCGCCCATCGCCACCGCGTCCGTGTTCGTCGGCACGCTGCTGTCGCTGAAGGCCTTCTCCGCCGCCATCCTCGGCGGCCTGGAAAACCCGCGCGGCTGCATCTTCGGCGGCTTCCTGATCGGCCTGCTCGAATCGCTGATCGGGCTGTGGTACTCGAACCTGCGCGAGATCGCCGTCTTCGGCCTGATCATCGTCGTGCTGTATTTCCGCCCGGCCGGCATCCTGGGCCGCGTGCACGCGGAGAAAGTATGAACCTCGCCAAAATCCTCGCGCCGCTGCTGGTCGCCGCCGTGGTCGTCGGCGTGGCCTATTCCGGCCTCAACGACTTCTACCTGCTGATCCTGTTCAACATCGGCGTCTACTACATCGCCGCCACCGGCTTCAACATCCTGGTCGGCCAGACCGGCCAGAAGTCGCTCGGCCACGCCGGACTGTTCGGCGTGGGCGCCTATACCGTCGCCCTGCTGACGGTGAACTACCAGGTCGACCCGTGGCTGGCCCTGCTGGCCGCCGTGGCGGTGTCGGGCGTGTTCGGCGTGCTGATCGCCATCCCGGCCCTCAAGGTGAAAGGCCCCAGCCTGGCGATGGTGACCATCGCGTTCGGCCTGCTGATCGAGAAAATCGTCTCGGAGTGGACCGACGTCTTCAAGGGCCAGGAAGGCTTCTACGGCATCGCCGGCCTGTCCTTCAACGGCGCGCCGCTGGACGGCCGCCAATGGGTCATCGTGGTGGTGGCGATCGGCCTGCTGCTGCACGCCATGACCTCGCTGCTGCTCAACGGCCGCTTCGGCCGCGGCTTCGCCGCCGTGCGGACGTCGGAAATCGCCGCCGAAAGCGTGGGCATCAGCGTCTACCGCTTCAAGATCCTGGCCTTCGCCATCAGCGCCATTACCTGCGGCATCGCCGGCGGACTGGTGGCGCAGCAGAACCAGTACATCAACTCGGACTTCGTCAATTTCAACCTGTCGGTGTTCTTCCTGGTGCTGGTGCTGTTCGGCGGCCGCACGCCGGCCGGCTCCTTCCTGGGCGCGGTGGTGCTGACCGTCATCGACGCCATGCTGGCGCGCTGGCCCGAAGTGCAGCATTTCGCCTATGGCCTGATCCTGCTGTTCGCGCTGTACGCCATGCCCGAAGGGCTGTCCGGCCTGCTGGCCAGGATGCTCCCCCGCCGCAGCAAGCTGTCCGGCGCCGACCGGGCCCAGGCGGGCGCGTGGTCGCCGGTCAAGCCGGCGGCCGGCCACGCCGCCGGCGGCGCGCTGCTGGAAGTCCAGGACCTGTACAAGGCCTTCGGCGGCGTGGTGCCGACCAACAAGGTGTCCTTCAGCCTGAAGCGCGGCGACATCGTATCGTTGATCGGCCCCAACGGCGCCGGCAAGACCACGACGCTGAACCTGCTGTCCGGCCTGGTCAAGCCCGACGCCGGCGCCATCAATTTCCAGGGACGTCCCCTGGTGGGCCTGTCCGCCAGCCAGATCGCCGCCGCCGGGATCGGCCGCACCTTCCAGAACCTCAAGCTGTTCGAAGGCCTGACCGCGCTGGAAAACGTCATGGTCGGCTTCTACCGCGTGCAGAAATCCGGCTTCCTGGCCAACCTGCTGGGCCTGCCCGGCGCCCTGGCGGAAGAACGCCGCATGCGGCGCGAGGCCTACGCCATCCTCACGTTCTTCGGGCTGCAGCGCTACGCCGACGACATCGCCAACAGCCTGCCCTACGGCCTGCAGCGGCGCCTGGAGATCGCCCGCGCGGTGGCCGCCATGCCGGACCTGCTGCTGCTGGACGAGCCGGCCGCCGGCCTGAATCCGGCCGAGACCGACGAACTCACCGAACTCATCGTGAAACTGCGCGACAAGGGCCTGACGGTGCTGCTGATCGAACACCACATGGACCTGGTGATGGCCATTTCCGACCACATCGTGGTGCTGGACTACGGCGTGAAGATCGCCGCCGGCCTGCCCAACCACATCCAGGAAAATCCCAAAGTCATCGAAGCCTATCTGGGCGCGGCGGCATAGGAGACGGCCATGACCCGATTGCTCGATATCAAGAACCTCGCGGTCAGCTACGGGGCGGTCAACGCCCTGAAGCAGGTCTCCCTGCACGTCGACCGCAACGAGATCGTCACCATCATCGGCGGCAACGGCGCCGGCAAGAGCACCATGATGCGGGCCTTGTCCGGCATCGAGAAGTCCACCGGCCAGGTGCTGTTCGACGGCCGGGACATGGCCGGCATCCCCGCCCACAAGCGGGTCGGCCTGGGCATCGCCCACGTGCCCGAAGGCCGCCAGGTCTTCCCGGACCAGACGGTGTTCGACAACCTCCTGCTGGGCGCCTTCCTGCGCCGCGAACCGCTGGACGCGCTGATGCCGGAAATCGAGGCCTGCTTCGCGATGTTCCCGCGCCTGAAGGAGCGGCGCGCCCAGTATGCCGGTACGCTGTCGGGCGGGGAGCAGCAGATGCTGGCGATCTGCCGCGCATTGATGGGCAAGCCGCGCATCCTCATGCTGGACGAACCTTCGCTGGGGCTGGCGCCGCTGATCGTGGCGGAGATCTTCCGTATCATCGAATCCCTGAAGGAACGCGGCATGACGATCCTGCTGGTCGAGCAGATGGCCAACCAGGCCCTGGCCATCTCCGACCGCGCCTACGTGCTGGAAGTCGGCAACATCGTCATGGAAGGCAGCGGCCGGGAACTGCTGGCCAGCGACCGCGTGCGCGAGGCCTATCTGGGCAAGCAGAAACACTGATTCAAGAGGCTATATGTCAACCAAACCTTTGAGCGGCATCCGCGTGCTGGAACTCGGTCAACTCATCGCCGGCCCGTTCGCCGCCAAGATGCTGGGCGAATTCGGCGCCGAGGTGATCAAGATCGAACCGCCCGGCAAGGGCGATCCGCTGCGCAACTGGCGCCTGCTGCACGACGGCACCTCGGTATGGTGGCAGGCGCAGTCGCGCAACAAGAAATCCGTCAGCCTGGACCTGCGCCAGCCGGAAGCGCAGGACCTCGTCCGCGCGATGATCCGGGACGTCGACGTGGTGGTGGAGAACTTCAAGCCGGGCGCCATGGAGAAGTGGGGCCTGGGCTGGGAAGACCTGCGCGCCATCAACCCGCGCCTGGTCATGCTGCGCGTCTCGGGCTACGGCCAGACCGGTCCCTATCGCGACCTGCCCGGCTTCGGCGCCATCGGCGAAGCCATGGGCGGCCTGCGCCACCTCAGCGGCGAACCGGGCCGCACGCCGGTGCGCGTCGGCGTTTCCATCGGCGACTCGCTGTCGGCCCTGCACGGCGTCATCGGCATCCTGCTGGCGCTGCGCACCCGCGACCAGACCGGCGAAGGCCAGATGATAGACGTGGCGCTCTACGAGTCCGTCTTCAACATGATGGAAAGCCTGCTGCCCGAATACGCCGTCTTCGGCGAGGTACGGCAGCCGGCCGGCAGCAGCCTGCCCGGCATCGCGCCCAGCAACGCCTATCGCTGCCAGGACGGCAAGTACGTATTGATCGCCGGCAACGGCGACAGCATCTTCAAGCGCCTGATGGGCGTGATCGGCCGGCCGGATCTCGCCGAACTGCCCGAACTGGCCAACAACAGCGGCCGCGTGCGCCACGTCGAAATGATCGACGCGGCCATTTCCGAATGGACCGGCCGCCATGGCATGGACCACGTGCTGCAGTGCCTGAACGACGGCCAGATCCCCGCCGGCAAGATCTACGACGTGGCCGACATCGCCACCGACCCGCACTACCGCGCCCGCGACATGATCCTCGACGGCCAGCTTCCCGACGGCACGCCCATCCAGTTGCCCGGCATCGTGCCCAAGCTGTCGGCCACGCCCGGCGAAGTGCGCAGCCCCGCGCCCACCCTGGGCCAGCACACGGACGAGGTGCTGGAAGCGCTGGGCGTGGACGCGCAGCGCCGCGCCGACTGGCGCGCGCGCGGCATCATTTGAGGAGCGGCGCCATGTCCACGCAAGCCGAACGCGGCAAGAAAATCCACATCCAGGAAGTCGCCCCGCGCGACGGCTTCCAGAACGAAAAGCAGTTCATCGAGACCGAGGACAAGATCGCCTTCGTCGACCGCCTGTCCGCCGCCGGCTACGCCAAGATCGAGGTGACCTCCTTCACCTCGCCCAAGGCCATCCCCGCGCTGCGCGACGCCGAGATCGTCATGCACCGCATCCGGCGCAACCCGGACGTGGTCTATACCGTGCTGGTGCCGAACGTGCGCGGCGCGCAGCGCGCGCTGGAGTGCAACGTCGACGAGGTGAACCTGGTGATGTCCGTCAGCGAAACGCACAACCAGGCCAATCTGCGCATGACCCGCGCCCAGTCCCTGGACCAGTTGGCGGACGTCATCTCGGCGGTGCGCGACAGCCGCGTCGCCATCAACGTCTCGCTGTCCACCGTGTTCGGCTGCCCCATGGAAGGGGACATCGATCCTTACCAGGTCTTCGAGCTGGTGGGCCGCTTCGCGGCCCTGGGCGCGCACGGCGTCACCTTGTGCGACACCACGGGCATGGCCTATCCCTCGCAGGTGGCGCGCATCGCCCGCGAAACGCGCCGGCTGTTCCCGGACCTGGCGCTGACCCTGCATTTCCACAATACGCGCGGCATGGCGCTGGCCAACACCATGGCGGCGCTGGAGGCGGGCGTCGACCGCTTCGACGCCTCGCTGGGCGGGCTGGGCGGCTGCCCCTACGCGCCCGGCGCCAGCGGCAACGCCTGCACCGAGGAACTCGTGCACATGCTGAACCTGATGGGCTACGACACCGGCATCGACGTGCAGCAACTGCTCGACATCGGCGCCGCCCTGCCCGGAATGGTGGGCCATGACGTGCCCAGCCAGTTGCTGAAGGCCGGGCCGCGCTCGAAGCTGCATCCGGCGCCGAGGCAAGGCAACTGAACAGGCGAGGCGGCATGGCGCTTGCGCCGCCGGAGATTCATTTCAATGCCCTTTCCACCCTCGGCAAGGAGATAGACATGAAGCTTCGCCGCCTGGCCACCACCCTGGCCATTGCCTCGTTCTGCGCCGCGGGCGCCGCGCAGGCGCAAAGCCTGACCCCCGCCGTGCCCAGCACGCCGAATTCCACCACGGCCACGCCGCCGAACACCGCTCCCGTCACCCCGGTCCCCCCGTCCACCGCGAATCCGGCGGCGAGGAGCTCCGGCGCCCACGCGCCCACGGGCGCCCGCAACGGCAATGCCACCCATCGTGGCAGCACATCGGGCGGCGCCAGGAGCCCGGGCACGATGAATCCCGGCATGGCGAATCCCGCCACGACGAATCCGGGCGTGCCGAACTCCGGCGCGACGAACCCCGGCGCCGGGGGTAATATGGCCGGGCCGAGCAATTCCGCCCCCGCCACCGGCGGCTCCCGCTAAGCGCGGGGAGCGCCGTCGCCCTGGCGCCGTCCACGGCCGGCGGCGGCCCGTTTCTGACCATCATGCGCACGCCTCGCGGCGACGCGCATGGTGTTCGTTTCACGCACGGGAGATGCAATATGGGAACTTTTGCCAGCGCGACCAATGCCCAGGTCAAGGACGACGACATCGTCTTTTCCCTGACCGTCAAGGGCGAGCCACGCAAGTTTGAAATTTCCGGCGATGCCCTGCGGGAATGCTTCGGCGCCGAGGACGGCACCGGCAGCGCCCTGCTCAAGGCCTTCGAACGCGGCAGCGAACGCATCCGCGCCGCGGCCGAGGAAGCGCTCAACGCCCCCACCGATGGCATCACGCCCCTGGGCACGGGGGATTTCGACGAGTAGGCAGCCGGGCGGCGGACCGGACCGCCACATGACAAAGGATGACGAAGGCCGCGCCTCGCGCGGCCTTCTCGTTGCGCCCCACGCGGCCGCGGCATGGCCCGCTCGGGCGCCGGCCGACCCAGGGCCCGGGCCTATCGGATGGCCTTCCCGATCCGGCGGATTTCGCCTCGTCCGCCGCCCCGGCGCGCTGAAGTAAGGGATAACGCCTCGCAAGAATTTATTTCACGATTCCCGGCCTGCCAGCCCAATCACCGTGGACATTGTGCAAAAATCGCGCTGTAACATCCTTCCCACCTTCCGGAGCCAGAGGCCGACCCACGTGTTCTCGCTTTCCTATCGCCGGTTGACCGGCGCGTTGTCTGCTCTTGCCTTAACGACGGCCATGTTCGCCGGAATGGGGGTCGCCCAGTCCGCGCGCGCCTTCTCGTTTTTCGATGTCATGAAACAGGCCAGGGAACTGGCCGACAAAAGCTACAAGGCGCCCGAGCCGAACCTGCCCGATTCGCTGCAGGAGTTGAAGTTCGCCGGCTACCAGCAGGTGCGCTTCAAGAACGACCGCCTGCACTGGCGCGGGGCGGGCACCAAGTTCCAACTGAACTTCTATCACGAGGGCATGCACTTCAATACCCCCGTGAAGATCAACGAGATCGACGCCGCCGGCGTGCATGAGATCCAGTTCGATCCCAACGATTTCGATTACGGCAGCCTGAAGCTGGACCCGTCCGCCCTGAAGAACCTGGGCTTCGCCGGCTTCCGCGTGCTGTACCCGGTCAACAGCCCGGACAAGAAGGACGACGAACTCGCCTCCTTCCTGGGCGCCAGCTATTTCCGCGTCATCGGCAAGGGCCAGACCTACGGCCTGTCGGCGCGCGGCCTGGCCATCGACACGGCCCTGCCCTCGGGCGAGGAATTCCCGCGCTTCCGCGAATTCTGGATCGCCCGTCCGGCCCCCGAGGACAACTACCTCACCATCTACGCACTGCTCGACTCGCCGCGCGCCACCGGCGCCTACCGCTTCGTGCTGCGGCCCAACAGCGAGGACACGGTGATCGACGTCAAGGCGCGCATCTTCCTGCGCGACCAGGTGGGCCGCCTGGGCGTGGCGCCGCTGACCAGCATGTACCTGTTCGGCTCCAACCAGCCTTCGCCGGTCGCCAACTATCGCCCCGAGATGCACGATTCGGATGGCCTGGCCATCCACACCGGCAACGACGAATGGGTGTGGCGTCCCTTGAACAACCCGCGCCGCCTGCAGGTCAGCGCCTTCTCGGCGGAAAATCCCAAGGGCTTCGGCCTGCTGCAGCGCGGCCGCGAGTTCAGCCGCTACGAGGACCTGGACGATCACTACGAAAAGCGGCCCAGCCTGTGGATCGAGCCCAAGACCGATTGGGGCAAGGGCAGCGTGCAACTGATCGAGATCCCCACGAAAGATGAAACGAATGACAACATCGTCGCTTTCTGGGTGCCCGAGAAGCCGCCCGGCAAGGGCGAGCCGCTGGACGCCGACTACCGCATGACCTGGACGATGAACGACAGCAAGGCGCACACCACGCCGCTGGCGTGGGTCATGCAGACCCGCCGTTCGCGCGACGAAGTCAAGGGCGCGGACCTGGTGCGCCGCTCCGACGGCAGCATCACCTTCGTGGTGGACTTCGTCGGCGACTCGCTCAAGTCGCTGCCCGCGGACGCCACCATCACCGCCGACACCTGGGTCGACGGCAACGGCCAGATCGTCGAAAACAGCGTACGTCCCAATAGCGTGACGGGCGGCCGCCGCCTGACGCTGCGGGTGAATGTGAAAGACCCGACCAAACCGGTGGAAATGCGGGCTTTCCTGACCAACGGCCAAGCGCCCTTGTCGGAAACCTGGAGCTACCGCCTGCCCAATGAACCTGAAGCAAAATAATCCCCCCTCCCTGGACGACGTCTCCGACTACCTGAACCGCCTGTCCCTTCCGCCCGAAAACCGCGAGGCGTTCGAGCGGCTGGCGGCGGAGGCCGCCGGCGCGGGCGACGCGCCCCTGGCCGCGGTGCACCGCCGGCTGGCCGACGGCGCACCGCCGGCCGGCGACGTGGTGGCCGCCTCGGCGCGCGGCCGGCTCGCGGCCGGCGACGCGGTGGACCAGGAGGCGGCCCAGCGCGCGACCCAGACCGAGACCGCGGGCATCTGTCTGCCCTCGGCGCCGCCGCTGAACCGCACGGCCATGTCGCCCGAACCCTGGATCACCAACCCGCTGGTGCGGGGCTGGCGCCGCCTGCGCGGCCAGGCCCCCAGCACGGCGGAGGACTACAACGCCGTCAGCCCGAGCATGGACCCGCGTTGGCGCCAGGCCGGCAGCCGCCGGCGCCTGGCCCTGCTGTTCCTGGTGGTCGTGCAGACGGTCATCGCCACCTACTACATGAAAGGCGTGCTGCCCTACCAGGGCAGGCAGATCCTCGAAGTCGGCATTCTTTTCCTGTTCGCCCTGCTGTTCTGCTGGGTGTCGGCCGGCTTCTGGACCGCCATGATGGGCTTCCTGCAACTGCTCATCGGCCGCGACCGCTACAGCATCTCGGCGCGCGGCGTCGACGACAAGGCCATCGAGCCCGGCGCCCGCACGGCCATCGTCATGCCGATCTGCAACGAAGACGTGTCGCGCGTCTTCGCCGGCTTGCGGGCGACGTACGAATCGCTGGCCCAGACCGATTCGCTGGACCGCTTCGATATCTTCGTCCTCAGCGACAGCTACAAGGCCGACATCTGCGTGGCCGAACAGCGTGCCTGGGTCGAGCTGTGCAAGGCGGTGCAGGGCTTCGGCCGCATCTTCTACCGGCGCCGGCGCCGCCGCGTCAAGCGCAAGAGCGGCAATATCGACGACTTCTGCCGCCGCTGGGGCGCCAATTACCGCTACATGGTGGTGCTGGACGCCGACAGCGTGATGACGGGCGACTGCCTGAAGAAACTGGTCCAACTGATGGAAGCCAGCCCCGACGCCGGCATCATCCAGAGCTCGCCGCAGGCCAGCGGCATGGACAGCCTGTACGCCCGCATCCAGCAATTCGCCACGCGCGTCTACGGCCCGCTCTTCACGGCCGGCATGCACTACTGGCAACTGGGCGAATCGCACTACTGGGGGCATAACGCCATCATCCGGCTGGCGCCGTTCATGCGCCACTGCGTGCTGGCGCCGCTGCCGGGCAAGGGGTCGTTCTCCGGCGCCATCCTCTCGCACGACTTCGTCGAAGCGGCCCTGATGCGACGCGCGGGCTGGGGCGTGTGGATCGCCTACGACCTGCCGGGCAGCTATGAGGAACTGCCGCCCAACCTGCTGGAGGAATTGCAGCGCGACCAGCGATGGTGCCACGGCAACCTGATGAACTTCCGGCTGTTCTTCATCCGCGGCTTCCACCCGGTGCACCGGGCGGTCTTCCTGACCGGCGTGATGTCCTACCTGTCGGCGCCGCTGTGGTTCCTGTTCCTGCTGCTGTCGACCGCGCTGCTGGCGGTGCATACGCTGACCGAACCGCAGTACTTCGTCGAGCCGCGCCAGCTCTTCCCGATCTGGCCGCAATGGCATCCGGACAAGGCCATCGCCCTGTTCTCGACCACCTTCGTCCTGCTGTTCCTGCCCAAGATCCTGGGCGTGGTGCTGGTCTGGGCGCGCGGCGCGCGCCTCTACGGCGGCCGCGCCAGCGCCCTGCGCAGCATGCTGCTGGAAGTGCTGTTCTCCATGCTGCTGGCGCCGGTGCGCATGCTGTTCCACACGCGCTTCGTGGTGGCGGCCTTCCTGGGCCTGTCGGCCAAGTGGATTTCGCCGGCGCGCGACAACGACCAGACGACCTGGGGCGACGCCTTCAAGCGCCACGGCGGCCAGACCTTGCTGGGCATCTGCTGGGCCGCGCTGGTGGCGTGGCTCAACCCGGTCTTCCTGCTGTGGATGGCGCCCATCCTGGCCGCCCTGCTGTTGATCATCCCGCTGTCGGTGTTCTCCAGCCGCGTCGACCTGGGCCGCCGCGCCTACCTGAACCGGCTGTTCCGCATTCCCGAGGAAACCCAGCCGCCGACCGAGCTGCAGGCCACCCGGCGCTATACCGCGCAAAACCGCGGCGTGGCGCACATCCCCACCTTCGAGGATGCGGTGGCCAACCCGACCGTCAACGCCCTGGCCTGCGCCATGGCCGGCGGCCGCCACCGCCCCAACGCGCTGAACGAAGCGCAGCGGCGGCAACAGGTGGATCGCGTGCTGGACCTGGGCGTGGACGTGCTGACCGAGCCGCAGAAGATCAAGCTGCTGGACGACCCCGTGGTGCTGGCCCGCGTGCACGCCGGCATCTGGAACAGCCAGGCCGAGCATGCGGTGCACCTGCGGCAGCGCACCGCGCCGCCGCCGCCCGAGGAGGCCGCCCCGGCCGAACCGGACGAGACGGATGCGATGCAGGCGCGGGTGCAGATGGCCTGAGCGGCGCCCGGGCTATCCGGGCTCTCAGAGTTCGCGAATAGGCTTGCCGTCCGCCCAGGCCTGGATGGCGGCCACGGCGTTGGCGTAGAAGGCGCGGAAGTTGTCTTCGCTGACGTAGCCCAGGTGAGGCGTCAGCACCACGTTGTCCAGCTTGCGCACCGGATCGTCGGCCGGCAAGGGCTCCACGCTGAACACGTCCAGCCCCGCGCCGGCGATGCGCTTGTGGCGCAAGGCGTCCATCAGGGCATCCTGGTCGACCAGCCCGGCGCGCGAGGTGTTGACCAGGAAGGCGCTGGACTTCATCGCCCGCAGGCATTCGGCGTCGACCACGTTGCGGGTGCGGTCCGACAGGATCAGGTGCACGCTGACGACGTCCGAGGTGGTGAACAGATCCTGCTTGCTCACGTAGGTCGCGCCGCCCTCCTGCGCCCGCTCCGGCGTCAGGTTGGGACTCCAGGCCACGACGTCCATGTCGAAGGCCTTACCGACGCGGGCCACCGCCTGGCCCAGCTTGCCCAGGCCCAGCACGCCCAGGCGCTTGCGGGCCAGCGGCACGGGCATGCCGGTCTGCCAGCTTCCGCGACGCATGTTCGCGTCCTCGGCGCAGAGGTTCTTGAACAGGCCCAGGATCAGCGTCCATGCCAGTTCGGCGGTGGCGTTGACGGCGTTGCTCGCGCCGGGCGCGCCGCACACCGTGACGCCGCGCGCCTTGCAGGCAGCCATGTCGACGGCGTTGTTGCGCAGCCCGGTGGTGACCAGCAGGCGCAGATTGGGCAGGGCATTCACCAGCGCCGCCGGGAAAGGCATGCGCTCGCGCATGATGACGATGACGTCGAACGGTTGCAGCGCGTTGGCGCGCTCGGCTTCGGGCAGGGGTTCACGGAAGACCCGCACATTGGCTTGCGGGCCCAGCGCCGACCAGTCGGCGTAATCGGCGGCGACGCCGTGGTAGTCGTCAAGAATCGCGATATTCAAAACCGTCTCCTGGAAAGGGAAAAATCAGGGGCGCGAGCCGGGGCAGGTTGCCGGTACTGAGCTTCCCTTAGCGCGGCGCCGCTCGTGGTCGGCGCATCATGGGCAGTCTCGTAGATTTGGATTCGGTGCGAGCGTTTCAGGCTACTTGGCGTCCAGGCGCGCCTGCAATTCCTCCAGCGGCAGGGCGCCGCTGACGCGCGCCCCGTTGGCGAAGAACAGCGTGGGCGTGCCGCGCACCATCAGCTTCTGGCCGAGCGCCAGCAACTTGTCCACGGGCGCGTTGCAATTCGCGGTCGGCGGCGTCTTGCCGTGCAGCATCCAGTCGTCCCAGGTGGCCGCCTTGTCGGACGCGCACCAGACGTCGCGCGTCTTGGTCTTGGAATCCGGCGCCAGGATGGGGTAGAGGAAGGTGTAGATGGTCAGGTTGGTCTGCCCTTCCAGCGTGTGGCGCAACTGCTTGCAATAGCCGCAATTGGGATCCTCGAAGATCGCCACCTTGCGCGCGCCATTGCCGCGCACCTGCTTGATGGCGAGGTCCAGCGGCAACTGGTCGAAGGGAACGGCGCCGATCTTCTCCTGGCTGGCCCGCGTCATGTCGCGGCGCGTGGCGGCGTCGATCAGCGGTCCTTCCATCACCCAGGAAACGTCCTCGTTGGTGTAGACCAGGTCCATGCCGATCTGCACTTCGAACAGGCCGTAGGGCGTCCGGCGCACCGCGGTGACCTGCATGTCCGGGAAACGCTGGGCGAAACGGTTCTTGACGGCATCGTCCACCGGATCGGCCGCGCCCCGCATCTGGCTCGTGCCGACCGTCTTGGCGCCGGCGGGCGCCGGCCGGTCGGTGCCGTAGACCTTGCTGCCCGGCGCGCCGGCCTGCCCGGTGCCGGTGACCTTTTCACCGGCCGCGGCCGGCTGGCCCGCCGATTGCGTGGAAACGGTCTTGTCCTGCGCCTGCGCGGGCGCCGTTAGGGCCAACGCGGCCGCCAGGGCCGCGACGGCGGACCAGCATCGAAAATTCATTACATCTCCCAAACAAGATAGGCAAGACAGCGGCGCCACGGGGGCGATACCGGAGCAATACAGGGCCGCCGATACGGCGCCACATACGGCGCCACTATAGCGGCAGCACGGCGGCGATACCGAGCCCCCGGTCCCGGCGGACACAGGGGTTGGACACCGATCCCCCGGCGCGGTTCAGCGCCCGGCGGCATCCCCGGCCCCGGTTATTCACGGCCCTTGCATGCCGATCATAGCCCGGAGGCTTGCGCGATCAGGCGGCGCTTGAGCGCGGGCGTCCGGTCCACCCAGGACATGCCGGTATTGCGCAGCCAGGCCAGGGGCGCGGCGCGGCTGCCGAACAGGCGATGCAGCCCATCGGTAGCCACCCGCATGGCCAGCAGCGGCTCGGCGCGGGCGCGGCGATAGCGGCGCAATACGCGGATATCCCCGGCGGAGCGGAACGATTCGCGGCCGGCAACCGCTTCTGCCAGCGCCAGCGCATCGCCCAGCCCCAGGTTCAAGCCCTGGCCCGCCAGCGGGTGCACCCGATGCGCGGCGTCGCCCACCAGGGCCACGCCGGGCGCGATCATCTGCGATTGCTCCAGGAACAGCGGAAATCCGTGCACCGGCGCGTTGACGGCCAGCCGGCCCAGGCGGCCGCCGGTGGCCAGCGCCAGGTCGGCCTCCAGGCGGGCGGCCTGCTGCGCCGGTGGCAGCGCCAGGATGACCCGAGCCGCGGCCGCGCGCAGGGACCAGACCAGGGAAACCTGGGGGCCGCGCGCGCTGTCCGGCAGCGGCAGCAGCGCCAGCACCCCGTCCTCGCGGAACCATTGCAAGGCGGTCCCCCGGTGCGCGATCTCCGCGTCCAGATGGGTGACCAGGGCGATGTCGTCATAGGGACGCGATTGCTGCCGCAGGCCGGCGGCCTCGCGCAGGGGCGACCCCGCGCCATCGGCGCCGATGGCCAGGTCGGCGCGCAATTGGCCGCCCTGCTCGGTCAGCACCGCGCCGTTCTCATAGCCGACGCAGCGGTCCTGGATCCAGGAAATACCCGACAGGCGGGCGGCCTGCATCAGCACGCGCTCGATTTCGCTGGACTCGGCGATCCAGGCCAGTTGGGGCACGGCCGCCTGCCAGGCGTCGAGCGTCACGCCGCCATCGGCGTCGCCATGGATTTCCATGGCCTGCACCGGCATGATGCGCTCGGCCGGCAGCGCGTCCCAGATGCCCAGCTCGGCCAGGAAACGCTGGCTGGCCGGCGAAATGGCGTACACGCGCGGATAGTAGGGGTCGCCGGCCGGCGGCAGCGGCGCGGGCGCGGGGGCCAGGATGGCCACCGGCTGCTTGCGCCTGCCCAGCGCCAGCGCGGTGGCCAGGCCGACGATGCCGGCGCCGCAAACCAGAATTTCCTTGCTCATCGCGCCGACGGCTCCCCTGCCTGTTTGGGCCACAACACCCACATCTGGCCGCGCTGCTTCATGCGGCCCGCCAACTGGCCGGCCTCGTCGCCGTAGCCCCAGTAGAGATCGGTGCGCGCCGCCCCGCGTATGGCCGTGCCCGTGTCCTGGGCGAACACCAGGCGGTCGAACGGCTGCTCGGACGCCGGCATCGTGGTGTCCAGGAAAACGGGCGTGCCCAGCGGGACGAAGCTGGCGTCGACCGCGACCGAGCGGCGCGGCGCCAGCGGCAGGCCGTAGGCGCCGCGCGGCCCCAGCTCGGGATCCGTCACCGGCTCCTCGCGGAAGAACACCACCGCCGGATTGGCGTTGAGCATTTCCTGCACGCGGCCCGGATTGCGCTGCGCCCAGGCGCGGATGTTCTGCATCGACGCCTGGTCGGCGGTCATCTGGCCTTTTTCCACCAGCCAGCGGCCGATCGACATATAAGGCTGGCCGTTGTGATCGGCATAGGCCAGGCGTATGACCTTGCCGGCGTCCGGCCCGTCCGTCAGCAGGACGCGGCCCGAGCCCTGCACCTGCAGGAAGAAGTTATCCACGGGATCGTCGACGTAGACCAGCGCGGGCGGCCGGCGCGCCGGGTTGGCCTCCATGGCGGCCCGGGTGTCGTAGGGCACCACGCGCTTGCCGTCCAGCTTGCCGCGCACCCGCTTGCCCGCCAGTTCCGGGTAGATGGCGCCCAGGTCCACGGTCAGCAGGTCGGCCGGCGGCGCGTACAGCGGCCATCGGTGCAGGCCGCCCTGGGTGCGCGAACCCCGCACCAGCGGCTCGTAGTAGCCGGTGACGGTATTGCCGGCCGGCTTGCCGTCGGCGCCCAGCAGGCGCCAGGGCTGCAGATAGGTCTGCAGGAAGCGCCGCACGCTTTCGGGATCGTTCGCCGCGGGCATGCGGGCCGGGTCGATGGCGGCCGCGCAGACCGGCTGCCAGGCGCGCGGGGCCGCGCGCGCGGGCACGGCCAGGCTGCCCGAGGTGGGCCGCATCAGGCCCTTGCAGTTGCGCAGGAACAGCGGCCAGAAATGCGCGAGGTCGTCATCGCGCCAGCGCGGCAGGTCGGCGTAGTTGACGCGCTGGAAGCGGCCGGCCAGGGGCCGCGCCGCGGTGTCCGGCAGGGCCGACAGGGGAGGCACCGTCAGCGGGCTCTCCGGCGCGGCCACGGCGGGCCCGGCCGGGGTTTCGGGGCTTTCCGGTTCGGACTGCAGGGCCGAGCAGCCGGCCAGGAGGACGCTGGCGGCCAGCAGGGTTGCCCCGGCCAGGGAGCCCCACGCGGCGCGCCCGGCATCGCCGGCCGCCGCGGAGGGCGTTCCCGGCCGGGCGGGGCCCGAGGCCGGGAAAACGAAACGCTTCATGCGGGTAAATCTTCGGGAGTTCTGAGGCATACGGTTAGATCCAGGCCCAGGGCCGGCCACGGGGCCGGCCGGTCGCGCCATGCGGGCGCACACGGCCGGCGCCTGCCCCGACCGGGGTCGGGAGGCCGACGCGAAGGCGCTTTCAATGCAGGGTGCGGGGCATCGCCAGCAGGAATTCGGGAATGGCCACTTCGAACGGGATGCCGTTCTCGCCGACGCAATGGTAGGTGCCGCGCATGGTGCCGACCGGAGTAGGCAGCGGACAGCCGCTGGTGTATTCGAAGGTCTCGCCCGGCGCCAGCAGCGGCTGCTGGCCGACCACGCCCAGGCCGCGCACTTCCTGCACGCGCTCGTTGCCGTCGATGATGATCCAGTGGCGGCTGATGACCTGCGCCGGGTGCTGCCCGGTGTTGGTGATACGGACCGTGTAGGCGAACACGTATTGCTGCTCGCCCGGGTCGGACTGGTCGGGCACGAAACGCGGCTCGACAGTCACGGAAAGATCATAAGGTTTCACGGGATTTCCGGCTCTCCAGATGGCCTGACTGCGCGCCCGGCGGAACGGGGAGGAACGCGCGGCGCGGCCAGGAGGCCGCCCCGCCCGCCGCGTCCGCCGCGGCAAACTGCAATAATGGCACATTATCCCCCGAATTCCCGCCGCCCTCCCCGCTGTCCGTTCTCCTTGCACGAGCGCCGCCGATCATGTCCCTGACCCCCGCCCCCCGCATCGCCCCCAGCATCCTGTCCGCCGATTTCGCCCGCCTGGGCGAGGAAGTCCGCAACGTCGTGGAGGCCGGCGCGGACTGGATCCACTTCGACGTCATGGACAACCATTACGTGCCCAACCTCACCATGGGCCCCATGGTCTGTGCGGCCATCCGGCCGCACGTCAAGGCGCCGATCGACGTGCACCTGATGGTCGAGCCGGTGGACGCCCTGATTCCCGAGTTCGCCAAGGCCGGCGCCGACATCATCTCCTTCCACCCGGAAGCCACGCGGCATATCGACCGCACCCTGTCGCTGATCCGCGACCATGGCTGCAAGGCCGGGCTGGTCTTCAATCCGGCCACGTCGCTGGAGCACATGGACTACGTGATGGACAAGCTGGACCTGGTGCTGATCATGTCGGTCAACCCCGGCTTCGGCGGCCAGAGCTTCATCGACAACGCCCTGGTCAAGCTGCGCCAGGCGCGCGCCCGCATCGACCGCTGGACCGAGGCCGGCGGCCACCACATCGCGCTGGAAGTCGACGGCGGCGTGAAGGTGGAAAATATCGCGCAGATCCACGCCGCCGGCGCCGACACCTTCGTCGCCGGTTCGGCGATCTTCGGCAAGCCGGACTACAAGGCGGTCATCGACGCCATGCGCCAGGAACTGGCGCGCGCCAAGACGCTGGCGGCCTGAACGCCGCGCCGCCGCGCCACCCGCAGCCACGCCGCACCGCCGGTCCTTCACGACAGCGCGGCCCTCGCCTCCCCCTCAACGCCTCCTGTACAGGAATCCCACCATGACCCTCTTCCGCGCCGCCTTGCTGGACCTCGACGGGACCTTGCTCGATTCCATTCCCGACCTGGCGATGGCGGCCAACGCCATGCGCGTGGAACTGGGCATGGACGTCCTGCGCGAGGACGTCATCGCCACCTTCGTCGGCAAGGGCGTCGATAACCTGGTGCGCCGCACGCTGGCCGCCTCGCTGGAAGGCGAGGCCTGCGATGAAGCCCTGTTCCAGCGCGCCCGCGAGTCCTTCTACCGCCACTACCACCTGGTCAACGGCGACAAGGCGGTGGTGTTCGACGGCGTCCTCGACGGCCTGAAGGCCATGCGCGAGCTGGGCCTGAAGCTGGCCGTCGTCACCAACAAGCCCACCGAGTTCACGCTGCCCCTGCTGCAACGCACCGGCCTGGCCGGTTTCTTCCAGGCCGTGGTCTGCGGCGACACCTGCGAGCGCAAGAAGCCGGACCCGCAGCCCGTGCAGCATGCCTGCGCGCTGCTGGACGTGGCGCCCGAATACGCCGTCACCATCGGCGACTCCCTGAACGACACCCAGGCCGGGCGCGGCGCCGGCACCCGCGTGCTGGTGGTGCCCTACGGCTACAACGAAGGCGTCGACGTGCGCACGCTGGAAGTCGATGGTATAGTTGCCACGCTGGTCGACGCCGCCGACTGGATCGCGCGCGATGGCGCCGTCCTGAAAACGGCCTGATGCCGGCCACGCGCCGCGGCCGGGCTCCATGCTCCCGCGGCGGCCACCCTGAAAGCAGCACCCCACACTCGCAAACGTCAACGATCATGATCGCCCTGACCCTGTCGCAACCCGCTCGCGCCACCTGGCGCTGGTGGCGTTTGTCTTCCGGGTGGCGATGACCGACGCGCCGCGCTGAACGTATTCGTACGGCGCCGCGCACAGCAGGACGATCCCCAAGCCCGGAACCAGATGATGGCCGGGCTTTTTGCTGTTTACTACGCCCGGCCGGCAACGAAACCCCACCCGAGACCGACATGACCGAACTGGAATTCAAAGCGCTGGCCAAGGAAGGCTATAACCGCATCCCCCTCGTGGCAGAGACCTACGCCGACCTGGATACGCCGCTGGCGATCTACCTGAAACTGGCCCACGCCGGCCCGCAGGGCGGCCGCATGAGCTGCCTGCTGGAATCGGTGGTCGGCGGCGAACGCTTCGGCCGCTATTCCTTCATCGGGCTGCCCGCCAGCACCGTGATCCGCGCGCAAGGCACGCTGACCGAGGTGCTGCGCGACGGCCAGGTGGTGGAGACCCACGAAGGCGATCCGCTGGCCTTCATCGAGCAATACCAGGCCCGCTTCAAGGTGGCGCTGCGCCCGGGCATGCCGCGCTTCGCCGGCGGCCTGGCCGGCTATTTCGGCTACGACACGGTCCGCCACATCGAGCCGCGCCTGGGCCCGGCCGTCAAGCCCTTCCCCGCCGGCATGGACGAAGGCACGCCGGACATCATGCTGCTGCACGTCGACGAACTGGTCATCGTCGACAACCTGGCGGGCCGCATCTACCTGATGGTCTACGCCGATCCGCGCCAGCCCGAGGCCTATGGACAGGCCCAGCGGCGCCTGCGCGAACTGCGCGCCAAGCTGCGCAAGCCGGTGGAGATCCCGTACAGCCACGCCAGCATGCAGACCGAGGAGCGGCGCGACTTCAAGAAGGAAGACTACCTGGCGGCCGTGCGCCGCGCCAAGGAATACATCGCCGCCGGCGACCTGATGCAGGTGCAGGTGGGCCAGGTCATCGCCAAGCCCTTCCGCGACGCGCCGCTGTCGCTCTATCGCGCGCTGCGGTCCCTGAATCCGTCGCCGTACATGTACTTCTGGAATTTCGGCGACTTCCAGGTGGTGGGCTCCTCGCCCGAAATCCTGGTTCGGCAGGAACGCGTGGTCGACCAGGGCGCCGAGAAATCGCAGATCACCATCCGCCCGCTGGCCGGCACGCGCAAGCGCGGCGGCACGCCCGAGGAAGACGCCGCGCTGGCCGCCGAACTGCGCGCCGATCCCAAGGAGATCGCCGAGCACGTGATGCTGATCGACCTGGCGCGCAACGACGTCGGCCGCGTCGCCGAGGTGGGTTCGGTCAAGGTGACCGACACCATGGCCATCGAGCGCTATTCGCACGTCATGCACCTGGTCTCCAACGTGGCGGGCAACCTGAGCCCGGAGATGACCAGCATGGACGTGCTGCGCGCGGCCTTCCCCGCCGGCACGCTGACCGGCGCGCCCAAGGTGCGCGCCATGGAATTGATCGACGAACTGGAACCCGTGCGCCGCGGCATCTACGGCGGCGCGGCGGGCTACCTGAGCTACGGCGGCGAGATGGACGTGGCCATCGCCATCCGCACCGGCGTGATCAAGAACGGCACGCTCTATGTGCAGGCGGCCGCCGGCATCGTGGCCGACTCCAGCCCGGAAGCCGAATGGGCCGAGACCGAAGCCAAGGCGCGCGCCGTCCTGCGCGCGGCCGAGCAGGTGCAAAACGGGTTGGACGAGCCGATCTGAACGGGGACTGGCGTCGTGTCCCGGAAGTGGGCGGGACACGGCGCCGGCCTGTCCTGACGGGGACGAACCTATCGTCCCAGGCGGTTACTCACCAGCGCAATAGGGCCGGCCGGGCATGCGAGCCCGGCCGGACTTCCAACCTGTTGAGAGGCCTCCGCCATGACTTTCCCGCCCCCGCTCGCCGGCTCCGGCCCGGCAGACGTTGTATTAGAGCCGGCGCAGATCCAGGCGCTGCGGCGTCTCGGCCCGCCCGTGCCGGCCATCACGGTCAGGAAGGGCACGCAAAGAGCCCTGTTCCGCTCGGTCGAATACTTTCTCATGATGGACACCGCGGAGGTCCGCGCCATCATGTCCGGGGCGCATCCTGAAAAGCGCGCCATGCGCCCCGGCACCGATCCGGCGCCTGCCGCCCAGGACAGCGCGGGGGATGACATGGGGGCGTCGCGTCTTGATTTTCCCCGGTTTGCCCGTCTTCCCGAGTCCGCGGACGCCGCTCCCGGCAGCCGCCGACCGTCGTCGGCGTCCCTGGCCTCGCTGGCGCTTGCGTCGGAGGATGCGTGGAACCTTGGGTCCGATATCTCGTCGGACGCCGGCTATGCCAGCAGTTCCAACGAAGAGGCGTGGGCGTCCCGGGATGACGTGTCCCTCCCTTCGAGCCGCAGCGCTTCCTTCCGCGGTGCATCTTTCCGTGGCGCCTCCCTCCACGACGTGTCTTTCCGTGACGCCCCCGTACCTGGCGATGCCCTTTCGGCCGCCGATACGGATCCGCCGCGGTTGGCGCATGCGCCGCCGCCCGTGCCCAACGCGCTGCTCGACCGCGACGGCGCTTCGTGCGACAAGGCAAACGAAGCCGCCCGGCTCATGGATCGATTGCCCGAGGAAATCCGCATGGCGCCGATACAGACGGCCTGGGCCAAGGCGCGCCGGCTGCGCCAGGACCTGACCCGGCTCGCCAGCCTGGACCAGCAGGCCGAGTACTACCGCAACGGCGGATTCATCGAGGAAGGGGGAAAGGCGAAAGGCTCGGGAGACGGCCCGCTGCGCAGCGTCGCAACACTTTGCCAGCTCCTGGAATACCCCTCCTACGCGGACATCCTCGCATCCTTTCCGGCATGGCCGCAGACCTCCGGCTTCCTGAAGTCCTGGGGCAACCAGGACGCGTACCAAGTCCAGGATGCCGCCACCGGCGACGCGGACGCATACACGCTGCTGCGCGCGGAATTCGTGGAACATCTGGCTTGCCTGGAACAGGTGCTCCTGCAAGTGAAGGAAAGAAAGCATCCTGCCTTGCGCTTGCCGCCGCTGGACGTGCCGCCCACGGCCGACGAACTTTCGCCATCTCGGCCGTATGGAAAGGCGCCGTCCGCGGCAGGACAGCGAGCGCGTGCGCCGAGGATGGTCAGGCTGTGGACCGGAATCCGGCAGCGTCTGCCGCAGATGCGGCGTCTGCCGGCCGCGATCATGGGGATCGTCCATCGCGCCAGGGAAAGAATCCGTGCCTGGTTCGGGCCCGCGCCAGGCGGCGATATCCTGTCGAAGGACATCGGTGCCCCCTTGATCCCGACGGAAGCCGCCGCCAGCCCATCTCCGGCGCGAAGACTCCGGCCAGCCTTCACATGGCCGGGCGCGACAGGAGCGACCGAAGCGACCGCTGAGCCCGGCGAATACCGGAGACTGTCCGAGGACAACTTCAGCGATATTGCTTTTATCGACGAAGACGAGACGGATGGCGCGCCACCCGCTATCCCTGCCGCGCGCACTGGCATGGCGGCACGCGACGCGAACGCCCTCTCGCGATAGCCACGGAGCCCGACGCGCGGCCTGTCGACACGGCCTGCTACAGGCCCTCGGCCGGCCGGCCGCGCGTGACGCGGGCGGCGATGAAGCGGGCGATGGCGGGCCCCGTCATCACCACCAGCACGAAGCGCAGCGTCTGCATCGCCAGCACGAAGGACATGTCCACGTCGTGGCTGGTGGCCGCGATGATGGCGACCGAGTCGGCGCCGCCGGGGCTGGTGGCCAGGTAAGCGGTCAGGGGATCGATGCCGGCCCAGTCCACCAGGGCCACGGCGAACAAACCGCAGATGCCGATCAACAGGAAAGTCGACACCAGCACCTTGGGCAGCGCCCGCCACGCCACCGCCAGGATGGGACGGGTGAAGCGCAGCCCGATATTCCAGCCGACGACGGCGTACGCCAGGGCGAGCAGCCAGGGGGGCAGTTCCAGCGTCACCCCTTCCACCAGGTGCAGGACGATGCCGATCGCCATGGGCAGCAGCAGCGCGCCGGCCGGGATGCGCAGCACGCGCCCCAGCCAGGCTCCGCCCAGCGCCAGCAACAGCGTGCCCAGCAAGGACCAGGGCGACACCGGCGGAAACCAGTCCATCGCCACGGGCGGCGGCGCTTCCGGCGCGCCGCTCTCCACGAAGACGTGCGCCACCAGGGACGCGACCACGGCCACGCACACCACGCGCAGGTATTGCATGAACGCCACCAGCCGCGTATCGGCGCCGTAGGATTCCGCCATCAGGGTCATCGCGGCGGCGGCGCCGGGGGACGCGCCCCACACCGCGGTGGTGCCCGGAAACACGCGCAGGCGCGCCAGCAGCCACCCCAGGCCATTGGCCGCGACGGTCACGGCGGCCACGCCGCCGAAGAACAAGGGCCACTTGTCGCCCACCGTGCCCACGACCGAAGGCGGGATGCCGCGCGCGATCATGCAACCGATCAGGCCCTGCGCCGCGATGAACAAGGAACCGGACAGATGCACCTGCATGCCGGCCATCATCGCCAGCACGGCGGCCAGCATGGGGCCCAGCATCAGGCCGGCCGGCAGGCCCGCATGATGCAGCAGCGCGGCCAGCAAGGCGGACACGGCGGCGAGCAGGCCCCAGGCGCGCAGGCGGGGCGGGACGATGCGAGGCAGGGACAGGGCTCTGTTCATGCCTGCGCCAGCCTTTCCAGCAATTGCACGGCCTGCGCCAGCGTCTTGCGCTCGGCCGGGTCCAGGCGCGCATGGATGGCGCCGGACAGCCAGTCCTCGCGCACCGCCCGGTGCGTCTTGAACCAGGCCTGGCCCTTGGGCGTCAGCGACCACAGGGTCTGGCGGCCATCGTGCGGGTCGGCGACGCCTTCCGCGTAGCCGCCTTCGTGCAGGGCGGCCACCAGGGCGCCCATCGTCTGCGGCTTCACCCCTTCGGCGCGCGCCAGCGTGCTCACCGTGGCGCGGGCCAGCCGTTCCAGTTGCGCCACCACGCTGATCTGCGGCCACGTCAGGGCCGCCGCCGGCGCCTCCTCGCGCAAGCGCCGGCGCAAACGGCTCATGGAGGCGCGCAGGTCGGCCGCGATGCGCAGCGTTTCCTGGGTGCCCGAACGGGCGCGCGGGGTGGTCATGGAGATGCCTGGACGGATGGACGTCCTCGGGAAAGGACGCCCGGAAAGCCGAAACACGCCGCGGGATGACGAGAGACGCCGCCGCGCGGCCTGGGTCGGGAAGGGAATATATGAAGTTTACCTTCAAAGGTTGCCTGTATAAAAGCGATAAATGCATATCCGCGAAGGTAGAACCGCCGGCGCCCGCCCGGCAGCCGCCGGACCGCCCGGGAACCGCCTCGTTATCTCCCGCCTGCTCGCGGGCGTGGCGGCGAAACGGCAATCGCGGCACGACAGCTAGGCGTCAGATCCGCCGGCGCGATAAAGTAGCGGGGGTCGGGCCGGGCGGCCGGCCAGCGTCGCCGCCCTCATGGGCCCCTGCCTTGGAAGGAAAGAACATGCACATAGGATTGATCGGCCTGGGCCGGATGGGCGCCAACATCGCCCGCCGCCTGCTGCGCGGCGGCCATGCCGTGACCGGATACGACCGCGCCGAGGCGGCGGTCGGCGCCCTGCGCGCCGATGGCGGCGGCGGCGCGGCCAGCGTCGCCGAACTGGTGCAGGCCCTGCCCGCGCCGCGCGCGGTATGGGTCATGCTGCCCGCCGGCGCCATCACGGAAGCCACCATCGACGAGCTGGCGGGGCTGATGCAGCCCGGCGACGTCATCATCGACGGCGGCAACACCATGTACAAGGACGACATGCGGCGCGCCCGGGCCCTCGCCGGCCGCGGCATCGAGTATGTCGACGTCGGCACGTCCGGCGGCGTGTGGGGCCTGGAGCGCGGCTACTGCATGATGATAGGCGGCGAGAAAAAGGTGGTCGACCACCTCGACCCCATCTTCGCCTGCCTGGCGCCCGGCCTGGGCGACATCCCGCGCACGCCCGGCCGCGAAGGCAGCGACCCGCGCGCCGAACAGGGCTACATCCATGCCGGCCCCGCGGGCGCCGGCCATTTCGTCAAGATGGTGCACAACGGCATCGAATACGGCCTGATGCAGGCCTACGCGGAAGGCTTCGACCTGCTGCGTTCCAAGGGTTCGGACGCCCTGCCCGAGGACCAGCGCCTGCCGATCAACGTCGCCGACGTCGCCGAGGTGTGGCGCCGGGGCAGCGTGGTGTCGTCCTGGCTGCTCGACCTGACGGCCATCGCGCTGGCGCGCGACGCCGAACTGAGCACCTTCTCCGGCGAAGTGGCCGACAGCGGCGAAGGCCGCTGGACCATCGACGCGGCGGTCGAGCAGGCGGTGCCGGTGCCTGTCCTGGCCGGCGCCCTGTTCGCGCGTTTCCGTTCACGCCAGGAACATACGTATGCGGACAAGATCCTGTCCGCCATGCGCTTCGGCTTCGGCGGCCACGTCGAGAAAAAGGACTAAGCTCAACGACTCCCGGGCATGCCGTATGCATGTCCCGCGCGCCGGTTGCCGCGTGAAGCCCGACGGCCGGCGCGCCTGGATGGAACCGCCCCCCTGGCCCCAACCCTCGGGACCTCTCCACGAGGTCCTCAACCTGGAGCAAGCCATGACCGGATCTTCCCGTACTCCCGCCGCCAGCGGCACCTTGCATGTCTACGCCACGCCCGCCGAATTGATCGAAGGCGCCGCCAAGTGGCTGGTGGAACACATCGAGGCCAGCGAGGACCGCTACGCCCTGGCCCTGTCCGGCGGGTCCACGCCCAAGCCGCTGTATGAAAGACTGGCCCGTCCCGACCTGGCCCGCCGCATCGACTGGAAGCGGGTCCACCTGTTCTGGGGCGACGAACGCTTCGTGCCGCACGATCACCCGGACAGCAACTACCGCATGGCGAAGCTGGCGCTGATCGACCACGTGCCCATCCCGCCCGCCAACGTGCATGCCGTGCCCACCGACGGCACGCCCGAATCGGCCGCGCAACGTTATGCGCAGACGTTGCGCGATTTCTACGGCGCCGACCGGCTGGATCCCAACCGCCCGCTGTTCGACCTCAACCTGCTGGGCATCGGCGACGACGGCCACACCGCCTCCCTGTTTCCCGGCGCGCCGCAGTTGCTGGAGGAAAAGGAATGGGTGGCGGCAGTGGTCGGCCAGAAGCCCGAACCGCGCATCACGCTGACCTATCCCGTGCTGGACAGCGCCGACACGGTGGCCTTCCTGGCCCAGGGCGCGGCCAAGCGCGAGCCGGTCGCGCGGGCGCGCCGCCACGATCCCAACACGCCGGCCGGCCTGGTCGCGCCGCGCGGCGACCTGCTCTGGTTCCTCGACAAGGCGGCGGCGCCGGCGCAATAAGGCCAGGACCGGGCAAAGCCGGGCTCACGCGTCGCGCGACCCGAGCAGCGCCCGCAAGGCGTCCTCCAGTTGCTGGGCGTTGTCCCGCACCAGGGCCCACTCGGGCGCCGGCATGGACGCGTCCGCGGCGGCGGATTGTGGCCGCGGGCCCATATGAGCGCGCCGGGCCGCCCCAAGCGCGAATCCTCCCTCGGGGAGGCGGTCGCGCAGCGACAGGAGGGCAGTCCAGCGGGCGCGCGGGTCGTCGTCATTGAGCACGACCACCGCGGACTCCTTGGCCAGCGCCATGCAACTGTCGGACAGCCATTGGCAATACGCCGTCACCGCGGCGGGCGGCGCCGTATTCGTATGCGAGATGGCGCGGCTCAGGCTTTCGGCCAGCAGGAGCGCCACGGCATAGGCGCGCACCGCATGGCGATCGTAACGGCGCGCGACGAAGGCGATGCGTCCGGCATTGAGCCGTCCCCGCAGCGACCAGCGCTTGCTGACCTGCGCCTCCGCCACGGCGGCGCGCAAGGCGGCCAGGGATTCCTGCGCCTGCTGCAGGCGGCCCAGCGCCGCCTCGGCGGCATCGCCGCTGCGCGCCTCGCAGGCCTTGAGCGACCGGTCCAGGCCATTGCCGATCTGCAGCAGGAAGTCGGAGGCGGCGCGCCCTATGTCCTTGAAGGGGTTGGACGTGAACAGCACCTGGCTGAACAGCAGCCCGACCGCGGCGCCCAGCAGGACGTCGAGCAGGCGCGTGCCGCCCGCCGTGCTTGGCCCCATGGCCAGCACCAGCGCCACCGACACGCCGGCCTGGATAGGCACCACCGGCGTCGGGCCGATGACGGCGCCCGCCAGGATGGCGAAGAACATGCCGACGCTCATGCGGACCAGCGGGTAGGTGTCCGGCAATTGCCACATCAGCTCGCCCATCACGATGCCGAGCGCGCAGCCGATCACCAGGTTGCGCGCCTGCTTGAGGTGGCTGGGCACGCCCGGCGCCAGGCACACCACGGCGCTGACCAGGGCAAAGGTGGGGTGCTGGTGGCCCCACAGCCGCACCGCCAGGAGCCACGCCACCGCGCAAGCCAGCGCGGTCGCCAGCGCATCGCGCGCGGCCAGCCGGGCCCGTGAAGGAAACGTGGTGGTGATCTGGCGCCAGGCCAAGCGTAGACGAACGAGCCAGTGCAACAATAGACTCCCGAAAGACGGCGCTCATCGTTATCGGCCTGGTCCGTGCCGGGCCAGGCCGCTAGACTTATATCACGGCGCGCAACGCCGTTCCCGCACGGTCCGCTGGCGTCCATTCCCAAGGTTCATGGTAGAATCACCGCCAAGAGAGAAACCTCAAGGGGCTGGCTGTATCCGGCCTCTTCGACTCACAGGATTTTCCGGTCTGCCATGACCCGTACCGCTTCGACCTGCATTGCTCAATGGTGGCGCTTCCAATAGGAAGCGGCACGTCGTTGCGGACATTCCCGCACCTTGCCGCCGTAACGGCTAGCAAGGTATAGCGCTCTCCGGCACGGCGGCTCCAACACCCAAGGAGACGCTCGATGCCCTCAGATCCTTCCCGCCATAGTCTGCTGCCTCGCACGAAGCCGGCGCTGCGGTCGCGCGCGCCCAGGGCTTCCACATTCCGGGCTTCCATCCCCTGAAATCCCGTGCAGACGCGTATGGCGCTGTGTATAACGACGACGGATTCCTGAAGTTTTATCTTCCAGATCAAGGATTTGCAATGTCTAAACTCCTGATGCTCGACAACTACGACTCCTTCACCTACAACCTCGTGCAGTACTTCGGCGAATTGGGCGAGGACGTCAAGGTGGCTCGCAACGACCAGATCACCCTGGAAGAAATCCACGCCATGAAGCCGGACCGCATCTGCGTCTCGCCCGGCCCCTGCTCGCCCAACGAGGCCGGCATCTCGGTGGCGCTGATCAAGGAATTCGCGGGCAAGCTGCCCATCCTGGGCGTGTGCCTGGGCCACCAGGCCATCGGCACCGCCTTCGGCGGCGACATCGTGCGCGCGCCGCAGATCATGCACGGCAAGACGGTGCGTATTACGCATACGGGTACGGACATATTCACGGGCCTGCCCTCGCCCTACACGGTGATCCGCTACAACTCGCTGACCATCGATCCCGCCACGCTGCCGGACTGCCTGCAGGTGACCGCCACGGCCGAGGACGGCGACATCATGGGCGTTCGTCATAAAACGCTGCCGATTTACGGAGTACAGTTCCATCCGGAATCGGTATTGAGCGAGCATGGCCACGCGCTCATGCGCAACTTCCTGAACCTGTGACGACAAGCCGCGAACAAGCCGCAAAGGCGTAGACCATGACCATTTCCCCCACCGAAGCGCTGACCCGTTGCATCGAGCATCGTGAAATCTTTCACGACGAAATGCTGCACCTGATGCGTCTATTGATGCGCGGCGAGATGTCGCCGCAGATCGCCAGCGCGCTGCTGATGGGCCTGCGCGTCAAGAAGGAAACGGTAGGCGAAATCACCGCCGCCGCCCAGGTCATGCGCGAATTCGCGACCCCGGTGGAAACGCCCTATCCGGAACAACTGCTGGATATGTGCGGAACCGGCGGCGACGGCAGCCACACGTTCAACATCTCGACCACGGCCATGTTCGTGGCCGCGGCGGCCGGCGTGAAGATCGCCAAGCACGGCAATCGCAGCGCGTCGTCGTCCTCCGGCAGCGCCGACGTCCTGGAAGCCCTGGGCGCCAACCTGCAATTGACGCCCGCGCAGGTGGCCGAGTGCATCGAGGCCACGGGCATCGGCTTCATGTTCGCGCCGGCCCATCATGGCGCCATGAAGAACGTGGCGGCGGTGCGCAAGGAACTGGGCGTGCGAACCATTTTCAATATCCTCGGTCCATTGACCAACCCCGCCTCGGCGGCCAACCAGTTGATGGGCGTGTTCCATCCGGACCTGGTCGGCATCCAGGTGCGCGTGCTGGAGCGGCTGGGTTCGCGCCACGTGCTGGTGGTGCATGGCAAGGACGGAATGGACGAGGCTTCGCTGGGCGCCGCCACCATGATCGGCGAGCTGAAGGACGGCGTCATCAGCGAGTATGAAATCCATCCGGAAGACTACGGGCTATCCATGATGTCCAATCGCGGCATCAAGGTGTCCAATCGGGAGGAATCGCGCGCGCTGATCGTCGAGGCCTTGTCCGGCAAGGCCGGGCCCGCGCGCGACATCGTCGCATTGAATGCCGGTCTGGCGATTTACGCGGGGAATGGCGCGCCTTCCATCGACGCGGGCTTGAAGCTCGCTTTTGAAACCATTGCTAACGGCGCTGCCCGGGACAAGTTGGAACAATTCTGCGCCTACACCCGGAAGTTCTGAACGGGAACATTTGAGATGAACGACATTCTTGCGAAGATCCTCGCCGTCAAGGCCGAGGAAGTCGCCACCGCGCGCCAGATGCGCAGCGAAGCGGAGTTGCTGCGCGAAGCGCAGGCCCGCCAGGACGTGCGCGGTTTCGCGCAAGCCATCGAAGACAAGATCGCCGCCGGCAAGCCCGGCGTCATCGCCGAGATCAAGAAGGCCTCGCCCTCGCGCGGCGTATTGCGCGAAAACTTCAACCCCGCCGAGATCGCCGCGTCGTATGCGGTGCACGGGGCCGCCTGCCTGTCGGTGTTGACCGACGTGCAGTTCTTCCAGGGTTCGCACGATCATCTGCGCCAGGCCCGCGCGTCCTGCCCGCTGCCGGTGCTGCGCAAGGACTTCGTCATCGATCCCTACCAGATCATCAAGGCGCGCGCGCTGGGCGCGGACTGCGTGCTGCTCATCGCGGCGGCGCTGACGCCCGCCCAGCTCAAGGAAATGGAAGCCTGCGCGATGGAACTGGGCATGGACGTGCTGGTGGAAGTGCACGACGCGCAGGAACTGGAAGTGGCGCTGGACATGCGCACGCCGCTGCTGGGCATCAACAACCGCAATCTGCGCACCTTCGAGACCTCGCTGCGCAACACGCTCGACCTGCTGCCGCGCATTCCCGCCGGCCGCCGCGTCGTCACGGAAAGCGGCATCCTCAAGCCCGAGGACGTCCAGTTGATGCGCTCGAAGGGCGTGGACGCCTTCCTGGTCGGCGAAGCCTTCATGCGCGCGCCGGACCCGGGCGCGGAACTGGCGCGGCTGATCGCCTGACGCCTGGCGGACGCCCTCAGGCCACGCCGTTCTTGACGCGGCGGTACAAGGTGCTGCGATGCACGCCCAGGCGGCGCGCGGCTTGGCTGACGTTGCCGCCGCAGGCCTGCAACGCCGCGCGGATGGCGGCGTCGGTTTGGCCTTGCAGGGTGCCGGCCGCCGCATCGCGGTCCAGGACCGGCAAGGCGCCGCGGATATCGGCCGACAACATATCGACCCGCACGTCCTCGTCGCCGGCCAGCACGCGCAGCGTCCGCAGGGTCGTCGACAACTGGCGGAAATTGCCCGGCCATGCGTAGTCGGCCAGCAGGCGCATCACGTCGGCGGGCAGGCGCGGGCCGGCGTCGGGGGCATTGCCGGACGCGCGCCACAGCGCGCGCACGATGGCGGCGCGGTCGGCATGCTCGCGCAGGGCCGGCAGGCGCACCGTGTATTCGGCGATGCGGAAATACAGATCGCTGCGGACCGGGCCGCTCACGGCCAAGGCCGGCGCCGCGCGCGCGGTGGAAATGCCGCCCGCGCCCGCCATGGCGCCCATCCCCGCCGCGCCGGCCGCACCGATGCCGTCGCCATGGCCCGCGCCGATGTCCAGCGCCTGGTGCGTGGCGCAGATCAGCGCGAAATCCACAGGCACCGCCCGGCCGCCGCCCAGCGGCGTGACTTCGCGCGCCTGCAGCACACGCAGCAGCCGCGCCTGCAAGGGCAAGGGCATGTCGCCGATCTCGTCCAGGAACAGGACCCCGCCGTGGGCCTGGCGCAGCAGGCCCTTGCTGCCCTGGCGGCGCGCGCCGGTGAAGGCGCCGTCCTCATAGCCGAACAATTCCGATTCGATCAGGGTTTCCGGCAGCGCGGCGCAATTGACCGCCACGAAAGGACCGCCGGCGCGCGCGCTGCGCTGATGCATCTGGCGCGCGAAGACCTCCTTGCCCACGCCCGTCTCGCCTTGCAGCAGCACCGCCACGCCCGCATCCAGCAGGCGCACCGTACGCGCCAGTTCGCCCAGGGTGGCGGGATCGAACCAATAGGATGGGGACGGAGCGGCCCTGCCACGCGCGACGGCGCGCGCGTCGTCGCCGTCTTGCGCATCGCGATTCCGTGCGCGGCGATCTTGCGGCAGGCCGTCCGGCGCGGGGCGATCCTGCGCGGGATGCGCGGGTTCGCGGGTGACCGGCGCCGCGGGAGGAACCGGGGGCACGGGCGGATCGGTCCGCACCGGACTGACGGGGGTGACGCCGCCGATGCCGATCAGGCTCGCCTCGCGCGCCGGGCCGGCCGGGCCATGGCCGGGCCAGCGCACCTGCGCGTGCAGCATCCGCCCGTCCTGGCGGTGCAGGCGCCCGTCGGCGGCGGCCTGGCCGGGCGTTCCCGCGAAAAGGTCGTCGTAGCGGAACACGCCCAGGCCGGCGCGGTCGATGCCGAGCAGGGCCAGCGCGTGGCGATTGGCCGCCGCCAGCACGTCGCCGTCGAAAGCCAGCAAGGCCGCGGTGTCGCGCGCCAGGCCGTCGGGCCGCTCGTGCAGGCATAACAGCATGCAAGACCCCGCCAGGTCCTCGAACAGCGCGCGCTCCACCCTGTCGATCGCCGCGCGCAGGCTGTCGCCCGCGCCGGCCCAGCGGCCGTCGGCATGGCAGGTCAGGTCCAGCAGGCCCAGGGTGCGGCCGGCGGGGTCCAGGATGGGCATGGCGGCGCAGGTGAGCACCCGGTTGGGCTCGAAATAATGCTCGGCGCCCTGCACGGCGATGGCGCGGCGTTCGACCAGCGCCGTCCCGATGGCGTTGGTGCCGGCCGCCGATTCGCTCCAGCAGGCGCCGGGCGCCAGCGCCAGCAGGCTGGCGCAGTCGAGAAAGTCGAGGCTGCCGCCGCTGTCCAGGACCAGGCCGGCGGCGTCAGTGAGCACCACCAGTCCGCCGGCGTCCCGCGCCCGCCGCTTCATCTCCGCCATGACCGGCCCGCACAGCCGGCGCAAGGCCGCGTGGCGGTCCAGTTCCTGGCGCAGCTCGGCCTGGGTCAGCAGTTCCGGCGGGCGGGCGCCGCGCATGTCCTGCCCGGACTCGGCGCAGCGGCGCCATGAGCGCAGGATGGGTTCGGCCAGCACGTGTTCCGGGACGACACCCTTCTGCCGGAACAGCCGGCGCGCGGCACTGAGCGCGGCCTGGTGGGACGGGATGGACATGATGGTCTCCGGTAGGCGTTCTGCGACACCTGTCGCCGTCCGCTGTCGCAAAACGCGACAGGGCGGTCCGGCGCGCGCCAGCGGCCGGCGATTATCGCGTACTTTCGCACGCGCCCCCGCCCTTGTCCACGCGCGTAACGTTCCTATACGTTCGTTCCCATACGTTCCGCGGCCGGGCCGGGACCGCCGCGCCGGATTGGCATGCATATTGCAAGAAGGAGAAGCAGGCCCGTCGCAGGGCTGCCCCCCAACCCGGGGCCATTCGAAAGGAGACACCATGGACACCGCTACCCGCGTCGCGCCGGATGCCTACGGCACGCCCGTCAATTTCAAGAAACAGTACGACAACTTCATCGGCGGCGGCTGGCAGGCGCCCGTCGAGGGACAGTATTTCGACAATGTGACGCCGATCACCGGCCAGGTGCTGTCGCGCAATGCGCGCTCCACCGCGCGCGACATCGAGCTGGCGCTGGATGCGGCGCACAAGGCCGCGCCCGCCTGGGGCAAGACCTCGGTGGCCGAGCGGGCCCGCATGCTGTCCCGCATCGCCGACATCATCGAGGCCAACCTGGAACTGCTGGCCACGGCGGAGACGTGGGACAACGGCAAGCCGATACGCGAAGCGCGCGCCGCCGACATCCCCCTGGCCGTCGACCACTTCCGCTACTACGCGGCGGCCATCCGCGCGCAGGAAGGCGGGCTCTCGGAAATCGACGCAGATACCGTGGCCTACCACTTCAAGGAGCCGCTGGGCGTGGTCGGCCAGATCATTCCCTGGAACTTCCCCATCCTGATGGCGGCCTGGAAGCTGGCCCCGGCGCTGGCCGCCGGCAATTGCGTGGTGATCAAGCCGGCCGAGCAGACGCCCACCGGCATCATGGTGCTGGCCGAGCTCATTGCCGACGTGCTGCCGCCGGGGGTGCTCAACATCGTCACCGGCTTCGGCCTGGAAGCGGGCAAGCCGCTGGCGTCCAACAAGCGCATCGCCAAGATCGCGTTCACCGGCGAGACCACCACCGGCCGCCTGATCATGCAGTACGCCGCGCAGAACCTCATCCCCGTGACGCTGGAGCTGGGCGGCAAGTCGCCCAACATCTTCTTCGCCGACGTGGCCGCGCAGGATGACGATTTCTTCGACAAGGCCATCGAGGGTTTCGTGATGTTCGCGCTGAACCAGGGCGAGGTCTGCACCTGCCCCAGCCGCGCGCTGATCCAGGAATCCATCTACGACCGTTTCATGGAGCGCGCGCTCAAGCGCGTGGCCGCGATCAAGCAGGGCAACCCGCTGGACGCCGACACCATGATAGGCGCGCAGGCCTCCAGCGAGCAGTTGGAGAAGATCTTGTCCTACCTGGATATCGGCAAGCAGGAAGGCGCCAAGGTGCTGGCCGGCGGCGCGCGCGCGCAACTGCCGGGCGAGTTGAAGGACGGCTATTACGTGCAGCCCACGGTGTTCGAGGGCAAGAACAATATGCGCGTGTTCCAGGAGGAAATCTTCGGGCCGGTGGTGGCGGTGACCTCCTTCAAGGACGCCGACGACGCGCTGGCCATCGCCAACGACACGCTGTACGGCCTGGGCGCGGGGGTCTGGTCGCGCGACGGCAATACCGCCTATCGCATGGGACGCGCGATCCAGGCGGGCCGCGTGTGGACCAACTGCTATCACGCCTATCCGGCGCACGCGGCGTTCGGCGGGTACAAGCAGTCGGGCATCGGGCGCGAAAACCACAAGATGATGCTGGACCATTATCAGCAGACCAAGAACCTGCTGGTCAGCTACAGCCCGAAGAAACTGGGCTTCTTCTGAAGCTTTTCTGAAGCGGGACGCAACGGGAGCGAGGCGGGGCCGGACGGTGCGAAGCCGCCCGGCCCCGCCTTGCGACAACATCGGAGCAAGGCATCATGTCCCAGGCAGATCTTGAACAACGCGGCGCGCCCGGCGGGCAGGCCGCTCGCACGGCGGCGCGCGAGGACGGCGATGGCGGCAAGGTCACGGCCACGCCCGCCGCGCTGGCATTCATCGCGGAGCTGACGGCCGAATACGGGCCCATCATGTTCCACCAGTCCGGCGGCTGTTGCGACGGCTCGTCGCCCATGTGCTATCCGCAGGGCGAATTCCTGCTGGCCGACCACGACGTGCTGCTCGGTGAAATCGGCGGCGCGCCCTTCTATATCGGCGGCGCGCAATACGAAGCGTGGAAGCACACCGATCTGATCATCGACGTCGTCCCTGGACGCGGCGGCATGTTCTCGCTGGACAACGGCCGGGAAAAACGCTTCCTCACCCGCTCGTCCATCTGCGCCGTGCCGCCCGCGAAGACGTAGGCGGCGGACGATTCGTTCAATGGCGGAAGGCAGCAGGAGTCGAACCTACCTGGGAACGGCTGACGCCCCCAACCGGGTTTGAAGCCCGGCCGCGCCACCGGGCACGGATGCCTTCCCCGGCGGCAAGCGCCAGAACCTGTCTGGCACATGCCGGCGAAAAGGGATGAAAGGGAAACATGGGATGCGTGGCGCACAGCCGCGCATCAGATTTCCCATTGAGTGTCGGCACGCAGCAGATGCGTGTCGCGCACGCGGCGAGTGTATCCGACGCGGTCGAAGAACTCCAGGATCTGGATCGCGCGCTTGCGGCCCAGGCCCGTGGCGTCGCGGAAGGCCGCCGCCTCGACGCCCTGCGATACGCGATTCGGCGACGCGGCCTCGGCCCGCGCCGCCAGCCGCGCCACCAGCGCCGCCAGTTCGCGCACGCGATCGCGGTGATAGAAGAGATCCTTGACCACCTGGCTGGCCTCGCCGCGCCGCATCAGCTTGCGCAGCAAGGTCCGCACGCGTTCTTCGGACTGGTTGTGGCGGCGCGCCAGGTCGCGCACCCAGGGCGGATCGTAGGCGCCCGCCGCGAGGTCGGGCAGCAGCCGCGCCGCCAGCGCCTCGTCTTCCTCGCTCAGCGTCGCGCTATGCCCGGGCAGATGCAGCCAGGGACCATTGCGCTGGAGATCGCCGTCGCGCAGCAGGTCATCGACCAGCGCGCGCAGCAGCGCATCGTCCAGCGTGGGCCAGGCCATGCGGCGCAGGCGGCTGATGTCCGCGCCCGGCTCGTCGGGAAGGTCGTCGTGGAACTTGCGCAAAGCGCCGAGCGCCGCATCGCGCAAGGCATCGCGATGCCGGCGCAGGATGACGATATCGCCGATGCGCAACGCATCCGCGGGCAAGCCGGACGGCGCGGGTTTTGCGGCGGCATCTTGCGCGGTCGGCGTCGACGGCGCCAGGCCTTCGATCGGCCGGCCGGCGAGGCGTTGCAGGTCGGCGATGCGGATGCCCAGCGGGGCTTCGGCCAGGAGGGGAGCGAGGCCGCCATCCGCCAGCAGGGAAGCGACGGCGTCCAGCCAGGCGAGGCGCGCGGGCGCGCGGCGCTTTCGGTCGGGCGCCTGCGGGTCGAGCACGACGCCGCCGCCTATGGTGCGCGTGGCCTGGGCATTGCGCGCGATGAAGCGGTCGCCCGCGCTGGCGCACACGGGCCTGTCGAAGACCAGTTGCACGCGGCCGCCGGCGCCGGGCGCCACGGTATCCGCGGTCAGGGGCACGACGTGCGCCAGGCGCCGGGCGGCGCCCCAATGGATGTGCAGCGGCGTCCAGGCCTTGACGGTGGTGCCGGCGTCGGCCAGCAGGCGCAGGTCGACGTCGATGCGGGTGGACGGCGCCATCGCGCGGGCATCGGCGATCCAGTCGCCGCGCTCGATGGCGCGGGTGTCGATGCCGGCCAGGTTCAGGGCGCAACGCTGGCCCGCCACGCCCACGCTGGCGGCGCGGTTCTGCGCATGCAGGCTGCGCACGCGCACGGGCGTGCCGGCGGGCGCCAGCACCAGCGCCGCCGCGTCCTCGCCGCCCGCGTAGCCGTCTGGACGTTTGCCATCGTCCGTAGAACGGCCGTCCTGCCGCTGGCTGTCCTGCTGTGAGCCGTCCTGCCGCGGGCCGTCTTCCGCCTTCGCCGTCTTGCCCGGCGCCGCCACTTCCAGGCGTCCGCCGAAGACGGTCCCCGTGACCACGGTGCCGTGGCCCGGCAGCGTGAACACGCGATCCACTGCCAGGCGGAAGAAGCCGTCCTCGCGCCGCGCGGGCAAGGCGGCGGCGCAGGCGAACAGGTGGTCGCGCAGTGCCGCCACGCCTTCCCCGTCGGCCCCCGCCTGGGCATTGACGGGAAATACCGGCGCGTCGGCCAGGGGGGAGCCGGCCAGCAGCGCGCGCGCCTGCATCCCGACTTCCGCCACCCGCGCCGCGTCGACGCGATCGATCTTGGTAATCGCCACCGCGCCGCGGGTCACGCCCACCAGATCCAGGATGGCGAGGTGTTCGCGCGTCTGCGGCATGACGCCGTCGTCCGCGGCAATGACCAGCAGGCCGAAATCGATGCCGCTGGCGCCGGCCACCATGGTGTGGACCAGCTTTTCGTGGCCGGGCACGTCGATGAAGCCCAGCACCTGCCCGTCCGGCGCGGGCAGGTAGGCATAGCCCAATTCGATGGAAATGCCGCGCGCCTTCTCTTCCTTCAGGCGATCGGTGTCGACGCCGGTGAGCGCGCGCACCAGCGTGGATTTTCCATGGTCGATATGACCGGCGGTGCCGACGATCACGGCTGGCGCGCCTTTCCGGACGCGTCCGGACGGTCCGCCGCGGCGGGCGTGGCGGACGTGGCGGACGTGGCGGGCGCGGGCGGCGAGGAAGACGACGGCCCGTCCCGCAGCGAGGACGACGACCCGCCGTTCGGTGCGGTTGCGAGGGAGGACGCAGGGGAAGCCGCGGCGGGCCGCGCCGGATGCAGTCCCGCCATCAGTTGCGGCAACTGCGCCGTGAAGGCCGCTTCGTCGTCCGCCTCCAGGCAGCGCAAGTCCAGCCACAGCGCGTTATCGGCGATGCGCCCGATGACCGGGCGCGGCAGGCCGCGCAAGGCTTCCTCCAGCCGGCCCAGGGCGCGGCCCGCGCGCGCCTTGCCGGCGGCGCGCACGGCCAGGCCGCAACTGGGCAACTGGTCCACCGGCAGCGCGCCGCTGCCGATCTGGCTGAACATCGGCGCCACGCTCGCTTCGTAGGCATCGCCCATGGCCGCCTGCAAGAGCGGCGCCAGGCGCATGGCCTGGGCCTGCATCTCGGCCTGCGGCCGTGTCAGCAGCCGCAGCGTGGTCAGGCGCTGGGGCAGCAGCTCCGGCGCGCGGTACAGCGCCAGCACCGGCTCCAGGGCCGCCAGCGTCAGCTTGCCCACGCGCAGCGCCCGCTTCAGGGGATTCTTCTTGATCTTGCGGATGAGGTCGGCGCGGCCGACGATGAGGCCCGCCTGCGGGCCGCCCAGCAACTTGTCGCCGCTGAAGGTGACCAGGTCGGCGCCGGCGGCGATGGTCTCGCGCACGGTGTCCTCGCGCGGCAGGCCCCACTGGGTCAGGTCGACCAGGGTGCCGCTGCCCAGGTCCACCGCCGCCGGCAAGCCCTTGGCATGCGCGATGCGGGCCACCTCGGCGATGCCCACGCTGTGGGTGAAGCCGGAGATGGCATAGTTGCTGCAATGCACCTTCATCAGCATGGCGGTGCGCGGGCCGATGGCGTTCTCGTAGTCGGCGGCGTGGGTGCGGTTCGTGGTACCGATTTCGACCAGGCGCGCGCCTGCCCGCTTCATGATGTCCGGCACGCGGAAGGCGCCGCCGATTTCCACCAGCTCGCCGCGCGACACCACGACTTCCTTGCGTTCGCCCAGCGCGTTGAGCATCAGCAGCACGGCGGCCGCGTTGTTGTTGACCACGGTGGCCGCCTCGGCGCCCGTCAGCTCGCGCAACAGGTCCACGATGAGATCGTCGCGATCGCCACGGCCGCCGCTGGCCAGGTCGAATTCCAGGTTGGCGGGCGCGGTCAGCGCCCGCGCCACGGCCTGCACCGCCACTTCCGGCAACAGGGCGCGGCCCAGGTTGGTGTGCAGGACGGTGCCGGTCAGGTTGAAGACCGCTCGCAGGCGCGGCGCGTTCAAGGCCGCGAGCCGCGCGCCGACGGTGTCCGCCAGCCGCGCGGGATCCAATTCGGCGGCGGCAGCGCCAGCCGCAGCGCCGCCGTCCGTCCCCGCCGCCAGCACCGCCGGCCGCAGTTCATCCAGCCGCGTCCGCAACGCCGCCAGGGTGGCACCGCGCCCGTACTGGGCGGCTAGCGCCGCCAGCGCGGGCGCGGCGAGCAGGCGATCGACGGAGGGAATACGAAGCACGCCGTCCGCCATGGCCTACTCCCGCGCCGCCGCCGCCGCCGCAGCCTCCTCATCCCCGTCTCCTTGCCAGAGAAAGGGATTGCCGCTGGCGCGCTGGTAGCCCGCCTCGCCCACCAGCACGTCCAGGCCCAGCGTGGCCAGGTCGTCGGCGACGGGATCGACGTTCAGGTCCTTGTCCTGCGAGAAGATCTTGCGATAGCTGTGGCAGCTTTCGCAGGTCTCGGCGCGGGCGGCCTCCTTCTCCGGGGCGCGCCCCTCCGCCTCGATGCCCCGGTAGGCGATGTCCTTGGTCTCCCCGCAGGTGGTGCACTTCACCCGCACCACGTGCCATTGCGTCGCGCACAGTGCGCAGCACAGGTAGCGGTAGCCGTCATGCTGGCCGCCCACGCGCACCACGCTGGCGACCGGCAGCGACCCGCAGACGGGGCACAGGCCGTAGGGGCTGACCACCGGCAACTGCGCGGCATCGAAGCGGCAGGCCTGGTCGGTGGCGTACACCTGCAACGCGGCCATCAGGAAAGGCGCCGTCGCCACGTCTATCTGCCCGCTGCCCTCGCCCACCAGGGCGGCGGCCGCGCGGTCCAGCCCTTCGGGGTCGTCCCGCACGGACAGGCGCAGGTCGGCGCAGATGGCGCGCGCGGGCGCGGGCACGCCCGGCGCGGCGTCCAGATGGTCCAGCAACTGCAACAGGATGCCGCGCCAGGCCGGATCGTTCGGGATCTCGGCCGCCGCCACCGGCGCCATGCCGTGCGCCTGGGCCAGCGCGATGCGCTGCGCGTCCACCGCCGGCGTCTCGCAGTCCGCCAGGGCGGCGTGCTGGGCATCGGCCAGCGCGGCGATCAGCCGCAGGTAGTCGCCGATGGCGCTGTCCTGCGCCAGTTGGCGCAGGCGCGCGGCGCGCAGGCGAAAGACCTCGGCGCGCACCGGCGCGATGAGCCGCGGAATATTGTTATGGTCGAGGGACTCGATCTCGCCCCGCGGCAGAATACGTTGCACTGCGTGCTCCTGAAATGAAATCCCGCGCCCTACGCGCCGGTGCGCGCCCCATCGAGGACGCGGCGCCTGGATGACATCGACGCGGTTTCATGCGTCGGCGCGGCGCGCAACGCCAAGGATAACCGGCATGAAAAAGCGGCGGACGCGGGCGCATCCGCCGCCCGCCAGGATCCGACTACTTGCGCGCGCGGCCGGCAACGGCATCGCGGAACCAGGCGCGATGATGCTTCCACGCCCAGCCCCAGGTGACCCTGCCGCGCACCATGGCGCCTATCGATCCCTTCACCCACAGCGCCGCATAGATATGCACGATGATCGCGCAGATTATGCCGAAACCGCAAACCGCGTGCAGCACGGCGGCGGCGCGGATGACGCCGATGGGGAAATAGAAGCTGAAATACTGCCGCCAGATCACGATGCCGCTGGCCAGCAGGCCCAGCATGCAGAGGATCAGCACGTAGAACAGCACTTTCTGGCCGGCGTTGTACTTGCCCACCTCGGGCAGCCGGTCCTCGCGGTTGTTCAGCACGTCGCCGATCTGCTTCAGCCACTGCACGTCGCGCGCCTGCATCAGGTTGTGGCGCCACATGCGCAGCGCCAGCAACACGAAGCAGACGAACATCACCACGCCGACGAAGGGGTGCAGGATACGCACCCACGGGCCGCCGCCCAGCACGCCCGCCAGCCAGAACATGGACGGATGGAACAACGCCAGGCCGGAGGCGGCCAGCAGGATGAAGGTGATGGCGACGATCCAGTGGTTGGTGCGCTCGCCGGCGGTATAGCGCTGGATCCAGCGCGGCCGGCCGTGCCCGGCGCCGGCCCCGTCCGCCGTCTCGCCGTGCAGCAGGGGATCGCGAGGCAGGGCCGCGCGGTTCGGGTTCTCAGCCATGGCGCACCTCCTCTTCGGCCTTGCGCTCGTCTTCTTCCTCGGTTTCGTTGGGACCGACACGCACGTAGTGGAAGAAACCCGCCAGCGCGGTCAGCGCCATGGCCGCCACGCCCAGGGGCTTGGAAATGCCCTTCCAGAACGACACCATCGGGCTGATGCGCGGATTCTCCGGCAAGCCGTGATACAGCGCCGGCTTGTCGGCATGGTGCAGCACGTACATGACGTGCGTGCCGCCCACGCCCTCGGGATCGTACAGGCCGGCCTTGTCGAAACCGCGCGACTTCAGGTCCTCGATGCGCTCTTCCGCATGGTGCTTCATGTCCTCCTTGGTGCCGAACACAATGGCGCCGGTGGGACAGGTCTTGGCGCAGGCGGGCTCCTGGCCGACCGCAACGCGGTCGGAACACAGGGTGCACTTGTACGCCTTGTGGTCCTTCTTCGAGATCCGCGGCACGTTGAACGGGCAGCCCGTCACGCAGTAGCCGCAGCCGATGCAGTTTTCCTCGTGGAAATCGACGATGCCGTTGGTGTACTGGACGATCGCGCCCGGCGAGGGGCAGGCCTTCAGGCAGCCCGGATCCTCGCAGTGCATGCAGCCGTCCTTGCGGATCAGCCACTCCAGGTTGCCCGAGTCGGGATTCTCGTACTCCGAGAAGCGCATCACCGTCCACGAATGCTCGGTCAGGTCGGCCGGGTTGTCGTAGACGCCGACGTTGGTGCCGATGTCGTCGCGCAAGTCGTTCCACTCCATGCACGCGGTCTGGCAGGCCTTGCAGCCGATGCACTTGGAGACATCGATCAGCTTGGCCACGGAGCCGGTGGACGGCTCGCGGACCTGCGGCATGGGCGTGGTGGTGGCGGAGCGCCGTTTGATATCTAGGGATTGCATGGACATATCGGTTCTCCCCTCAGGCCTTTTCCACGTTCACCAGGAAGGACTTGAATTCCGGCGTCTGCGAATTGCCGTCGCCCACGAAAGGCGTCAGCGTGTTCGCCAGATAGCCGGGCTTGGCCAGCCCCACGAAGCCCCAGTGAATGGGAATACCGACGTGATGCACCGTCTTTCCTTCGACCGTCAGCGGCTTGATGCGCTTGGTGACCAGGGCCACCGCCTTGATGTAGCCGCGGTTGGAGGACACCTTGACCGTGCTGCCGTTGGCCACGCCCAGTTCCTGCGCCAGGGCCTCGCCGATCTCGACGAACTGCTGCGGCTGCACGATGGCGTTCAGGCGCACGTTCTTCGTCCAGTAGTGGAAGTGCTCGGTCAGGCGATAGGTGGTCGCCGCATACGGGAAGCGGTCGGCCTTGCCCATCTGCGCCAGGTCGTCCTTGAAGATCCGCGCCGCCGGGTTGTTGGTGACCTCCGGCCGCTTGGGATTGAGCGGATTGAAGCCGAGCGGCGTCTCGAAGGGTTCGTAGTGCTCGGGGAAAGGCCCTTCCGCCATGCCGGCGCGCGCGAAGAAGCGCGCCACCCCTTCGGGGTTCATGATGAAGGGTCCCATGCCGCCGGCCGGATCCTCGTCGAGCTTGAAGTCGGGCACGTCGGCGCCGCCCCAGGCCTTGCCGTTCCAACTGATCAGCTTGCGGTCGGGGTTGAAGGGCTTGCCCGTCACGTCGCAGGACGCGCGGTTGTACAACACGCGGCGGTTGGCCGGCCACGCCCAGGCCCAGTTCAGGGTCTGGCCGATGCCGGTCGGGTCGCTGTTGTCGCGGCGCGCCATCAGGTTACCGGCCGGCGACCAGGCGCCGGCGAAGATCCAGCAGCCGCTGGAGGTGGTGCCGTCGTCGCGCAGCTCGGCGAAGCCGGCCACTTGCTCGCCGCCCTTGCGGGTGATCTTGGACGGATCCTTGGGATCGGCCAGGTCGACCAGGGCCTTGCCGGAGTACTCCTTGGCCAGTTCCTCGGCCGTGGGGCTGAGGGGGTTGGAGTACGGCCAGTCCAGGTTGACGATGGGATCCGGGTAGGCGCCGCCCTCGTCGCGGTACAGCTTGCGCAGGCGCGTGAACAGGGCCGACATGATCTCGATGTCGCTGCGCGCCTCGCCCGGCGGCTCGGCGCCCTTCCAGTGCCATTGCAGCCAGCGGCCCGAGTTGACCAGCGCGCCGTCTTCCTCGGCGAAGCAGGTCGTCGGCAGGCGGAACACCTCGGTCTTGATGGAGGCGGAATCGACGTTGTTGAAATCGCCCGCGTTGCGCCAGAACTCCGAGGTCTCGGTGTTCAGCGGGTCCATGACGACCAGGAACTTCAGCTTGGCCAGGGCCCCGTTCAACTTGTTCTTGTTGGGCGCGGCCGCCAGCGGATTGAAGCCCTGCGCGATATAGCCGTTGACCTTGCCTTCGTTCATCAGCTCGAAGACCTGCAGCATGTCGTACATGCGGTCCAGCTTGGGCAGGTAGTCGTAGGCCCAGTTGTTTTCCGCCGTGGCCGCCTTGCCCCACCAGGCCTTCATCAGGCTGACGTGGAACTTCTTGTAGTTCTGCCAGTAGCTTAGCTGGTTGGGACGCAGCGGCTTGGAGGCGCGCGCGGCGATGTACTTGTCGAAGTCCTGCTCCGGCTCGTTGGGCAGCGTCATGTAGCCCGGCAGGAGATTGGTCATCAGGCCCAGGTCGGTCAGCCCCTGGATGTTGGAGTGACCGCGCAAGGCGTTCATGCCGCCGCCGGCGATGCCGATATTGCCCAGCAGCAACTGGACCATGGCGCCGGTGCGGATGATCTGCGAACCGATGGAGTGCTGCGTCCAGCCCAGGGCATACAGGATGGTCGCCGCGCGCCCGGCCGTGGCCGTGCTGGCGAGCATCTCGCAGACCTTGAGGAACTTGTCCCTGGGCGTGCCGCAGGCGCGCTCCACCATCTCCGCCGTGTAGCGGGAGTAGTGCTTCTTCAGCAGTTGGTAGACGCAGCGCGGATCCTGCAGCGTGGGGTCGGTCTTGACGTATCCGTCCTCGCCCTTCTCGTAGTCCCACGACGTCTTGTCATAGCTGCGCTTCTCCGCGTTGTAGCCGGAATACAGGCCGGCATCGAAGGCGAAGTCGTCGCGCACGAGATAGGGGAAGTCCGTGTAGTTGCGGACGTACTCGTGATGGATCTTGTCGTTGGTCAGGAGATAGTTGATCACCCCGCCCAGGAAAACGATGTCGCTGCCGGTCCGTATGGGCGCGTAGAAGTCCGCCACCGACGCCGAGCGCGTGAAGCGTGGATCCACGACGATGAGCCTGGCCTTGTTGTGGGCCTTGGCTTCGGTGACCCATTTGAACCCGCAAGGGTGGGCCTCGGCGGCATTGCCGCCCATGATCAGTACTACGTCCGCGTTCTTGATGTCGACCCAATGGTTCGTCATCGCTCCACGGCCAAACGTCGGGGCAAGACCTGCCACCGTCGGGCCATGTCAGACACGAGCCTGGTTGTCGAACCCCAGCATGCCGGTGCTGCGTATCACCTTGTGCGTGATGTAGCCGACCTCGTTGCTGGACGCCGAGGCGGCCAGCATGCCGGTGGTCAGCCAGCGGTTCACGGTCTTGCCGTCGGCGGTCTTGGCGACGAAGTTGGCGTCGCGGTCCTGCTTGAGCAGCCGCGAGATGCGGGTCAGGGCGTCGTCCCAGGAAATGCGCTGCCACTTGTCGGAGCCCGGCGCGCGGTATTCCGGGTACTTGAGGCGGTTGGGGCTGTGGACGAAATCGACCAGGCTGGCGCCCTTGGGACAGAGCGTGCCGCGGTTGACGGGGTGGTCCGGGTCGCCTTCGATGTGAACGATGCTGGCGGCGGCGTTCTTGGCGCCGTCTCCCAGGCCGTACATGAGAATGCCACAGGCGACCGAGCAGTACGGACAGGTGTTGCGGGTTTCGGTCATCCGGGCGAGCTTGTAGGCGCGGACCTCAGCGAGCGCCGGCGTGGGGGAAACCCCCAGCACGGCAAGGCTGGATCCCGCCAGGGTCGCCCCGGTCACCTTGAAAAATTGGCGCCGGTTCATGTTAACCATGGAACGTTACTCCTTGGACGTTTGACGCTGGCCGGCCGCGCGGAGGATTGCCCCGGCGTGCCGGACGGAACGATCGATTCGTTCCGAGTGGTCATACTTCTATAAGTATAGGAGGGATTTGTGAGCCTTACCTCAAGTTGAAGCAGGAAGACCGCCGGATACGAGCGGATCGATTCTCAATACGGTGATTCGCGCGAACGGCGGCCGACGACGGGCCGCGGCGCGGCAAGTTGTTAAGATGCGCGCATGCGCGCGTGCCTGCGGCGGCGCAGCAGAAATGCCCCCACGCCGCGCGGCTGCGCCGCTTGCTGCCCCCCGAGGGGGCTTTATTTGCCTTGGGAATGGCCCGGCGGCAAAAAATGCCCCTCCCTTCAAACTTCTCTTTTCCGGCCACGCACCATGGACGAAGCCTTCAGCCATCAGTTGTCGATGACCATCCTCATGACGCCCGACATGGCCAATTTCTCGGGCAATGTGCACGGCGGCCATATCCTCAAGTACCTGGACCAGGTGGCGTACGCCTGCGCCAGCCGCTATGCCGGCCAGTACGTGGTGACGCTGTCCGTCGACCAGGTCGTGTTCCGCGAACCCATCCACGTGGGCGAACTGGTGACCTTCCTGGCGTCGGTCAACTACACCGGGCGCACCTCGATGGAGATCGGCATCAAGGTGGTGACCGAGGACATCCGCCAGAAGCTGGTGCGGCATACGAATAGCTGTTATTTCACGATGGTCGCGATGGACGAGCTGGGCAATCCCACGCCCGTGCCGCCGCTGGAACTGCGCACCGACGAGGAAAGAAAGCGCTACGAAGCGGCCGCGCTACGCCGCGCCCTCCGGCAGGAAATGGAAAAACGCCACGAAGCCATCAAGCAGGACGTAGCGCAGAACGGCGGCAACGCCGACTGAAGGGCGCGGCGGCGGGTCCCGCTCACGCGCGGCGCAAGGCCTGGCGCACCATCGCGGCCAGGTCGTCGATGTCGAAGGGCTTCTGCAGGATCAGCTCGCGCTGGAGCAGCTCGTCGCTGGCCTGGGCATCGACATAGCCGGTGGCCAGGATGATGGGCAGCTCGGGCCGCTCGGCGCGCACGCGCTCGATCACTTCCGCGCCGTTCATCCCCGGCATGATGAAGTCGACCATGAGCAGATCGGGCGGCCGCTCCTCGAGCAGGCGCAGGCCGCTTTCGCCGTCGGCCGCCTGGCGCACCTGGTAGCCCAAGGTCTGCAGGCACTCGACGATGAGGTTGCGCACGATGGGATCGTCGTCGATGACGAGTATGTCGCCGACCGCGCCGTCGGACGCTTCCTCCGTTGCATCGGCAGCCTCGGACGCGGCCTCCGCCGCCGGGTCGGCCTGCTCGTCGCGCGGCGCCACGCTGAGCCACAGCTCGACCACCGTGCCCTTGCCCAGTTCGCTTTCTATGCGGGCGGTGCCGCCGGACTGGCGGGCGATGCCGTAGACCTGGCTCAGGCCCAGGCCGGTCCCCTTGCCCACGGGCTTGGTCGTGAAGAAGGGATCGAACACTTTCGACAAGGCGGCGGGAGCGATGCCGCGGCCGGTGTCGGTGACGGCGATGACGACATAGTCGCCCTCGGTCAAGTCGGCATCGCCACGGCGCAGGGAAGTGGCCAGCGTGACCGTGCCGCCGGCCGGCATGGCGTCGCGCGCGTTGATGCCGAGGTTGAGCACCGCCAGCTCCAATTGGTTGGCGTCCGCGATGGCCTTGGGGATGGAAGGATCCAGGTGCGTGACGATCGTCACCGTCGGCCCCAGCGACAGGCCCAGCAGGTCGCGCATGCCGCTCAACAGGCCGTTGACGTCGGTGACGCGCAGGTCCATGGTCTGGCTGCGGGCGAAGGCGAGCAACTGGCTGGTCAGCCGCGCGCCGCGCGACACCGCCTGCCGCGCGTTGCCGGCGAGACGGCGTATGCGTTCGTCGTCGGTGGCGCGGTCGATCAGTTCGATGCTGCCCATGATGATGTTGAGCAGGTTGTTGAAGTCATGCGCGAGGCCGCCGGTCAACTGGCCGATGGACTCCATTTTCTGCGACTGCACCAGCGCGCTCTGCGTGCGTTCGCGGGCGCGCACCTCCTTCATGAGCCGGTCGTTGGCGCGCGCCAGGTCGTGCGTGCGCGCGGAGATGCGGCTTTCCAGGGTGTCGTTCAGGACGTGCAGCGCCTCTTCTATCTCCCCCTGCCGCGCCAGTTGCGCGCGCGCCTGGTACTGGCGCAGGCGCACGCGCAGCGCCGCTTCGATCGCCCGGCGCAGGACTTCGCCGCGCAAGGGGCGTTCGAGCAGGGTGACGTTGCCCAGGGCCTCGACGCCGGTGGGCGGACCGCTGGCGCCATTGAGCACGATGAAGGGAAAGTCGGACCATGACGGCTGGGCCCGCACCCATGCCGCCAGGCGGTCGCACTCGCGGGTGCCCAGGGATTGGGCCGCCACGAGGCCGCAGGCCGCGCCCTCCAGGCTGCCGAGAAAGGTCTCGAAATCGGCACACTCGCGCACGCGGTCGCCGTACTCGGCCAGTACGGCGCTCATCGCGCGCTTATCGCGACCCCGCGGCGCCAGGACCAGGATGGGATCGCGCTCGCCGGCGGCTGTCTCTCCAATTGACGGGACGGTTGTCGGACGGTTTTCCATGAGCGCATGTTCCTGATGGGAACGCTGTGGTGGATGACCCAGTCTATACAGACGATTCGCGCTTGGCCCTCGTACTTGTAACAACGAGCGAGCCACAAGCCGAGAATGTTACTCAGTCCGCCTTGCCGCTACGGGTGTTACGCCAGGTTGCACCGCGGCATGAGAATGCGCCCGCCCCATGCTAGTGTCGTGCGGCCGACGTTCACGCGGAAGTTCGCGCGGAAATTCGTGCGGACTTCCGCGCCACGACTCTCCTGATCGCCCTATGCCACGCCAACACGCCTCCTCCCTGTCCAAGCCCCTCGAAGACTATGGCCTGATCGGAAACATGCTGTCGGCCGCGCTGGTCGCGCGCGACGGCTCCATCGACTGGCTGTGCCTGCCTCACTTCAATTCGCCGGCCTGCTTCGCCGCCTTGCTCGGCGACGCCTCGAACGGCCGCTGGCAGATACGCCCGCGCGACCCGCACTGCCGCACCACGCGCCGCTACGTGCCCGGGACGGCGGTGCTGGAAACGGTCCATGAAACGGCGACCGGCAAGGTCACGGTGTTCGATTTCATGCCGCTGTCCGAAGACGAGCATCGGGTGGACGTGGTGCGCCTGATCCGCGGCGACGAAGGCCGCGTCGAGATGGACATGGAGCTGGTCCTGCGCTTCAACTACGGCCAGGCCGTGCCCTGGGTGCGCCGGCGCGACTACGGCCTGAGCGCGGTGGCCGGGCCGGACGCCGTGGAAATCCATACCCACGTGCCCATGAAGGGCGAGGACATGAAGACCACGTCGCGCTTCACGGTGCGCAAGGGCGAGACGCCGGCCTTCACCCTTTCCTATCATCCCTCGCACAAGCCGCCGCACTTCGTGCCCGACCGCGGCGAGAGCCTGGACCGCACCATCGCCTGGTGGCGCGAATGGTCCAAGCGCTGCCGCGGCGACGCGGAGCGCCACCCCGAGTGGCACGAGGCCATCGTGCGTTCGATGATCACGCTCAAGCTGCTGACCTTCCGTCCCACGGGCGGCATGGTGGCCGCGCCGACGACCTCGCTGCCGGAGCAACTGGGCGGCGAGCGCAACTGGGACTACCGCTATTGCTGGCTGCGCGATTCGGCCATGATCCTGTACGCCCTGCTCAACGGCGGCTACCGGGACGAGGCCGAGGCCTGGCGGCACTGGCTGATGCGCGCCACCTCCGGCCTGCCTGACCAGTTGCAGATCATGTACGGCGTCTCGGGCGAGCGGCATCTGCCGGAATTCGAGCTGCCCTGGCTGCCCGGCTACGAGAACAGCAGGCCCGTGCGCATCGGCAATGCCGCGTCCACGCAAATCCAGATGGACATCTACGGGGAAGTGATCGAGGCCCTGCATGCCGCGCGGGAAGCCGAACTGGCGCCGCTGGAACACGCCTGGCGCCTGCAGCGCGTGCTGCTGCAACCCTTGAAAAAGCATTGGAATACGCGCGACCACGGCATCTGGGAAGTCCGCGGCCCGCGCCGCGCCTTCACTCATTCGCGCGTGATGTGCTGGGTGGCGTTCGACCGCGCCATCAAGTCGGTCGAGCGTTTCAATCTGGAGCTGCAAGGCTCCAAGGAAGAGCTGATCGCCCTGCGCGACCAGATCCACGAAGATATCTGCCGCCACGGCTTCGATCCCAAGCTCAACAGCTTCGTGCAGTCCTATGGCGGCAAGGCGCTGGACGCCAGCCTGCTGATGATTCCGCAGGTGGGTTTCCTGCCCATCGACGACCCGCGCGTCGCGGGCACCATCAAGGCCATCGAGCAGCGCCTGCTGCGCGACGACGGCCTGGTCTACCGCTACGACACGCGGGAGACCGACGACGGGCTGCCCGACGGCGAAGGCGTGTTCCTGGCCTGCAGCTTCTGGCTCGCCGACGCCTACGTGATGCAGGGCCGCATGGACGACGCGCGCGAGCTGTACAACCGGCTGCTGGGCTTGCGCAACGACCTGGGACTGCTGGCGGAGGAATACGAGCCCGTCAGCAAGCGATTGATCGGCAACTTCCCGCAGGGCTTTTCGCATATCGGGCTCATCAACACGGGCTACAACCTGATGAAGGCGGCCTCGGGCCCGGCGCAGCAGCGCGCCCACAGCTCGGCGCCGCACAACGGCGACGCCCCGCACAACGGGCCGGCCGCGGACGTGCCGCACGTATAAAAGGGGCCGGCCGCGGACGGGCACGCGGTTTGCATGGCGACGGCTTCTTGCCGGAGCCGCCATGTTGCAAGCCGCCACCCCTACCCCCGCCCCCCAGGCCCGCAGCGCCCCCCGCGCGCGGCAGGTCGTGGCCGTCACCGGCGTCGTGTGCACGCCCGCCAAGGAGTGCAAGGCGGCCGGCCTGGTGTATGTGGACGACAGCACGCCCGGCGTCACGCGCCGGCTCGTGCGCAGCCGTTTCCAGTATTTCGCGGCCGACGGCACGCGCATCCGCGATGCGGAAACCATCAAGCGCATCGATGCGCTGGCGATTCCGCCGGCCTACGTCGACGTCTGGATCTGCCCCAAGGCCAACGGCCACATCCAGGCGACCGGGCGCGACGCGCGCGGCCGCAAGCAATACCGCTATCACGATGCCTGGCACGAACTACGCGGCGCCGACAAGTACGGCCAGCTACCCGAATTCGCCGGCGCACTGCCGCGCATCCGCCGCCAGGTGCGGCGCGACATGGCCCGTGCGGGACTGACGCAGGAGAAGCTGGCGGCGGTGGTGGTGCGCCTGCTGGAGACCACGCTGGTGCGCATCGGCACCCCCGCCTACGCGCGCGCCAACGGGTCCTATGGGCTGACGACGCTGAAGCGGCGGCACATTACGGTGGCGGGCGGCCGCATCCGCCTGCGCTTTCGCGGCAAGAGCGGCGTGGAGCACGACCTGACCGTGACGGACCGCCGCATCGCGGCCGTGGTCAAGCGCTGCATGGAGATTCCGGGCCAGGAGCTGTTCCGCTACCTGGACGACGAAGGCCAGCCTCGCGGCGTGGATTCGGGCAGCGTCAACGATTACCTGCGCGAGGCCGGGCGCGCCGACTTCACGGCCAAGCACTATCGCACCTGGGCCGGCTCCGTGCTGGCGCTGGCCTTGCTGCGCCGGCGTCCCTGGGAAAGCGAGACGCAGGCCAAGCGCACGGTCGTGGAGGTGGTGAAGGAGGTGGCGCGCCGGCTGGGTAACACGCCGGCGGTATGCCGCGAGTGCTACATCCACCCGCGCGTGCTGGAGACCTACCTGGCCGGCGAGCTGCGGGCCGGGGGCCCCGCGCCCGCCAGCCCCAGGGGCCTGAACGCGGACGAAAGACGCCTGCTGGCCTTCCTGAAAGCGCAGGCCTGAGGCGCCGGGGAGCGGGAAGCCGGCCAGGGGCGCGCCATGCCGCCGGCGCGCCCGGCCCCTGCCCGACCTTCTGTCCCGGCAAGCCGGTCAGTACTTCTCCGGCACCATCATGTTGTCCGGCACCGGGTGGCGCGCGTAGTCTTCGTGACGCTCGCGCTGGGGCAGCACCACCACCGGCGGCTCGGTATCGACGTAAGGCATCTGTTGCAGCAGGTGGTCGATGCAGTTCAGGCGCGCGCGCTTCTTGTCCACGGCCTGCACCACCCACCACGGCGCCTCGGGGATGTGCGTGCGCTCCAGCATGATTTCCTTGGCGCGGGTGTAGTCTTCCCAGCGGCGCCGCGACTCCAGGTCCATCGGGCTGAGCTTCCATTGCTTGAGCGGGTCGTGGATGCGGCCCAGGAAGCGGATGTTCTGCTCGTCGTCGGTAATGGAGAACCAGTACTTGATCAACTGGATGCCGGAGCGGACCAGCATTTTCTCGAACTCGGGCACGGAGCGGAAGAATTCCTCGTATTGCTCGTCGGTGCAGAAGCCCATCACGCGCTCGACGCCCGCGCGGTTGTACCAGCTACGGTCGAACAGGACCATCTCGCCGGCGGCCGGCAGGTGCGAGACGTAGCGCTGGAAATACCACTGGGTGCGTTCGCGGTCGTTGGGCGCCGGCAGGGCGGCGACGCGGCAGACGCGCGGGTTCAGGCGCTGGGTGATGCGCTTGATCACGCCGCCCTTGCCGGCGGCGTCGCGGCCTTCGAACACGATGACCACCTTGTGCCCGGTGGCGACCACCCAGTTCTGCAGCTTGACCAGCTCGCCTTGCAGGCGCAGCAGTTCGCGGAAGTAGCGGCGGCGCCAGGCGCGTTCCTCGTCGTCCGGCTCGGGGCGGCCCTCCAGTTCCTCGAACGTGCGGTCCTCCAGTTCGAGCTCCAGTTCTTCGTCGTAATGGTCGGCCAGGTCGCGGTGCAGGCGACGCAGCAGGTCGTGATCGATGGGGGACACGTGAGGCTCCAGAAGCTTCGGAAATAAGTCGCCCCATCGTATGACGCGCCCGTGGCAGAAATATGACGAGGGGGGCCCGCCCCGGCCGCGGTCAGTCGGCGGCGACGTGCATTTCCTCGGCGGAGGGCGGGGCGGCCTTTTTGTTGGCGCGCAGGAAGATCAGGCAGGGGATGGCCGCCAGGGTCATCCACAGCATCAGCCGGAAGTCGTCCAGGTAGCTGACGAAAGCCGCCTGGTTGTCGATCACGGCGTTGAGCCCGGCCATGCCGGCCTGGCCTTGCAGGTTGAAGACCTGGGACAAGGCGTCCGGATGCTGCATCAGGCTCTCGGCCGAGACCAGCGTCGCCAGGGAGGCGTGCATGGTCGAGGTGTTGCGCACGAACAGGCTTTGCATGGCCGAAATGCCGATGCTGCTGCCGATATTGCGCGACAGGCTGTAGATCGCCGTGCCGTCCGGGCGCAGGCCGCGGTCCAGGGTGGCGAAGGTCATGGTGGTCAGCGGCACGGAGATGAAGCCCAGCCCCAGGCCCTGGATGAAGCCCGGAATGGCGATCCCCCATGCCGTGACCTGCGGGCTGTAGCCCGCCATCTGCCACAGGGACACCGCCGTCAGCCCGAAGCCCAGCGCGAGGATCAGCCGCCCGTCCACCCGGCCCACCAGGCGCCCGGCGAACAGCATGGACACCATGGTGCCGGCGCCGCTGGGCGCCGTGACCAGGCCGGTGGTGACCACCGGATAGCCGAGGACGTTCTGCAGCATGGGCGGCAACAGCGCGCGGGTCGCGTAAAGCAGCAGGCCGATCAGGAAGTAGAAGACCAGGCCCATGGCGAAATTGCGGTCGCGCAGCAGGTCCACCTTGAAGAAGGAATCGCGGCCGGCGGTGGCGGTGTGCAGCAGGAAGAAGGTGAAGGCGACGAAGGCGGCGATGGCGTAGGTGCGGATCTCTATCGCGTCGAACCAGTCGACCTGCTCGCCGCGGTCCAGCAGCAGTTGCAGCAGCCCGATCGACAAGGCCAGCGTGGCGAAGCCGAAGACGTCGAAACGCCGCGCGCCCTCGCCCGGCGCTTCCTCATGGATGAAGCGGTAGACGCCGTAGAACGACAGCACGCCCACCGGCAGGTTGATCAGGAACACCCAGCGCCAGTTCATGTTGTCGGTCAGCCACCCGCCCAGGGTGGGGCCGAGGATGGGGCCCAGCATCACGCCCATGCCCCACACCGCCATGGCGCGGCCATGGTCCTTGGGCTCGTTGATGTCCAGCATCACGGCCTGCGACAAGGGCACCAGCGCGGCGCCGAACGCCCCTTGCAGCAACCGCGCGGCCACGATCTCCAGCATATTGCCGGCCGCGCCGCAAGCCAGCGACATGATGGTGAAGCCGGCGATGGACACCAGGAACACCCGCTTGCGGCCGTAGCGGCCGTTCAGCCAGCCGGTCACCGGCGTGGCGATCGCCGCCGCCACGATGTACGAGGTCAGCACCCAGGTGATCTGGTCCTGCGACGCCGACAGCCCGCCCGCCATGTGCGGCAGCGCCACGTTGGCGATGGTGCTGTCCAGCGTCTGCATGATGGTGGCCAGCATGATCGACACCGTGATCATCAAACGATGCGGAACGGCGGAGGCTTGCGATGCGGTTTGCATGGAAATTGATAACGGCTTGATAGCTGCCCGATAACGGCTTGATGACTACCCGATGACTACCTGATAACCACACTAATAACTACAGTTACTACTTCGATAAAAAAAAGCGCTGGCGCCCCGCGGCGCGCCCGGCCGGCGGCGGCCGTCAATCGAAGCGGAGCAGGAGCTTGCGCAGCAAGCGCTCCAGCTCATCGAGCTCCGCCGGCTCGAAGGTCTCGAACATCTCCCTCAACTGCCCGCGCCGGCGCGGGATGTTCTCCGTGACGAAATCCATGCCCTTGGGCGTCAGTTGCAGGAACACCTGGCGCCGGTCCTCTTCGCTGCCGATGCGCTCGACGAAGCCCTGGCGCTCCAGTTCCTTGGCGACCCGCGTGCTGTTGGTGCGGGAGGAATTCATGAAGACGCTCAGTTCCGACGGCTTGAGCCGGTGGCCTTCGGCCGCGTAGATCACCACCAGGGAGGTCCACAGCGTCGAATTCAGCCCGTGCGCCCGCAGCGGCGCGTCCATGTAGTCGCCCATGCTGGCGGCGAGGTGCAGGACCAGCCGGCTGAGCACCGACTCGTGCATCGGCTGGTTCGAGGACAGGCGCCGCGCCAGGTCGCGCATGGCCTGCTCGAAGGGCTCGAAGGAAGACGTCATGGAAAGGGCCGGCCGGGTCGCGCGCGGCGCAAACTAGTAACGGAAGTTATTATATCGCCGGCAAGCTTTCATTGCCCTGTGATTGGAGGTTAAATGGGCGGCTACGCGGCAAGGCCGCTCCCCTCCTCCGTGGATCATGGATATTCTGTCTCGCGATTTCGTCGCCCACCCGCTCGACACCCTGGCCCTGCGCGCCGACCTGGCGCTGGCATTGCGCGCGGCCGCGCACCACGGCCTGGAAGAAGGCGTCTGCAACCACTTCAGCGTGCTGATTCCGGACGGTTCCGACCGCTTCCTCATCAATCCGCGCGGCTTGCACTGGAGCGAAATCGACGCCGACGACATCGTCATGGTCGACGGCGACGGCAAGCGCCTGGCGGGCCGCCACGAGGTCGAGACCACCGCCATGTTCATCCACGCGGCCGTGCACCGCATCGCCGGCAAAGCCTGTGTGCTGCATACCCACATGCCCTACGCGACGGCGCTGACGTTGACGTCGCGGCGCATGCTGGACACGACGCTGTCGCAATCGGCCATGCGCTTCCATGGCCGCGTCGCCACCGACGGCAAGTACAACGGGCTGGCGCTGAGCCCGGCCGAGGGCGAGCGCATCGCGCGCGCGATGAACGGCGCCGACATCGCGTTCCTGGGCAACCACGGCGTGGTGGTCTGCGGCGAGCGCATCGACTACGCCTACGAGGACCTGTATTTCGTCGAGCGCGCGTGCGAGGCCGAGGTGCTGGCCCGCTCCACCGGCCTGCCGCTGGAGCCGGTCGCGCCCGAGATGGCGCAGTTCGTGGCGGACCAGACCGCCGGCGAACGCCTGCAATCGACCCTGTTCTTCGAGGCGCTGCGCCGCATGCTGCCGCCGCCGCGCCGCTGAGGCCGGCCGCGGCCCGGCCGGACGCCGATCGATTCGGCGCCCAGCCGGCTGCCGGCTATGCAGTAGCAGGATCGCGCCGCCGTCCCGCCGTCAGAACGCCGGGACGATCGCGCCCTTGTACTTGTCCTGGATGAACTTCTTCACCTCGGGGGTGTGCAGCGCCTGCACCAGCTTGGCCAGCGCGGGCGAGTCCCGGTTGTCCTCGCGCGCGACGATCAGGTTGGCGTAGGGAGAATCGGCCCCCTCGATGAACAGCGCGTCGTGCGTGGGCACCAGGCCGGCCTGCAGCGCGTAATTGGTATTGATCAGCGCCAGGTCCACGTCGTCCAGCGAACGCGGCAGCATGGCCGCCTCCAGTTCGCGGAACTTCAGGTGCTTGGGATTATCGGCCACGTCCAGCGCGGTCGCCTGGATGTTGGACGGGTCCTTGAGGGTGATCAGGCCCTGCCTGGCCAACAGCAGCAGCGCGCGGCCGCTGTTGGAGGGATCGTTGGGAATGGCCACGGTGGCGCCGTCCTTCAGGTCGGCGATCTTCCCGATCTTGCGGGAATAGGCGCCGAAGGGCTCGACGTGGACGGCGGCCACGGCCACCAGGTGCGTCCCGCGGTCCTTGTTGAAGGTATCCAGATAAGGCTTGTGCTGGAAGAAGTTGGCGTCGACCTGCTTGTCCACGGTTTGCAGGTTGGGCTGGACGTAGTCGCTGAACACCTTGATGTCCAGGTCGACGCCTTCGCGCGCCAGCGTCGGTTTGACGAATTCCAGGATTTCGGCGTGCGGGACCTGGGTGGCCGCGATCACCAGTTTTTCCGCCGCCGGCGCCGTGCCGGCCAGCAGCAGCGCGCCCGCCAGGGCGGCGGCCGCGCGCAGGGTGGTCTTGAACATGAGTTGTTTCCTCCTGGATGTGATGCCGGCGCAAGGCCGCGAGGCGCGGCGCCGGTGGGCGCCATGCGTCGTCGCGCGGCGCGCCGCGAGGGCCGAATCTACATGAAGCGGACTTATTTGTATCCCATATTCACATGGCCCGCCGGCATAAGCCCCGGTGGGTACTACAATCGCGCTTGCGCTTAGCCGCCGGGCCCGGGCCCCCTTTCCTTACCTCCCTTTTATTCCCAGGGTAACGCACCGCCATGACCGACATCCAAGATCCTGCCGCCTCCTTGACGCCCGCAGTCAAGGCCAGTGTTTTGTCCGAGGCCCTGCCCTATATCCGACGATTCCACGGCAAGACCATCGTGGTGAAGTACGGCGGCAATGCCATGACCGAAGAGCGCCTGCAGCGCAGCTTCGCCCACGACGTCGTCCTGCTCAAGCTGGTCGGCCTGAATCCCGTGGTGGTGCACGGCGGCGGCCCGCAGATCGACGACGCGCTGCGCCGCATCGGCAAGCAGGGCACCTTCGTGCAGGGCATGCGCGTCACCGACGCCGAGACCATGGAAGTGGTCGAATGGGTGCTGGGCGGCCAGGTGCAGCAGGACATCGTGATGATGATCAACGAAGTCGGCGGCAAGGCCGTGGGCCTGACCGGCAAGGACGGCGGCCTGATCCGCGCCCGCAAGAAGCTGATGGACAACAAGGACAATCCCGCCGAGCCGCTGGACATCGGTTTCGTCGGCGACATCACCCAGGTCGATCCGGCGGTCGTCAAGGCGCTGCAGGACGACCAGTTCATCCCCGTCATCTCGCCCATCGGCTACGGCCAGGACGGCACCGCCTACAACATCAACGCCGACGTGGTCGCCGGCAAGATGGCCGAGGTGCTGGGCGCCGAGAAACTGCTGATGATGACCAACACCCCGGGCGTGCTGGACAAGAACGGCAAGCTGCTGCGCAGCCTGTCGGCGCGCGCCATCGACGAGCTGTTCGCCGACGGCACCATCTCGGGCGGCATGCTGCCCAAGATCTCGTCGTCGCTGGACGCGGCGCGCAGCGGCGTGAACTCGGTGCACATCGTCGACGGCCGCGTGCCCCACTGCCTGTTGCTGGAACTGCTGACCGACCAGGGCGTGGGCACCATGATCACGTCGCGCTGATGCTGGCGCACCGCTATCTGCTGCGGCCGGCGGCGCGCCTGCGGCGCTCGCGCCGCCTCAGCGCGGACGCCGGCCGGCGCCTCTGGCTGTTCGATCTCGACAATACGCTGCACAACACCTCGCACGCCATCTTCCCGCGCATCGACGCGGGCATGACGCGCGCGGTTGAGCACGCGCTCGGGGTGGATACCGACACCGCCAACGCGCTGCGCAAGGAATACTGGAAGCGCTACGGCGCCACGGTCATCGGGCTGGTGAAGCACCACGGCATCGACGCCGACGAATTCCTGCGGATGAGCCACGATTTCGACGTGCGGCCGCTGGTCCGCTCGGAAAGCGGCCTGGCGGCCAAGCTGCGCCGCCTGCCGGGCCGCAAGGTGCTGCTCACCAATGCGCCCTTTCACTACGCGCGCGCCGTGCTGCGGCACATGGGCGTGCTGCGCCAGTTCGAAAGCCTCTGGTCGATCGAGCACATGCGCTGGCACGGCGGTTTCCGTCCCAAGCCCTCGTCGGCGCTGCTGCGCCACGTGCTGGCGCGCGAAGGCGCGGCGCCGCGCGACACGGTGCTGGTGGAGGATACGCTGGCCAACCTGCGGGGCGCGCGCCGCGCGGGCCTGCGCACGGTGCACGTGTTCCACCCCGGCACGCCGTTCGCGAGCGGCCTGCGGCAAAGACCGGCCTATGTGGACTTGCGGGTAAACTCGGTCAGCGAGTTGCTGCTGAGCCGGCGCCCGCTGCGATAAAACGTACCTGCCGCGGGCGCTCCGCTCCCCGGCGCGCCGCGGCCGGATTCCGGCCGGCACGGGCCAACGGCCCGCAAGGCACGCGATCCGTCCACCAACCCTTTGAAAATCCGCGTCCGACGCGGCGACAGCCATGGCAAGCAGACCCGGCGAGAAAAAAACGCAGATCCTGCAAACGCTGGCCGAGATGCTGGAACAGCCGCACGCGGCGCGCATCACCACCGCCGCGCTGGCCGGCCGCATGCAGGTTTCGGAAGCGGCGCTGTATCGGCATTTCGCGAGCAAGGCCCAGATGTTCGAGGGCCTGATCGAATTCATCGAGACCACCATCTTCACGCTGGTCAACCAGATCAACGCCGCCGAGCCGCGCGGCGTGCAGCAGGCGCGCGGCATGATAGGCATGCTGCTGTCCTTTTCCGAGAAGAACAAGGGCATGACGCGCGTGCTCACGGGCGACGCCCTGGTCACCGAGGACAACCGCCTGCAGGAACGCATCAACCACATCAACGACCGCATCGAGGCCTCGATCAAGCAGGCCCTGCGCACCGCCGTGGAAGACGGCGGCCTGCCGGCGGACGCCGACGTCGCCGCCCACGCCAGCCTGCTCACCCATTTCGTGCTGGGCCGCTGGCTGCGCTACGCGCAGAGCGGCTGGCGCGTGCCGCCGACGGCCCATATGGAAGAACAACTGCGGCTGACGCTGGGCGCGGCCGCCTGAGGCCGCGCCCGCCGTATGTCGCGGGCCGCTACTGTTCCGGCTTGATGTTCGCCTTCTGGATCACCATGGTCCATTTGTCGATTTCCGCCTTGATTTCCTGTGCCGTGCCCTGCGGCGTGGCGTACTCGGCGATGACGCCCTGCTCCAGCATCTGCTTCTTCACCGCGTCGCTGGACAGCACCTTCTTCAAGGCGCCGTTGAGCTTGTCGACCACGGCCGGCGGCGTGCCGGCCGGCGCCAGGATCCCGAACATGGAACTGACCTCGAAACCTTGCAGGCCGGCCTCGGAGGCGGTGGGCAGGTCGGGCAGCGTGGGAATGCGCGTGGCCGACGCCGCCGCCAGCGGACGCAGGTTGCCGGCCTTGATCTGCGGCTGCGCGGCGGGCGCGGTCTCGATCATGGTCAGCACCTGGCCGCCCACCAGGTCGGTCATGGCGGGGCCGCTGCCCCGGTAGGGGACGTGCAGCATGTCGACCCCCGCCGCCACCTTGAACAGCTCGCCGGCCAGGTGCTGCGGCGAACCGTTGCCCGACGAGGCGAAGGTCAGTTGTCCCGGCTTGGACTTGGCCAGGGCGATGAGTTCCTGGAGATTCTTGGCCGGCACCTGGGGATTGACCACGAAGACCAGCGGCACCCGGCCCAGCATCGAGACCGGCGCGAAGCTCTTCTGCAGGTCGTAGGGCACCTTGCTGCCGTAGAGGGCGGCATTGATCGAATGGCTGGTCAGGGCGCCCATCAGCAGCGTATAGCCGTCCGGCGGCGCGGCCGCCACGGCCGCCGCCCCGATGTTGCCGGTGGCGCCCGCGCGGTTCTCCACCACCACCGACTGGTTCAGCTCCTGGCCCAGGGCCTGGGCGGCGACGCGGCCGATCACGTCGGTGGCGCCGCCCGGCGGATAAGGCACGATCAGGCGGATGGGCTTGTCCGGGTAAGCGGCCGCCTGGGCCGCCGGCGGCGCGGCAGCGGCCAGGACGCCGGCCAGCGCCAAGGCGCCGGCGAGGGCGGCGCGTCGGGTGGCCGAGGCCGGGGCGGCCCCGTCCGCCGTGAGAACGCGCAGGGATTGCACGCGGTTGGATCGCATGGTCTTGTCTCCGTTTTATGGCGGGCGCCGCGATGGCCCCGCATTTTTGAGCGACCATGATAGAAAGTTGGTGATACTATCGTCAACATTATTATCGATAATCTGGCGAGACACGGCGATGAGCGACAAAGACGATCCCCAAGGCATGCGCAAGGGCCTGACCAGCTACGGCGATGCCGGCTTTTCCCTGTTCCTGCGCAAGGCCTTCATCAAGGGCGCCGGCTATACCGACCATGCCCTGGACCGGCCGGTCATCGGCATCGTCAACACCGGCAGCGCCTACAACCCCTGCCATGGCAACGCGCCGCAACTGATCGAGGCGGTCAAGCGCGGCGTGCTGATGGCCGGCGGCCTGCCGATGGATTTCCCCACCATCTCCGTCCACGAGAGCTTTTCCTCGCCGACCAGCATGTACCTGCGCAACCTGATGTCCATGGACACCGAGGAAGCCATCCTCGCGCAGCCCATGGACGCGGTGGTGATGATAGGCGGCTGCGACAAGACGGTGCCGGCGCAGTTGATGGGCGCGGCCTCGGCCAACGTGCCGGCCATCGAGCTGGTCACCGGCTCGATGCTGACCAGCTCGCACCGCGGCGAGCGCGTCGGCGCCTGCACCGATTGCCGCCGCTATTGGGGCAAGTACCGCGCCGAGGAAATCGACGACGAGGAAATCGTCGAGGTCAACAACCGCCTGGTCGGCAGCGTCGGCACCTGTTCGGTGATGGGCACGGCCAGCACCATGGCGTGCATCACCGAGGCCCTGGGCATGATGGTGCCCGGCGGCGCCTCGGCGCCCGCGGTGACGGCCGACCGCGTGCGCGTGGCGGAAGTGACCGGCGCCACCGCCGTGCAACTGGCGCGCGACAAGCTGACGCCGGACCGCATCATGACGGCCAAGGCCTTCGAGAATGCGTTGCGCGTGCTGCTGTCCATCGGCGGCTCGACCAACGGCATCATCCACCTGACCGCCATCGCCGGCCGCATGGGCTACGAAGTCGACCTGGCGCGCGTCGACGCGCTCAGCCGTGAAACGCCGGTGCTGGTGGACCTGAAACCGTCCGGCCAGCACTACATGGAGGATTTCCACAAGGCCGGCGGCATGCAGGCCCTGCTGCGCGAACTGCGGCCCTTGCTGCACCTGGACGCGCTGACGGTGACCGGCCGCACGCTGGGCGAGGAACTGGACGCCGCCCCGGCGCCCTTCGCGCAGGACGTCATCCGGCCCTTTGCCCAGCCCATCTATCCGCAAGGCGGCATCGCCGTGCTCAAGGGCAACCTGGCGCCGGGCGGCGCCATCATCAAGCAGTCGGCGGCGGCGCCGGCGCTGATGGAGCACGAGGGCCGCGCGGTCGTGTTCGAAAACGCGGAGGACCTGGCGCAACGCGTCGACGACCCCGACCTGGACGTCAAGCCCGAGGATATCCTGGTGCTCAAGATGATCGGCCCGAAGGGCGCGCCGGGCATGCCCGAGGCGGGCTACATGCCGATCCCACGCAAGCTGGCCAAGGCCGGGGTCAAGGACATGGTGCGCATTTCCGACGGCCGCATGAGCGGCACGGCGGCCGGCACCATCGTGCTGCACGTGACGCCCGAGTCCGCCGTGGGCGGCCCGCTGGCCTATGTCCGCAGCGGCGACCGCATCCGCCTGAGCGTGGCCAACCGCGAGATCAGCCTGCTGGTGGACGACGCCGAGCTGGCGCGCCGCGCGGCCGAGCAGCCGCAGGAAACGCCGGCCGCGCCGCGCGGCTACCGCAAGCTGTTCCTGCAATCCGTGACCCAGGCCGACCAGGGCGTGGACTTCGACTTTTTGCGGGCCGCCGAGATTCGCGGGAAAATCCCGGGTTCACGCTGACGGCCTCCCGGCCCGGCCTTGCCCGATACCCGATCGCCCATGACCCGCCTCTCCGCCGTGCCCGATATCGCTTCCCCCGTCGCGCAGACGGCGCCGGAAAAGGCCGTGCAGGCGTTGGAAGAAGATATCGTGCTGGGCCGCCTGCACCCGCGCGAGCGGCTCATCGAAGACGACCTGATGCAGCGCTTCGACCTCAAGCGCCATGCAGTGCGCGAGGTGCTGGCCGAACTGGCGCGGCTGGGCCTGGCCGAACGGCGCAAGAACATCGGCTCCGAAGTCCGTTCCTTCGCGCCGCGCGAAGTGGTCGAGCTGTACGAGATGCGCGAACTGCTGGAGACGCAGGCGGCGCGGCTGGTGCCCTGCCCGGCCGAGCCCGAGGCGCTGCAAGCCCTCATCGAGATCCAGCGCGAGCACGACGCGGCCGTCGAGGCCGAGGATCCGCGCCAGGTCTTTCGCAGCAACCTGCGCTTCCATCAAGCCCTGTTCGGCATGTGCGGCAACAGCGTGCTGGTGCGCGCCATCCACGAATATGCGCGCCAGACGCACCCGATACGCTTCGGCACGCTGGTGGCGCCCGAATACCGCCACCGTTCCCGCCGCGAGCATTGGGCCATGATAGAGGCGCTGCGCGAAGGACGGCGCGACGACCTGGTCGCCTTGTGCCGCGCGCACTTGCAGCCGTCGCGCGACGCGTACCTGGCGGCGAACCGGCACCTGGCCGATCCGCCGGCGGCCATTCATCCGGAGACATCATGAGCCCAGCCATCCTGCCCGCCCCTTCCGCCTGCCATGCCGTCGTCGTCGGCGGCGGCACCATGGGCGCGGACGTCGCCGTGGTGCTGGCGCGCGCCGCCTGCCGCGTGACGGTGGTCGAACGCGACGCCGCGCGCCACGCGGGCATCCTCGACAGCGTGCGCGCGAATCTCGCGCAGCGCGGGCTGGAACGGCATGCCGCGGGCGTGTCCGTGGCGGCGGCGCTGGAGGACGTGGCCTGGTCCGACGTGCGCCTGGTCATCGAATGCGTCCCGGAATCGCTGCCGCTGAAGCAGGCGCTGTTCGCCGACCTGACGCGGCTGGCGCCGGCCGGGGCCTTGCTGGCCAGCAACAGTTCCAGCTTCCCCATCAGCCACATCGGCGCCGGCCTGCCCACGCGCCAACGCATGCTGGGCCTGCACTTCTTCATGCCGGCGCACCTGGTGCCGCTGGTCGAAGTGGTGCTGTCGGCCGACAGCGACCCGGCCGCGGGCGAGGCCCTGCATGCCTTCATACGCCGCTGCGGCATGGTGCCGGTGCTGGTGCGCAAGGACGTGCCGGGCTTTCTCGGCAACCGGTTGCAGCATGCGTTGACGCGCGAAGCCTTCGCGCTGGTGCAGGACGGCGTGGCGAGCGCGGAGGACGTCGACGCCGCCGTGCGTTTCGGTTTCGGCTTCCGCTTTCTCGCCGCGGGGCCCATCCTGCAGCGCGACCACGCCGGCCTGGAAGTCCATTGCGCCGCCACCGCCACCACCTACCCCTCGCTGTCCAAGGCCGACGGCCCCTTCCCCGTCCTCACCGAACGCGTCGCCGCCGGCAAGCTGGGCATGAAGACCGGCGAAGGCTTCTTCAAATGGACGCCGGAGACCATCGCCGCGGAGAAGGCGCGCTACGCGCAGACCTTGCGCGCGGCGCTGGCGCTGATCGAAAGCGAACTGCCGCCGATCGAGCCGTGATCGCCATGATGCCTCGCCGGGACCGCATCCCGGCGGGATAGCCGCGCACGGAATCGCGGCACTCAGGCGTGCCCGTAAGCGTGGAATCGCGCGGGATACGCCTGCCCGCGCTACAGCAGCTTGCCCGGATTCATGATCCCGGCCGGGTCGAGCAGCTTCTTGATGTCCTGCATCAAGCGCAGCTCCAGGGGATGCTTGTAGCGGTGGAAGTACTCGCGCTTGAGCTGGCCGATGCCGTGCTCGGCGCTGATGCTGCCGTTGTAGCGCATGACTTCGTCCATCACTTCGGCGGTGATGGCCTCGCCCTGTTCGGCGGCCCAGGTGCGCGGCGCGCCGGCCGGGCGCGAGATGTTGTAGTGCAGGTTGCCGTCGCCGAAGTGGCCGAAGATGAAGGGCCGCACGCCCGCGTCCACCGCTTGCAGGCGCTTCTCGCACGACGCCATGAAGGCGGGAATGTCCTCGATGGGCAGCGAGATGTCGTGCTTGAGATGCGGGCCGTCGGCGCGCTGCGCCTCGGAGATTTCCTCGCGCAGCTTCCACAGCGCCTGCAACTGGCTCAGGGAGGCCGACACGGCCGCGTCCAGGCACAGCTCCTGTTCCAGGGCCTGGCCCATGACGGCTTCCAGCAAGGCGTTCAGGCCGTCCTCGTCGACGCTGTCCGCCAGCTCCACCAGCACGTAGGCCGGATAGCGCTGCGCGAATGGCTCCTGCACGCCTTCGGCATGCGTCAGCACCAGGTCCACGCAATCGCCCGTGAAGAATTCGAAAGCCTGCAGGCGCGCGCCGCATTGGCCGTACAGCAGCTCGAACAATTGCAGCGCCTGCCGCGAGGAGGAGACCGCCGCCAGCACCACCGCGCGCACGTCCGCGCGCGGCAGCAGGCGCAGCGAGGCCGCGGTGATCACGCCCAGCGTCCCTTCGGAGCCGATCAGCAACTGCTTGAGGTCGTAGCCCGTGTTGTCCTTGCGCAAGGGCCGCAGTCCGTGGAAGACCTCGCCGTTGGGCAGCACGGCCTCCACGCCCAGCACCAGTTCGCGCGTCATGCCGTAGCGCACGACGTTGACGCCGCCGGCGTTGGTGGCCAGGTTGCCGCCGATCTGGCAGGAATCCTCGGCGGCCAGGCTCAGCGGCAGCAAGCGGCCCGCCTCCTGCGCCGCGCGGCGCAGATTGCCCAGGATGCAGCCGGCCTCGGCCACCAGCGTGTTGGCCACCGTGTCCAGCGACCGCACCGCGTTCATGCGGTCCAGCGAAAGAATCACGTTGTCGGCCGAACCGTCCGGCGTGGCGCCGCCGCACAGCCCCGTATTGCCGCCGCGCGGCACCACCGGCACGCCGGCGTGCTGGCACAGGGCCAGGCAGCGCGAGACCTGCTCGACGTTACGCGGCCGCACCACCGCCTGGGCCTGTCCCTTGTAGATGCCGCGCCAGTCCGAGAGCCAGGGCGCGATGCCGTCCGGATCGATGGTGACCACGTCGGCGCCCAGCGCCTCGACGAGTTGGGAAGCAATAGTCTTCGTCATTTTTCTACCCCCGGAGGTTCGGATCAGGGAATTCGGATCAGGGAATTCGGCGCGGCGGCGGCCGCCCTCAGCGGCCGGCGCATACCGCGCATTCGCGATCGCGCGGCACGTTCATGCTGCGCCATTGCATATTGCGCACGTCGAGGTGCAGCAGGCGGCCCGACAGGCTGGTGCCCACGCCCGCCAGCAGCTTGAGCGCCTCGGCGGCCTGCGTGCTGCCGATGATGCCGACCAGCGGCGCGAACACGCCCATGGTGGCGCAATTGGCCTCCTCGACGTCGTCGGCTTCGGGAAACAGGCAGTGGTAGCAGGGCGCGGCATCGTCGCGCAGGTCGAAGACGCCGACCTGCCCGTCGAAGCGGATGGCCGCGCCGGAGACCAGCGGCTTGCGGTGCCGCACGCAGGCGCGGTTGATCTGGTGGCGCGTGGCGAAGTTGTCGGAGCAATCCAGCACCACGTCGGCGGCCGCGACCTGCTCGTCCAGTTCGGCGCCGAGCAGCCGGCGTTCGAGCGCCTGCACCTCGATGCCGGGGTTGAGCGCCAGCAGCGTGGCGCGTCCCGATGCCGCCTTGGGCTGCCCCAGGCGATCCGTGGTGTGCAGCAACTGGCGCTGAAGATTGCTCAGTTCGACGATGTCGTCGTCCGCCAGCACGATGTGGCCGACGCCGGCGCTGGCCAGGTACATGGCGGCCGGCGAACCCAGGCCGCCGGCGCCCACCACCAGCGCCCGCGCGCCGAGGAAAGCCTCCTGGCCTTCGATACCCAGCTCGTCGAGCAGGATGTGGCGCGCGTAGCGCAGTAACTGCTGGTCGTCCATGTGGTCTTGCCGGTGTCTGGTCTTGCCGGTATCGCGGCGACGGCCGGGGCCATCGCCAGGATACGCAAGGCCGCGCCGCTCAGCGCTTCTTGGACGGGCTCGGCTCCACGCCGTCCGGCGTGATGATCATGCGCTCGGTCGGCGCCGACGCGCCCGCCTTGGCCGCCGCGGCGGTGGCATCCTTGGCGTCCTTGGCATCCTGGTTGGACGCGGTGCGCGGCTGCGCCTTCTGGATGGGCTTGCCTTGCAGCGCATTGACGGCCTGCTTGAGCTGGAAGTCGTCCTTGCCGCCGAACTCGAACACCTTGGTCGGCGGATTGGCGGCTTCATCCGCGGCGGAGGACTTGAACTCGATCTTGGGCTGGAGCGGGTTGTCCAGGTGATGCTGCAGGTCGGCTTCGCGCGGCAGGCGGAACAGGTCGCCTTCGGCGGTGTCGGCCACCACGTAGTCGGGTTCGATGCCGGTGGCCTGGATGGAGCGGCCGCTGGGCGTGAAGTAGCGCGAGGTGGTCAGCTTGATGGCCGTGTCCTCGGTCAGCGGCAGGATGACCTGCACCGAGCCCTTGCCGAACGTGCGGTTGCCCATCACCTTGGCGCGCTTGTGGTCCTGCAGCGCGCCGGCCACGATTTCCGAGGCCGAGGCCGAGCCGACGTTGACCAGCACCATCATCGGCACCGTCTTGACCCAGGCCGGCAGGCCGGCCAGGTAGTTGGTCTCGCCGCGGGCGTATTCGGACGGCGTGGCCAGGTACTTGTGGCGCGCATCCGGGGTGCGGCCGTCGGTCGAGACCACCAGCGCGTCGGGAGGCAGGAAGGCGCCGGCCACGCCGATGGCGCTGGTCAGCAAGCCGCCGGGATCGTTGCGCAGGTCCAGCACCAGCGCCTTCGGCGCCTGCTTGGCGCCCAGCTCGGCCAACTGGCGGGCCAGGTCGGAACCGGTCTTTTCCTGGAACTGGGCGATGCGCACGTAGGCGACGCCGTCGTCCAGCATCTTGCTGCGCACGCTGCGCACCTTGATGACGTCGCGCACGATATGGAGCACGATGGGCTGCGGCTGGTTGGCGCGCAGGATGGTGAGCGTGATCGGCGACTTCGGCGCGCCGCGCATCAGCTTGACGGCGTCGTTCAGCGCCATGCCCTTGGTGGAGGCGTTGTCGATCTTGGTGATCAGGTCGCCCGCCAGCACGCCCGCGCGCGCCGCCGGCGTGTCCTCGATGGGCGAGATGACCTTGACGAAGCCGTCCTCGGCGCCCACTTCGATGCCCAGGCCGCCGAACTCGCCCTGGGTCTGCGTCTGCATGTCGCGATAGGCGTCGGCGTCCAGGTAGGCGGAGTGCGGATCCAGGCCCGAGACCATGCCGGAGATGGCGTTCTTGATCAGGGTCTTGTCGTCGACCGGCTCGACGTAATTGTTCTTGATGGCGCCGAACACGTTGCTCAGCGCGCGCAGCTCGTCCAGGGGCAATGGGCTGCCGCGTTGTGCGACGGCGGTCACGCCTACGCTGAGCAGCACGCCGGCAACGACACCGACCGATACCAGACCGAAACTGCGATACTTGCGAGTGCCCATGCACACATCCTGATTTTGGTTTGCCGAAACGCTTCTACTGGGCCAACCAAAGGGCTGGGTCCACTGGCGCGCCACCGTGACGAACTTCAAAGTATAGGCCCGATTCCACTTGGCCGCCCGTGGCGCCGACCGTGGCGATGGCCTCGCCGGCCGCGACGCGGTCGCCCACCTGTTTGAGCAGGCTCTGGTTATAAGCGTAAACGGTTAAATATTGCTGACCGTGATCGACAATGATGAGGTTGCCGAAGCCCCGCAGCCAATTGGCGTAAACCACGGTGCCGGGGGCCACCACGTGCACGGGAGCGCCTTCCGGCGCGCGCAGCACGATGCCGCGCCAGGTGCCGCCGTCGGGACGGCCGACCCCGAAACGGCCCTGGATGGTGGCGCCGCTCACCGGCATCGGCAGGCCGCGCCGCAGGCCCTGCCCGGCCGGCGGCTGCGGACGCGCCGCCACGGGCGGCTGGCGCGCCGGTTCAACCGGTTTTAAGCCTTCGAGATTGCCCCGCGCCACCGGACGGCCGGCGTCCTTCGCGGCGGCTTCGGCCTCGGCGGCCTGGCGCGCGGCCGTGGCGGCGGCGGCCGCATCGCGGCGGGCGGCGGCCTCGGCCTGTTCCCGCGCCTGGGCCGCGTCCTTCTGTTCCTGCGCCCGGCGCGCCAACTGGGCGGTGCGCTCGGCCTGCTCAGCCTTGCGGCGGGCGTCGTCGGCCTTGCGACGGGCGTCTTCCTGCGCCTTGCGGCGCGCTTCCTCGGCCTTGCGGGCGGCCTCGGCCTCCGCCTGGCGCCGCGCCTCCTCCGCCTTGCGGCGGGCTTCCTCGGCCTGGCGCGCCTCTTCGGCCTGTTTCTCGATGGCGGATTGCAGGTCGTCGATCAGGCGGCTCATGCGCTGGTCGTCGCGCCCCAGCTTGGTGGCTTCCTCGCGCTGGGCGTTGATCTGCCCTTCGATGCGCGCCAGCACCGTGGCGCGCTCCTTCTGCTGCACCACCAGGGCGTTCTTCTGCTCGGCCGTTTCCGCCACCACCTTGTCGATCTCGGCGCGGCGGGCGTCGGCGCGGCCCTGCAACTGGGCCAGCCGGTCGAGGTCCTGCCGCAGGGCCTGCACCGTTTGCGTGCGGGCCTGCGAGACGTAATCCAGGTAGGCCAGGTTGCGGCCCAGTTGCTGGGGGTCGTCGCCCGACAGCAGCGCGGTCCAGGGCGACAGGCCGCTGGTGTACTGCGCGCGCAGTTGGCGCGCCAGTTCCGCGCGCCGCTGCGCCAGCACGTCCTGCTGGCTGGCGAGCTGCTTCTCCAGGCTGGCCAGGTCGGCCTGGGCCTGCCGGCTCTGCTCGCCCAGCTCCGCCAGGCGGCGGTTGATCTGCGAGATGGCCGTTTCGGACTGGCGCAGCGCGTCGGCGGCCTCCTTGCGGTCCGACTCGCGCTGCTCGATGGTCTTCTGCAGCGACTGGATACGGTCGCGCAGCGCCGATTGCTGGCGCTGCGCCTCGGTCTGGCGCTGTTCCAGGTCCGCGGGCGCGGCCCAGGCCGCAACGGCCGGCAGCACCAGGGCGGCCGACCATACCAGGCATGCAGCCAGACGCATCGCTATCAGGCCTTCTTCGCCTTGCCCTGCGCCGCCACCGCGGCCATCGCGGCCTCGATCGCCGCGGGGTCGCCCAGGTAGTAGTGACGGATGGGGCGCAGGTCGTCGTCCAGCTCGTACACCAGCGGCTGGCCGGTGGGGATGTTCAGGCCGACGATGTCCTCGTCCGAGATATTGTCCAGGTGCTTGATCAGGGCGCGCAGGCTGTTGCCGTGGGCGGCCACCAGCACGCGGCGGCCGGCCTTGATGGCCGGCGCGATGGACTCGTTCCAGAACGGCAGCACGCGCGCCACCGTATCCTTCAGGCATTCGGTGGCCGGCAACTGGTCGGCGGGCACCTTGGCGTAGCGGCTGTCGAAGCGCGGATGGCGCTCGTCGTCCGGCGACAGGGGATCGGGCGCGATGGCGTAGGCGCGGCGCCAGATCAGCACCTGCTCGTCGCCGAACTTGGCGGCGGTTTCCGCCTTGTTCAGGCCCTGCAGGGCGCCGTAGTGCCGCTCGTTCAGGCGCCAGCTATTGCCCACGGGGGTGTACATGGCGTCCATGGCGTCCAGCGCGATCCACAGGGTGCGGATGGCGCGCTTGAGCACCGACGTGAAGGCGACGTCGAAGGCGTAGCCTTCCTTTTTCAGCAGCTCGCCGGCGGCGCGGGCCTCGGCCCGGCCCTTTTCGGTCAGGTCCACATCCGTCCAGCCGGTGAAACGGTTTTCGAGATTCCACTGGCTTTCGCCGTGGCGCATCAGAACGAGTTTGTGCATGGTGGGATCACATGAAACGGAAGTTGAAAAAACCGCGATTGGCGCTCATTTTATAATTGCTGGCTTGTACCCCGCTGACACCCCCTCCCGGCCAGGCCGCCGAACGGGCGCGCGGCCTCGTCTTCCGCGATCGAACATCGTGGATAAACCGTGATATTTCAGGACCTTCCGTGGATTTTCTGCACTTTTTGCTGGGCCAGAACAACATCTTCATCCTTGCGGTCGCGGTGGTTTCCGGCGTCATGCTGCTGATGTCCACCCGCAAGGGCGGTTCCGGCGGCGTCAGCACCGCCGAAGCCATCCAGATGATCAACCAGCGCCAGGCCGTCTGGGTCGACGTCCGCCCGGTCGAGCAGTTCCAGGCGGGCCACATCGCCCAGGCACGCAGCGTGCCGGCCGGCGACATCGAGAAAAAGGCCGCCTCGCTGCCCAAGAACAAGCCGCTGGTGGTGGTCGGCCAGATCGGCCGCGACGCCTCCAAGGCCGTGGCGGCGCTGCGCGCCGCCGGTTTCGCCGACGTGGTGGCGCTGGACGGCGGCATGAAGGCCTGGAGCGATGCCGGCCTGCCGGTTACTCAGCGGGCTTGAATCCCCGCCCGTGGCGGTCAACGAGCCTCAACCCCCTGCGTGGCCTGAGCGGCGACCCGCCTTCATCCCACGGTAAGCCTAGAGACGCAAAATGAAGAAAGTCGTGATGTACGCAACCGGGTATTGCCCGTACTGCTCGCGCGCCGAGCAACTGCTCAAGCAGCGCGGCGTCGAGCAGATCGAGAAAATCCTCATCGACCAGGATCCCGCCCAGCGCGACGTCATGATGCAGCGCACGGGCCGCCGCACGGTGCCGCAGATCTACATCGGCGAGGACCACGTCGGCGGCTGCGACGACCTGTACGCGCTCGATCGCGCCGGCAAGCTGGCGCCCATGCTGGCCGCCTGACCGCGCGCCCGTTCCCTATTCCTCGGCGGCGCCTCCGCGCGCCGTCGCAAGCAGCACCCACACCATCCACCAGGAAATCCACATGGCCGATCAGGACCAAACCAACCAGCCGTCGTTCAATCTCCAGCGCGTCTACCTCAAGGACCTGTCGCTGGAAATGCCCAACGCGCCGCACGTGTTCCTGGAACAGGAAACGCCGCAAGTCGAAGTCAACATCAACGTGGGCGGCCAGCGCCTGGCGGAAACCATTTTCGAATCCACCGTCACCTGCACCGTGACCACCCGCATCAACGACAAGGTCCTGTACCTGGTCGAAGCCACGCAGGCCGGTATCTTCGAATTGGCCAACATTCCGGAAGACCAGATGGATCCGCTGTTGGGCATCGTCTGCCCGACCATGCTGTATCCCTATCTGCGCGCCAACATCGCCGACGCCATCACCCGCACCTCGCTGCCGCCCGTGCACCTGGCCGAAGTCAACTTCCAGGCCCTGTACGAGCAGCGCCTGGCCGAACTGGCCCAGCAGCAGCAAGCGGGCGGCGCCAATGGCAATGACTCCGGCATCATCCTGCCGCCCAATGCCACCCGGCAATAAATCCGGCAAGGCGGAACAGGCCACGGGGCAAGCCGTCCCCGGCGGCCGCTCCGCGCCCGCGGCCGCGACGCCGGCCGCCCTCTCGCCACGCGTGGCCGTGCTGGGCGCCGGCAGTTGGGGCACCGCGCTGGCGGCGGTGGCGGCCCGCCGCCATCCCACCGTGCTGTGGGCGCGCCAGGCCGAACAAGCCGAACAGATCGCGTCCACCCGCGAAAACGCCCGGTACCTGCCGGGCGTTTCCTTGCCGCCCGCGCTGGCCGCGACGGCCGACCTGGCGCAGGCGCTGCGCCACCTGCAGGCCCCCGGCGCCGATCCGCTGATCGTGCTGGGCGTGCCGGTGGCGGGACTGGCCGACATCTGCCGCGACCTGCTGGCCCTGCTGCCTACCCTGACCGGCCCGCTGCCCCACATCGTCTGGACCTGCAAGGGCTTCGAGAAAACCGACGGCCGTCTGCCGCACGAGATCGTGCGCGACGCGCTGGCCGGCCTGCCCGCCATCCGCGTCGGCGTGCTGTCCGGCCCGTCCTTCGCGCGCGAAGTCGCGCAGGGCCTGCCGGTAGGGCTGACCATCGCCAGCGGCGACGCGGCCGTGTGCCGCCTCGCCACCGCCGCCCTGCATGGCGGCGCCGTGCGCGTGTACGCGGGCGACGACGTCGTCGGCGTGGAAGTGGGCGGCGCCTTGAAGAACATCATCGCCATCGCCTGCGGCGTCTCCGATGGCTTGCAACTGGGCACCAATGCCCGCGCCGCCCTGATCACCCGCGGCCTGGCGGAAATGACGCGCTTCGGCGTGGCGCTGGGCGCCCGTCCCGATACCTTCGCGGGCCTGACCGGCCTGGGCGACCTGGTGCTGACCGCCACCGGCGACCTGTCGCGCAACCGGCGCGTGGGCCTGGAAATCGGCGCCGGCCGCAAGCTGGACGAGATCCTGGCCGGCGGCATGACGGCCGAAGGCGCCTACGCGGCGCGCGCGGCCCTGGCGCGCGCCCGCGCCCTGAACGTCGACCTGCCCATTACCGCGGCGGTCTGCGCGGTGCTGTTCGAAGGCGTCGCGCCGATGACGGCGGTGTCCACGCTGCTGGCGCGCGACGCCCGCCACGAAGGCGGCAACCTGCGCGCGCCCGATTGAGAAGGCCGCCACGGCCCGGTTATATCGAAGACCCCGGTTATATCGAAAACCATTGGAGACATCCATCATGACGTCCCGCGTACGTCCCAGCATCGGCAAGCGCCTGCGCGGCTTCTGCCTCGGCCTGGCCAGCCTCTGCATCCTGGCGGCGGGCGGCCCCGCCAAGGCCGACTGGCCCGACCGCCCCATCGTCCTGATCGTGCCCTTCCCGGCCGGCTCCTCGCCGGACCTGCTGGCGCGCCTGGTCTCCGAGCCGCTGTCGCAGACGCTGGGCCAGCCCATCATCGTCGAGAACAAGCCGGGCGCCGGCGGCAACATCGGCACCCGCATGGCGGCGCAGGCCAAGCCGGACGGCTACACGCTGCTGTTCACCATCAACGGCCCGCTGACGACGGCGCCCACGCTGTACAAGAAGACGCTGGGCTACGATCCCTTCACCGACCTGGCGCCGGTGACGCTGGTGGCCACCAGCCCCAACGTGCTGGCCGTGCCGGGCGACCTCAACGTCAAGGACCTGAAGCAGTTCGTCGACATGACGCGCGAGCGGCCGGGGGCGCTGAACTACGGCACGGTGGGCCCGGGCAGCGCTTCGCAACTGGCGATGGAGATGTTCAAGAGCCAGGCCGGGCTGGACCTGGTCCACATTCCGTACGCCGGTTTCCCGCAGGTGATCGGCGCCATCATCGGCGGCGACATCCAGGCCGCCTTCATGGTGCCGGCCATCGCCATGCCGCAGACGCGCGACGGCCGCGTCAAGGTGCTGGCCGTGACCAGCCTGCAGCGCTCGCCGGTGCTGCCGGACGTGCCGACCATGGCCGAGCAGGGCTATCCCGACTTCGAGGCGATTTCCTGGGATGCGGTGCTGGTGCCCGCCGGCACGCCCAGCGTCATCATCGAGCGCCTGAACAGCGAGCTGGCGCGCATCATCGACAGCGACAAGGTGCGGCAGCAGATGGCCATGCAGTACTTCACGCCGGCGCCTTCCTCCCCCGCCGAGCTGACGACCCGCATGCGCGACGAAAAGGCCCGCTGGGACAAGATCATCGAGAAGCTGAACCTGTCGCTCGACTGAGGCGCGCGGCTCGAATCAAACGCCGCCCGCGTAGCCGTTCTGGCGCCAGGCCTCGAACACCGTCACCGCCACCGCGTTCGACAGGTTGAGGCTGCGCTGCCCCTCCCGCATCGGCAGCCGCAGGCGCTGGGAGGGCCCGAACAGGCGCAGGTCGTCCTCGGACAGCCCGGCCGTCTCGCGGCCGAAGACGAAGACGTCGCCCGGCTGGAAGGACTGTTCGGCAATGGGACGCGCGCCGCGCGTGGTCATGGCGAAGATGCGGCCCGGGGGCGCGCCCGTCCCGGCCAGGGCGTCTTCCAGCGTCTTGTGCACCTTCATGGGCTGCCACTCGTGATAGTCCAGGCCCGCGCGGCGCAGGCGCGCATCGTCCAGTTCGAAACCCAGGGGCTCCACCAGATGCAGTTGCGAGCCGGTATTGGCGCACAGGCGTATCGCGTTGCCCGTGTTGGGCGGGATTTCGGGGTGGACCAGGATGACGTGGAACATGGCTTGGGGCAGGGTCGGGGGAAGGCTGGCCGCGGATGGCTGGCTGGTAGCGGAAGGCTGGTGGCGGGCAGCGGCCACGCCGACTACGGCAGGCGATATTGTGCCAGCGCGCCCCCGTCCTCGGCGGGCGCCCGCATCGCCACCAGGCCCAGGACCGTGCTGGCGCCGGCGGCGCGCAGGGCCCGGGCGGCGGCGTCCAGGGTGGCGCCGGTGGTCATCACGTCGTCGACCAGCAGCACCGGACGAGGCGGCAGGCGCACGGGACAGGCATAGGCCGCAACCGCGCCGCCGAGACGCGCGGCGCGGTCCAGGGAGGCCTGGCGCGGGCCTTCCGCGACGCGCCGCAGCCAGGACGAGCGCACGGGCAGGCCCGTGGCGCGCGCCAGGGCGCGGGCGATCTCGGCCGCGGGATTGAAGCCGCGCCGGCGCAGCGACGCGCGCGCGGCGGGCACGGGCACCAGCGCGGCCCCGGCCGGGCGCGGCGGCGCGCCCGGCTGCGCCAGGGCATCGAGGATCAGGGCCGCCAGCGGGCCGGCCATGGCGAAGCGCCGCTCGCCCTTGAGCCGCGTGATCAACAGGTCCGCCGGGGCTTCGTAGTCGCCGCCGGCCACCACCCGTTCGTAGGCCGGCGGGCAGCGGGCGCAATCCGGACAGGCCGGCATGGCCCAGCCCAGGCGCAACGCGCAGCGGTCGCAACGGCGTTGCGACGGATGCTGGGTCGCCCGCGCGTCGGCCCGGCAACCCTCGCACAATCCGCCGCCGCGCGCGCGGCCTTCGCACATGGGACAGTCGGACGCGATGCCCGCCAGCCAGGCGCGCCACCAGGAAGCCGGCCGCACCCAGCCGCCCGGCGAGGCAGCCGCCGGCGGCAAGCCCGGCCGGCCGACGGCCGACCGCCCGGAAACCCGCGTCGGCGGCATCCCTTTCATTTGCCCTCCTGTTCCGGTTTCCCAGGCGCCTGCCCGCCAGCGGCACATACCCTGCCTCGCGCCGCGGGGATCCCCCGTCCGCCCGGCGCGGTGCGCAATAATGGCGGGTATCCATCTGAACACGTATCGCGCCGCGCCGCCGGCCGCCGCGCCCCTTATGTCACCCGCCCCGATCTCGACCCTTCCCCTGAACAGCGCCGACGTGACGCGCCAGTTCGCCCGCCGCGGCGACCTGGCCGACGCGCAATTCCTCTACGGCGAGATCGCCGGCCGCATGCTGGACCGCCTGCGCTACATCCGCATCCAGCCGCAACGGCTGCTGGACGCGGGCTGCGGCGCCGGCGCCGCCCTGCCCGGGCTGCGCGAGCGCTATCCCGACGCCGCCTATGTGGGCCTGGACGCCTGTCCGCCGCTGCTGGAGATCGCGCGCGAACGCCATGTGCCGGCCGGCCTGGCCGGCATGCTCGGCCGCCTGACCGGCAAGGCCGCCGCCAAGCCGCAATTCGTGCTGGCCGACATGGCCGCGACCGGATTGCAGCCGGAATCGGTGGACCTCGTATGGTCCAACCTGGCGCTGCACTGGCACCCGGCCCCGCATGCCGCCCTGGCCGAATGGCGCCGCGTTCTCAAGGTGCAGGGCCTGGCGATGTTTTCCTGCCTGGGCCCCAACACGCTGCGCGAATTGCGCGCGGCGCTGGACGACGCCGGCCTGCGCACCGCCACGCCGGCCTTCGTCGATATGCACGACTTCGGCGACCTGCTGGTGGAGAACGGCTTCGCCGACCCCGTCATGGACCAGGAAACCCTCACCCTCACGTACCAGACCCCGCAGCGCCTGCTGGAAGACGTGCGCGCGCTGGGCGGCAACCCGGCCAGCAACCGCCGGCGCGGCCTGGCCACGCCGGCCTGGCGCGACCGCCTCTACGCGGCGCTGGAAAGGCAGCGGAGCGGCGACGGGCTCATCAAGCTCAGCATCGAGGTCGCCTACGGCCACGCCTGGCGCGCCGCCGCCCGCCAGGCGGCCCCCGGCGAAACGCGGCTGTCGGTGAGCGCCATCGGCGGCCGGAAGGGCTAGCGTCCCGTCGCGGGCATTCGCGGCATTCGCGGCCCCGGCCGCGGCTTGCGCGCCGCACACGACCGCATAGGGCGCGCCGCATCCCTTCCCTTGTTCGGGTTAACGATTGTGCCGGGGGCCGACACGACGATGCCGGCGCGGGTATGCTATGGCACAAAACGGCGCTCCGACGCCGATCCCATGAACATGGAAAACCATAAAACGGAGACAACATGCGTTTCGGCATCCGCTTTGCCCTGCCCCTCCTTTGCGCGCTCGGCGTCGGCGCGGCCGCCCAGGCCGCCGATGAATGGCCCGCCGGCAAGCCCATCACCTACGTCGTGCCCTTCGCGCCCGGCGGCGCCACCGACGTGATCGGCCGCATCGTGGCCACCAAGCTGGGCCCCGTCCTCGGCACCAGCATCGTGGTGGAGAACCGGCCCGGGGCGGGCGGCAATATCGGCTCCGAATACGTCGCCAAGGCCAAGCCGGACGGCTACACGCTGGTGGGCGGCACCATCAGTTCGCACTCCATCAACGGCAGCCTGTACCACAACATGCCGTACGACATGGTGAAATCCTTCGTGCCGGTGGCGCTGACGGGAAAACTGGGCAACGTGCTGGTGGTGCCGGCCGCCAGTCCCTACAAGACCGTGGACGACGTGCTGGCGGCGGCGCGCAAGACGCCCGGCCACCTCAGCTACGGCTCGGCCGGCAACGGCACGTCGCAGAACCTGTCCGGGGAGCTGTTCAAATCCATCGCCAAGGTCGACATCATGCACGTGCCCTTCAAGGGCAGCGGCCCGGTCCTGCAGGCGCTGCTGGGCAACCAGTTGTCCATGGCCTTCGACAACATCCCGCCCACGCTGCCCCTGATCAAGTCCGGCAAGATCCGCGCGCTGGCGGTGACCTCGGCCAAGCGCGATCCCAACCTGCCGGACGTGCCCACCATGCAGGAAGTGGGGCTGAAGGACTACGAGATCGTTTCCTGGCAAGCCGTGTTCGCGCCGGCCGGCACGCCGGCGCCCATCGTCAACCGCCTGTCGACCGAGATCCTCAAGATCCTGCAGCAGCCGGACGTGAAGGAAAAATTCGCCGCCATGGCCATCGACGGCTCGGGCATGGACTCCGCCCAGCTCGCCGCCTTCCAGAAGGCGGAAGTCGCCAAGTGGCATGACCTGATCAAGAAAGCCAACATCCAGACGGACTGAGATTTAGCGCCGGGTCCCGGAGCTTCGCCCTCATGCGCGCGTCCACGCGCGCATGGCCGGCACGGATTTCCAGGACCCGGCGCTAGCGCGCGCGGGCAGGCCCCGCGCCGCGCCAGCCCCCGAGGGAACGACACCGCCGCGGGCCACCCCCAGGGCGGGAAGCAAAAAGAAAACGGCGCCGGGATGAACGACATCCCGGCGCCGCTTTTTTTCTCGGGGCGGCGCAAGAAAAAGGGCCCCGTGGCGGGGGCCCTTTTTTCGCTCAGTGCAAACGCCGCGGCCTCAATGCAAGCGCCGGGGCGTCAGCGTTTCTTCCGGCTCGGCCAGGGTCTGCACGCCGACGGCGCCGAGCAAGGGTTCGGACGTGGCGCGCACGCGGCGCCGCGCCACCGCGGTGGGATCCGCGCCCGACAGGCCCACGGCCGCGGCCATGCCGCCGTCGCCACGGAACGCCACGGCCATCGCGTCCACCACCGAAGGCAGGTCGCGCAGGCGGTGGAACTGGCCGCGCAGCCAGCGCGCATCGTTGCCCGACTTCAGGGCGTCGTCGCGCAGCGAACCCAGCATGTCGCCGGTGCCCAGTTCCTCGGCGATGGGCGCCAGCAGGCCGAAGACGCTGCGCAAGTGGTCGATCAGACGCAGGCGCTGCCCGTCGCCCGTCACGTAGCTGCCCTGCAGGCCGAAGCGGCAGGCCTGGAAATGGTTGTTGCGATAGGCCAGCCACAAGCCCTTCTCCGACTGCGGCTGGCGCTTGAGCAGCACCGCCAGGGCCTGCGCGAAGGCGGCGATCTGGCAGGCGCGCTCCACCGTCAGCGGGGTATCGCAGACGCGGATTTCCACCGTGCCGTACTCGGGCTTGGGACGGATGTCCCAGTAGAGGTCCTTGATGCTTTCCGCCAGGCCGTAGGTGCGCAACTGGGACAGATGGGCTTCGAACTGGTACCAGTCGTTGACCTCGGGCGGCAGGTGGCCGGCCAGGGGGAAGCTGTTCACCGCGTTCAGGCGGCAGCAGGAAAACAGCGTATCGACCCCTTCGTAATAGGGCGACGACGCCGACAGGGCGATGAAGTGCGGCACGTAGGCCGACAACTGACGGGTCAGCTTGATGGCGTCGTCGCCGTTGGCCACGCCCAGGTGGATGTGCTGGCCGAACACCGTGAACTGGCGCGCCAGATAGCCGTACATCTCGGCCAGGTACTGGAAGCGCGGCGTATCGGAAATCGAGCGTTCCTGCCAGCGCATGAAGGGATGGGCGCCGCCGCCCGCCACCGTCACGCCGACCGCGTCGGCGGCTTCGCACAGGGCGCTGCGCATTTCGCGCATTTCGGCCAGGAGGCCCATGGGATGTTCATGCACCGACGAATTCAATTCGATCATCGACCGGGTGATTTCCGGTTTCACCCGGTCCGCGATGGGATGGTTCGCCATCTGGGCCAGCAATTCGTCGGATGCGGCCGTCAAATCGAAAGTGCGAGGGTCGATCAGTTGCAGTTCGAGTTCGATGCCCAGGGTGTGGGGGGCGGAAGGGACGAACGGGATCTGTTCCATCTCCGGCTCCTAGTAACTTATTTATGTGGAGAAGACGCCACCCTGCCTTGAAGCCCGGAAACTGCCCGGGGGGCATCTCTTGATGTGGCGCGACGAGGTGGCAGTTTAGCTGCTCACTTTCATCATCGTAGGTGAAAAACGTGACATTTATAAGCAACGGCATCGATCTCGCCGTGTTCATGCCGTCTAAGGCGTAGCAAGCACTTACGCGCCCCGGGAAATCCCCTAGGCCGCCTTGCCGTGCCCCTTGCTCCGCCTTGGCGGGCAAGCCGTTTTCGTCACGCCCTGAGCAGGAAACGTTCCCGGGGCGCGTTATGTCCGCCAGAAGGCCGGGGTGAAGAGCATCAGCACGGTGAACAGTTCCAGCCGCCCGATCAGCATGCCGAAGGTGCAGATCCAGGTCTGGAAGTCGCTGAGCACGGCGAAGCTGCCCATGGGGCCGATGGCGCCCAGGCCGGGGCCGGTGTTGTTGACGCTGGCCACCACGGCGCTGAAGGCGGTCAGCGCGTCGAGGCCGGAGGCCAGCATCAGCGCCGTCAGGACCGCGATGGAAAACCCGTAGGCCACCATGAAGGCCAGCACCGACGTCAGCACGCGCGGATTGATCACCCGCCCCTTGATGCGCACCGGGCTGACCGCCTGCGGATGCAGCATCATCTTGAGTTCGGCGCCCGCCGTCTTGGCCAGTATCACCGCGCGGATCATCTTGATGCCCCCGCCCGTCGATCCGGCCGACGTCGCCACGCCGGAAAGCAGCAGCATCAGCAAGGGCGCAAGGATGGGCCACGCGGTGTAGTCGACGTTGGCGTAGCCCGTGGTGGTGAGCACCGAGATCGTATTGAAGACGCCATAGCGCAAGGCGTCCAGCGGCGCCCGGTAGACGCCCTCGATGTACAGATAGGCCGACACCAGCAGCGAGGCGCCCAGGGTGAGCGCCAGGTAGGGAATGGTCTCCGGACAGGTCAGGTAGGGGCGCAGGCGCCGCTGGCTGAGGGCGCTGAAATGCGTGGCGAAGTTGATGCCGGCGATCAGCATGAAGACCATGGCGACGATTTCCACCGGCACCGAATCGAAATGGGCGAAGCCGTCGTCCCAGGTCGAAAAGCCGCCCAGCCCCATGGTGGTGGCCATGTGGCACCAGGCCTCGAACCACGGCAGCCCGGCCGCGCGGTAGGCCAGGAAGCACAGCAGCGAGAAGCCGAAATACACCGCGTACAAGGCCTTGGCGGTGCCGGCGATGCGCGGGGTCAGCTTCTCGTCCTTCATCGGGCCGGGCGTTTCGGCGCGGAACACCTGGTGGCCGCCCACGCCCAGCAGCGGCAGGATGGCGACCGCCAGCACGAGTATGCCCATGCCGCCCAGCCACACCAGCGTGGCGCGCCACAGGTTGATCGAGGGCGGCAGGTCGTGCAGCCCGGTCAGCACCGTGGCGCCCGTGGTGGTCAGGCCCGACATCGCCTCGAAATAGCCGTCCGTGAAGGACAGGCGCAGGCCGGCGCGATCGAAATAGATGAACAGCGGTATCGTCGCCAGCAGCGGCAGCACGGTCCAGACCAGCGACACCAGCAGGAAACCGTCGCGCGGCCGCAATTCGTAGCGATGGCGGCGCGACACCAGCCACAGCCCGGCGCCCGCGCCGAAGGCCACCAGGAAGGCGTCCACGAAGGCCGACAGCGCCGCGTCGCCCAGGTAGGCGGAGACCGACAGCGGAATCGCCATGGTCAGCGCGAACAGCGTCATGGTCAGCCCCAGCAGGTTGACCAGGGCCAGCAGCCGGCTGACGGGGGTCGACCTCCCCGGCGCGGGTCCCGGCACGGCGGCGGCGAGAGGTCGGAAACGGGGCATGGGGCCTGGCGATGCCTAGAAAAACGAGGCGGAGACCTGGAACAGCTTCTCCACGCGGGCCATCTGCTGGCGGGACGGCACGAACACGATGACGTGATCGCCCGATTCGATGACGGTGTCGCCGTCCGGAATGAGGATTTCCTCGCCGCGCGCCAGCGCGCCTATGCTCGCTCCCTTGGGCAGGCGCAGCTCGCCCACCCGCCGCCCCACCACGTGGGAGGTCTTGCGGTCGCCGTGGGCCACCGCTTCCACGGCCTCGGCCACGCCCTGGCGCAGCCGGTGCACGGCCACCACGTCGCCGCGCCGCACGTGGCGCAGCAGCTCGCTCATGGTGGCCTGCGCGGGCGACACGGCAATATCGATATGGCTGCCCTGCATGAGCTCGCCGTAGGCGGGACGATTGATCAGCGCGATCACCTTGTGCGCGCCCAGGCGCTTGGCCAGCAGCGAGGACATGATGTTGTCCTCGTCGTCGCTGGTCAGCGCCAGCCAGGTGTCCATGTCGCCGATGTTCTCCCGCCGCAGCAGGTCCTCGTCGGTGCCGTTGCCCTGCAGCACCAGCACGTTGCCGGGCAGGTTCACGGCCAGGTACTCGCAGCGCTCCGGGTCGCGCTCGATGAGCCGCACGCTATAGCCTTCCTCGGCCAGTTGGCGCGCCAGCCTCAGGCCGATATTGCCGCCGCCGGCGATCATCACGCGGCGCACGGTCTTCTCGGCCTCGCACAGTTGCCGCACGGCGCGGCGCGCATGGCGGGTATCGACCACCAGCACGACCTCGTCGTCCGGCGCGATCACCGTCTGGGTGGCGGCCTGCAGCGGCCGGCCGCCGCGCAGCACGTCGACCACACAGGCCGTGACGTCGGGCCAGGCCTCGCGCAGCGCCTCGACGGAGCGGTTGGCCATGGGGCTGGCCTGGCCGACGCGGGCGGTGATGACGCTGATCCGGCCTTCGGCGAATTCCACCACCTGCAAGGCCTCGGGGAATTCGATCAGGCTGTGCAGGTAGGCGGTGACGCTGCGTTCCGGGCTGATCAGGGCGTCGATGCAAAAGCCGTCGTCGCCCATGAGCTCGGGGTATTCGGCGACGTCCGCGGCGCGGATGCGGGCGATGCGGCGCGGCACGTTGAAGTGCTGCCGCGCGATGCGGCACGCCACCATGTTGACGGCGTCCGAGGCGGCACAGGCGATGAAAAGGTCCGTGTCCGCGGCGCCGGCGGCCTCCAGCACCGCGACCTGGGTGCCGTCGCCGTGCATGCCGCGCAGGTCGTAGCGTTCCTGCAGGCCTTGCAGGTTGCGCGCGTCGGTATCGATGACCGTGATGTCGTTCTGTTCCGAAACCAGGTTTTCCGCGACGCTGGTCCCCACGCGGCCGGCGCCGACGATAAGAACTTTCACGGCGGACTCACGAGCTGCGCTTGCGCGCCGACTCGATGCCCAATTGCTTGAGCTTGCGGTACAGGTGGGTCCGTTCGAGCCCGGTGCGCTCGGAAACCCGCGTCATGCTATGGCTTTCCCGCACCAGGTGATATTCGAAGTAGATGCGCTCGAAGGCGTCGCGCGCCTCGCGCAGGGGCTGGTCCAGCGAAATGCTGCCGAGCTGGCCGTTGCCGTTGGCCGGCAATTCGGCGGCCGCGGCGGGGGGATTCGCGCCCACGGCCGGCACGCCGGCGCCCAGAGGAGCATCGGAGTCCTCGTCGCGCGCGCTGGGACTGACCGACACGGCGGGCATGGGCACGGACTGCGGCGCGCGGCCGCGCGCGAGGCCGGCCGAAATAGTTTTTAACAACCGTTGCAGAGTAATCGGCTTTTCCAGGAAGTCCATGGCGCCGATGCGGGTGGCCTCGACCGCGGTGTCGATGGTGGCATGGCCGCTCATCATGATGACGGGCATGTCCAGCAGGCCCTGCGAGCCCCACTCCTTGAGCAGGCTGACGCCGTCGGTGTCCGGCATCCATATGTCGAGCAGCACCAGGTCGGGACGCGCCCGCAGGCGGGCGGCACGGGCCTGCGCCGCGTTTTCGGCCAGCTCCACCGTGTGCCCTTCGTCGTACAAGATTTCAGACAGAAGTTCGCGAATGCCAACTTCGTCGTCAACCACCAGAATTCTGGCCATAAGCCCATCCACCTATTGCGTAGCCGCATTATCCTGTTGTTGTGCGGATGCGTCCAGAGTATCGACCGCGCCTGCCAGACGGGTCAATAGTATGGAAATACGCGCCCCGCCCTCGCGGCGATTCGCCAAATCGATGCGTCCGCCGTGTTCTTCCACGATTTTGCGGACGATCGCCAATCCTAACCCAGTCCCGTGCGACTTGGTTGTCACGTAGGGTTCGAAGGCCCGCTGCATGACCTGCTGCGAGAAACCCGGGCCGGTATCGGAAACCGTGAAACGCACCGCGCGGTGCTCCTCGCCCTCGCTGCGCGGCGTCTGCGTCAGTTGCGTCGACACCCGCACCCGGCCGTCGTCCTGCCCCGCGATCGCGTCGCGGGCATTGGCCAGGAGGTTATGGATGACCTGGCGCAACTGGGTCGGATCACCCTCGATGGCGGGCAGTCCGGGCGCCAGCTCGACCTCCAGGTTGAGCGAGTTGACGTGGTCGCGCAGCAGCCCTTCCACCGGATCCCAACCATACAACGACAGCACGTCGGAGACCAGCGCATTGAAGTCGATGCGCTGCATGACGGCGGGCGGGGTGCGGGCGAATTCGCGGAAATCGTCGACCATGTGCTTGAGCGAGCTGACCTGGTTGACGATGGTATTGGTGGAGCGCTCCAGCATCTGCCGGTCGGCCGGCTGCAGGCGGTCGGCCAGTTTCATGGCCAGGCGCTCGGCCGACAACTGGATGGGGGTCAGCGGGTTCTTGATTTCGTGCGCCAGGCGGCGCGCCACCTCGCCCCACGCCACGGTCCGGTTGGCCGACATCAGTTCGGTGATGTCGTCGAACACCACCAGGTAGCCGTTGCCGCGCCCGTCCACGCGCAGGTGCGTGCCGCGCGCCAGCAGCGTCAGCGATTGCGCGTGGGCGCCGCCCGAGGCTTCCGCCTGCACGGGCTGGATCTCGAACTGCTGCTGCCAGTGCTGGCGCTCCGATCCCACGGCGGCATGCGCCGCGAAGGCCTGGCGCACCACCTGCGCGAACGCCAGCAGGCCGTCGATGGTTTCCAGCGGCCGGCCGATGACCGAGCGCAGGTCGCTCTGCAGGATGGTCTGCGCGCCCTGGTTGACCGTCGTCACGCGAAACGCCTCGTCGAAGACCAGCACGCCGGACGACAGATTGGACAGCACGCTTTCCAGGTAGACGTTGGAACGCTCCAGTTGCTGGCGGTTGCTTTCCACCATGCGGCGCGCCTCGTCCAGTTGGCGGGTCATGGCGTTGAACGAGCGGGTCAACTGGCCCACCTCGTCGCGTTCGGGCGGCTCCGGCAGCGGGCGATAGTCGCCCACGCCCACCGCCTGGGTGCCGGCCGCCAGCCGCAGCAGCGGGCGCACCAGACGCTTGGAGAGCGACAGCGCCACGGCGATGGCGGTGAAGACCGACACCAGCAGGGCCAGGGTCAGCGTGATGCCGTACAGCTTGCGCAGGCCCAGCCGCGCCAGCGCCAGTTCCTGGTAGTCGCGGAAGCCCTGCTGGACCAGGTTGGCGTTGTGGGCGATCTGGTCCGGCACGGGCTGCACCAGTTGCAGCCAGCGCGGCTCCGCCGAGGCGCCGAGCAGCCCGTCGAAGCGTTCGTTGGGCAGTAGCGGGATGACCACCCGCAGGTGCAGCGCGCCGCCGCCTCCCGCTTGCAGCGGATCGTCGGCCTCGGCGGCCGAGTAGCCGCGCGACAGGCGCAACTGGTTCAGCACCGTGGCCGGCGGCAGCGCCGGCATCAACTGCCCGTATTGATTGGTCGAGAAGGCCACCATGCGGCCGCTGCCGGTGAAGACCATGGCCTCCTGCACGCCGTTGGCCTCGCGCAGGCGGGTCAGGGTCAGCGCGATGTTGCTGTCGCTGGCGCGGTTGAGTTCGGCGGTCATGGAGCGGGCGCGGGCGTCGAGATCGGCCAGCAGCGAATCGAGCGCGGCGCGGCCCAGGTTCAGGCCCGCCTCCAGGGCGGTATCGACCCGCACGTTGAACCAGGACTCGATGGAGCGCGACATGAACTGCACCGACAAGGTGTAGATCAGGGCGCCCGGGACCACGCCGATGAGCGTGAAGGCCAGGGCGAAACGGGCGGTCAGGCGGGCGCCGAACTGGCGCCGCCGCAGTTGCCGCACCAGCTTCACGGTGAGGGCCAGCACCCAGGCGAACAGCGCCAGGGCGACCACGCCGTTGAGGATCAGCAGAGCGTCGTAATAGCGGGCAAGGCGGGAGGCGTTGCCGGTGGACCAGGCCAGCAGGCCCAGCAGCGCCACGCCCGCCAGCGCCCCTGCCACCAACGCGAAGCGCAGCAGTTTTCTCATCGGTCCGGATTCCCGTCGTCGGCGATGGCGAAGTCGAAGCGGGTCCAGGGCGTGGCCAGGGACCAGGAGCTGCTGTTCAGGGCGTTGACCTGGAAGGGCCGCGCCAGCAGCGAGGTATCCAGGCGCAGCCGCAGTTGGCCCTCGTACTTGATGCCCGGCTTGAAGTCGCCGGCGTCGGCCACGGCCCAGCCGCGGATGTGACGGATCATGTCCATGGCGTCGTCCAGGGAACGCACGGGCAGCGACAATTCGCCGACGCCGGCGCGCCACTGCCGGGTCAGCGCGTTATAGACGATGCGCCACGTGATGCTGGTGTCCACCACCGTGCTGTCCAGCCACCACCAGCGCGAACGGGTGATGGTGACGTCCGCGGTGAAATACAGCGGGAGCCCGCGCTCGGCCGCTTCGCGCAACTGGTCGTTGAGCTTGATGTCGACGTCGGCGTCGATTTCGACGCGGCCATTGCGCAGCGCCGGGTCGATGCGCGCCACCTTGGGCTCGGCCGCCATGCCGTCGCCGCTCCACGGCAACAGCGTGAACAGGCAGACGAGGGCCAGGAGCAGGCGCGGGAGTAGGGGCATACGGAACATTTGCGCGACGATGCCGATATTCTTGGCGATTCAGGAAAGCTTGGCAAACAAGGCGTAGAAAAAACCGTCGCGCTGGGCGCCCGGTGTTGTATCTCCCGCCACGGGCAAGAGCTGGCCGGGCGCGTCCAGGCGCCGGGCATCGGCATGGCGGGCGGCGAAGGCGGCGGCCTGGCGCTCGTTTTCCTCCGGGAAAATCGAGCAGGTGACGTAAAGCAGGCGGCCGCCCGGGGCAACCGTGCGCCACAGGGCGTCGACGATGCGGGCCTGCAACTTGACGGTGCGCGCCACGTCGTCCGCCCGGCGCAGCCAGCGGATGTCGGGGTGGCGCCGCACGATGCCGGAAGCGGTGCAGGGCACGTCGGCCAGCACGGCGTCGTAGGGCACGCCGTCCCACCATTCGGCCAGGTCGGCCGCGTCGGCGCGCCGCAGCACGGTGTCGGGACGGCGCAGGCCCAGGCGCTCCAGGTTTTCCCGCACCTGCTGCAAGCGCACGCCGTCGGCGTCGAGGGCGGTGAGGGAGACGTCGGCCAGTTCCAGCAGATGGGCGGTCTTGCCGCCCGGCGCGGCGCAGGCGTCCAGCACCCGTTCGCCGTCGCGCACCGACAGCAGGGGCGCGGCGAGCTGCGCGCCGGCGTCCTGCACCGACCACCAGCCCTGCTCGTAGCCGGGCAGTTGCGCCACCGGACGCGGCTGGGCCAGCGCCACGCCGGCATCGCCGCTGGGCCCGGCGGCAATGCCGGCGGCGGCGAAGGCCTCGAGCACCTGTTCGCGCGTGGCGCGGCGGCGATTGACGCGCAGGGTCAGGGGCGCGGGCACGTTGGCGGCCGCCAGCAGGTCCTGCCAGGCGTCCGGATAGGCCGAGCGCAGCTTGTCGACCCACCATTGGGGGTGGTTCCAGCGCCCTTCCACCGTCTTGGTGGCCTGCGCCAGCAGCCCGGCCGGATCGCGCAGGAAGCCGCGCAGGCAGCCGTTGACCAGGCCCTTGAAGGGCAGCAGGCGGCGCATGCTGGCGGCGGCGCGCACGGCCTGGTCGACCACGGTATGGGGGGTGTAGGAGGGGGCGGCGGAGGCGGAGGCCGTGGTTGCGCCGGTTGTAGCGGCCCCATCGGTCCCATCGGCCGTATCGGTTGCACTGGTTGCGGCGCTGGGCAGCAGCAGCGCCAGGCTGACCTGCAGCAGCGCATCCAGCAGCGCTTCCGGCGGGTCGCGCGGCACCAGCAGCCGGCGCAGCGCGCGCGCCTCGCCCAGGTGGCGCATGGCGTGGAAGGACAGGGCCTGGGCGCCCGCGCGGAATTCCGGCGGCACCTGGGCGATGGCATCGGTCATCGAGCGCCCCGCCTGCACGGCGCGCACCACCTCGGCGCTTTCCAGCAAGAGATCCTGCAAAGGCGCGCTGTTGCGGGGTGAGGGAGGAACTGAAGACATGTGCAATCGCCGGGCAAAGACCGATATGGTAACCGTGGAAGCCAGGCGCTGATACACCGGCATGCCGGGCCGGGCTTCGGGCCGGGGATGAAGGAACGTGGGTTCTTGGCGCCAGGCCTGAAGATCGAGCCCAAGGCCTGGTCTCGCAAAACCCATCGACACGGATGGGCAGGAACATGGCCATGCGAAGACGCGGCAAGCCGATGCGGGCGAACCCGGGCACGACGGTTGCTTTGAGGCTCACGACCCGGCGCGTTATGCCGCCAGGGTGTTCAGGCGACTGGAAATGCCGAGGGGGCATTCCGGTGATGCCTGATCAAAGGAGAACCCCATGAAAAACTTCAAGCCTGTTTTCGTTGCCGCCGCCCTGAGCCTCACCGCGCTGTCGTTCGGCGCGCATGCGCAGACCGCCACCACGGCGAAGGACATCGATGCCAACTACAAGGCTGAGCAAAAGAAATGCGACGCCATGAAGGGCAACGACAAGGACGTGTGCGAGCAACAGGCCAAGGCCACGCGCGACAAGGCCAAGGCCGACCTGAAGGAAAACAAGGACCAGGCTGAAGCGCGTCGCGATGCCGACAAGACGAAGAACAAGGCCGATTACAAGGTGGCGAAGGAGAAGTGCGATGCGCTGTCCGGTGACGCCAAGGACACCTGCGTCGCCAACGCCAAGAAGCAGTACCACCAGTAAGCAGCAAGCTGCGTCTCGTGGCGGACGAGGACATGACCCCGTCCGCCGTTTTTTGCCGCCGGGCCGTCCCAAGGCAAAAACGCCCCCTCGGGGGCAGCTTTCGGGAACCGATTTCACCAGGAGATGACCATGGCCGATCACATCGTCAAAGTGCTGAATGAACTGATAGAAACCTCCAAGAACGGCGAAAAGGGCTTTGCCAAGGCCGCCGAGGACACCAAGACCGCCGAGCTGAAGATGCTCTTCGAGAACCGCTCCCGGGATTGCGCATCGGGGGCCGGCGAACTCCAGGCCATCGTCCGCCAACTGGGCGGCGACCCCGCCACCGGCGGCACGGTCGCCGGCGCCATGCACCGTGGATGGACCGAACTGAAGTCCACCGTCACCGGCCGCAGCGACGCCGCCATCCTCGAGGAATGCGAGCGCGGCGAGGACCATGCGAAGGAAAAATACGCCGATGCGCTGAAGGAAGACCTGACGCCGGACGTGCGCGCAGTCGTGGAGCGGCAGTACCAGGGCGTCCTGCGCAACCACGACCAGATTCGTGACCTGCGCAATCGCTTCAAGGCGCAGGAATAAAACTTCGACGGCGCCCGCGGGCGCCGTTTTTCTGCTCCCGCTGCCCGGCATGCAATGCAATCAATCGCCGTTCTTCTTGAACCCGAGCAGCGCCCAGTGGGACCGGTCCTGCACGCCGGGCATGGGAGACGGAAAAGGACGCGCCGTCCCGAACGCCCCTGACGGAAGTTCGCGAAACGAGATGACGCCGCTATCCGTGTCCACGGCGTGCACCAGCTTCAACGACATATCGCGCCCTTCCCTGCGTATGAACAGAACGTAGTCGAACATCGACGCCAGGGCCTGGTGCATCGTGCCGACAGCCTGTTCCGCCGCCAATGCGTTGCGCGAGAATTTCCCCTCGTCCAGGCCCTCACGGTTCTCTATCTCCACGAGCATCCGGCATTCGCCGTAGCGCTTGATGCTTCGCCCCGCGTCGTCGCCGAGCAGGAACCGATAGACGAGATAGTCGGACATTCCGCGCCGGGACGCCACGGGCGGCTCCGCCAATATCCTCATCGCCTCGTCCTGGCGCTTGCCATCGCAGATCGCCGCCCGCAACAGGCATTCGATCTCGGAAATCCTGTTCGGTTTCGGGCACACCATCCACCTGTCGCCAACGAGGTAGGCGCGGCTATCCGGCAGATCCAACGGCGCCACCACGGATTCGATCACGGCATAAGAGGAGCTTCCATCGGCATTCTTTACAAACTGCGCGTGAACCGCCTGCGCGGGATCCATGGCGCAGGAGGCCCTTCCATGACTCGCCGCCCGCGCGCTGAATCCGCCGGAATACAGATCGATGGAAACACGCGCATGGGACGACGCACCGCCAGGCCTGCACGCCGCCCGCCCGCTTGCATGCGCGCGTGCCTGCCCCGCCGACGCACCAACGGCGCGCGCCCCCTCGGTCGCCTGCGCATCAGGCCACGAAGGAGAGCCACCGGAAGATGCCGGATCCGAAGCAGGACTGTCAGGGTTAAGAGAGTCGAGAGGGTTGAGAGGGTTGAGATGCATGGCGCTCCATCCTCCTGTAGGCAGTTGGCGGCGCTGATGGGAAACCAAAGCCGGCGGACCGGTTCCATCGATGCCTACCTTGAACCGGGCGCCGTAGCCCTCGCGCGGAGTCCGGCAATGCCGTATAATCCCGCCCCATCCCCGTTGCCGACCCCGGCGCGGCGGCCTTGAACGAGGTGGCGGCGATGACGCGCGCTGCCTGAGCGATCCACGATATGAATAAAGCAGCCCCATCGGGGAATTCCGCCCGATGGCTGGCATCACGCATCAGCGAAGCCCGCAGCCGCGTAGGCCTGCCTCAAGCCGAGTTTGCCGACTTGCTTGGCGTCAGCGTCCGAACGCTGCAGGATTGGGAACAGGGCCGGCGCAACCCTTCCGGCGCGGCAAGGACCTTGTTGCAGGTGGCCATGCTTCACCCGGAAACCTTGCGCGACCTGCCCCCTTGGCATGCGGCCGAGCCAGCCTGACATCACGAATCCTCGACGAATATCCCAGTCGCACGGCCCACGCCGGTGCGCGAACCTACGGTGAATAGATTGGAAGTCCTAGAAAAATCCCGGCCCGGCAGCGGCGCCGACAAGACGCCCGGCAAGGCCGCGGCCATCGATGCCCGCGGCGGCAATGGCGCCGGCAACGGCAAGACCGGCAACGACGGCCCCGGCGACGGCCGCACGCCCCGCGTGGGGTTTGTTTCGCTCGGCTGTCCGAAAGCGCTCGTCGACTCCGAGCGCATCCTCACGCAACTGCGCACCGAGGGCTATGAGGTCACGCCTTCCTACGACGATGCCGACGTGGTGGTGGTCAACACCTGTGGCTTCATCGACAGCGCCAAGGCGGAATCGCTGGAAGCCATCGGCGAGGCCATCGCGGAGAACGGCAAGGTCATCGTGACGGGCTGCATGGGCGTGGAAGAAGCCGTCATCCGCAACGTGCATCCCAGCGTGCTGGCCGTCACCGGCCCGCAGCAGTACGAGGAAGTGGTGCGCGCGGTGCACGACGCGGCGCCGCCCAAGGCCGACCACAATCCCTACCTGGACCTGGTGCCGCCGCAAGGCGTCAAGCTGACGCCGCGCCACTACGCCTACCTGAAGATCTCCGAAGGCTGCAATCACCGTTGCAGCTTCTGCATCATTCCCTCCATGCGCGGCGACCTGGTCAGCCGGCCGGTGGGCGACGTGCTGAACGAGGCCGAGCGCCTGGTGAAGGCCGGCGTGAAGGAACTGCTGGTGATTTCGCAGGACACCAGCGCCTACGGCGTCGACGTCAAGTTCCGCAGCGGCTTCTGGAACGGCCGTCCGGTGAAGACCCGCATGACGGAGCTGTGCTCGGCCCTGTCGGACCTGGGCGTGTGGACCCGCCTGCACTACGTCTATCCCTATCCGCACGTCGACGAGGTGATTCCGCTGATGGCCGAGGGCAAGATCCTGCCCTACCTGGACATCCCCTTCCAGCACGCCAGCCCGCGCGTGCTCAAGGCGATGAAGCGCCCGGCCTTCGAAGACAAGACGCTGGCGCGCATCAAGCGCTGGCGCGAGACCTGTCCGGACCTGACGCTGCGCTCCACCTTCATCGTCGGCTTCCCCGGCGAGACCGAGGAAGACTTCCAGTACCTGCTGGACTGGATGAGCGAAGCGCAACTCGACCGCGTCGGCTGTTTCCAGTATTCGCCGGTGGACGGCGCGCCCGCCAACGCGCTGGAAGGCCACGTGTCCGACGAAGTGAAGCAGGAACGCTGGGAGCGCTTCATGGCGCACCAGCAGGCGATTTCCGCCGAGCGCCTGCAAGCCAAGGTGGGCCGCGAGATCGACGTGCTGATCGACGAGGTCGACGAAGACGGCGCCGTCGGCCGCAGCAGCGCCGACGCGCCGGAGATCGACGGCAGCGTCTACCTTTCGTCGGACCGCGACCTGAAGCCGGGCGACATGGTGCGCGCGGTGGTCACGGACGCGGACGAGTACGACCTGTGGGCCGACGAGGTCGATACGCCGCGCCTGTGATCCGGATCCACGGACGGCAAGAAAACCATCCCCGTTGAACCGCTTGAACCGCCCCCGCGCCGTACCCGCGCCTGGCCGCGGGGTACGGTTCACGGGTTCGCTTTTTACGGCGGCGGTTCGGCAACAGTGGCGCGCCCGGCGGGAAGGGGCCGCCTCACAAGCAGTCTTTGTGCTGGATCGCCATGCCTGGAAATTAGCTGCCGGTATTTATAGGCGCTCACGATCGAGGCTTTCTCGCTTGCGCTGAAGTCGAAATCCACCGGGCCGCCGCGCGCTTTTTGGGCGATCATCTTTTTGATTACGGTGCTACGAGCCGAGCTCATCACAGGCGGCGACTCGCCATCATGTATGAAAAACTGCCTCGTCCCATGCGAGTCGGCCAAGAGTCCTGACAGCATCGTGCGATCCCCATAGCGGACACCGCCTGGGTTCATCCGCACGCTGGCCTCCATGCTTTTCATATAGTCTTCAGGATGATCGAGACCGAATATCGCGTGTCCTCCTTCGTGAATCAGCACCATGCGCAGGGACGCCGCGGCGACTGCTCCGCGAGCCGACTCGCTTAACGAAGACGCCCACTCGGAAATGAGGGCGTGATCGTTTTTCGCTTTCTGCAATTGATCATCGAACCACTGCCCGTTCAGTTCGGGACTCTGCAGGTAATGCATTAAAAACGAATCCAGCTCGCGCACGGACTGCTTCGAGCCGAGAACGATACGACCGACATACCGCTCGCCCTCGTCTTTCAGACGCACCGGGATACGCAGCGCCCATGCGATGGCATGAAAGCCGTCGCCGACATCTTCCGCCGCTCCGACCGTGAATAACAGATTCGCATCGGACGAATTTTCCGCTTTGCCTACGGAGACATCCACTTCCCGCGCGGTACGGGAGAGCACGCGCATTGCTTCGTCGATTTGCGCGTCATAATCCACGTCGACCGGAATGCCCGCAACAGTGAAGGATGGGCGGTGGCCGCCGAAATCGACGAAATAACGGATGGCAGGGCCAAACAATGCCCGCGGCGACGTTATCCTGCCGTCCAGGCCGGCCATGAAGGCCACCACGTTGGTGATCTTGGCGCCATCGACGATCCGTTGGATTTCGGCGGCATCGACGGCGATGTCCTCGTGATTCGTCGCCCATGCAGGGCGCGTGTCATCATCGCCGGTGCACCTGTCCAGTTCGTCGAGCAAGCTCGCGGTTGGCGACTCGGTGTCCAGGTCGGCATCCTCGACGCGGCTCGCGGAAGGACGGGTAAAGCAGGAAGTGAATGCCCCCGTTACGCTTTGCCAGAACGACCGCGGCTCCTCTCCCACCGCACCGAATGCATCGACCAGGGTCGCCGGGTTATTCCCCATGGCGCGATACAGGTTGAGCCCGTCTATCGCGCCAGCCGGGTCCGGACTTATCCATCGCCCCGTCCAGGGCTGGTAATAGCGCAGGCCGTAGTAATAGAAGCCCGTCGTATCGCGCTCCTTGCCGCAATAGCGGATGAACTTGTATTTGACTTCGCTGTCGGTGCGTGAGGTCAGCACCGCCGTGCCGCCGTAGGGATAGTATTCCTCCCGCGTGATGACGTTGCCGTCCTCGTCGGTTTCGAGCGAGCAGGAGTCCTGACGATCGGCGTATCGGTAGCGCAGTTGCAGGTTGGGCATATCCGCGGGCTGGCCCGTGCCGTCGGGCCAGTTCAAGACGCGCGCGCCGTCGTCCAGCACGATCACTTCCAGCCGCTCGCCGGTGCCTGTGTCGCCGCGCAATTCCAGGCCGGGGAGATAGCGGGTGTCCGTGTGGTTCCAGATGCTGCCGGCCTTGCTGCTGCCGTATTTGCGCACGCGTTGGCCGTCGCCATCGTAGGCATACTGTTCGCGGTCGCTCTCGCTCCAATCGGAAACCTGTCCCTGCCCGGGATCGCGGTAGGCCGTGACCACGCAATAAAGACGATGCAGGGGCGTCCAATACATCGGCTGGTTGACATTGCCGTCCATGCATATGCTTTTTCCGGCGCCGTCGAAGTAATCGTCGATGTTCTCCGGCGTCGGCCCCGAACCGTTGGCCGTACACACGGCGCGGTTGCTGGCACGGCCCACGGCCAGGTTACGCGTGGGAGGCGTCGCGCCGGTCCAGTCGGCGCAGCCGATGGCGGTGAGATTGCCGCCGAGGTCGTAGGTATAGCGGCGCGTGTAGGGCCGATAGTCGGGCGTGCTCGACGGGCTGAAGGCGCCGCCCGGCCAGTCGGTGCCTTTAGGGGTGTCGTCGACGTAGTTCTCGCGGCCGCTGGCGCTGGTCAGTCGATACAGCGCATCGTAGGCGTAGGCCCGGTCGGGCGTGGTCATGCGATTGCGGAAGAAACCGACCTGCGCGCCGGCGCCCGCGTCGGACAGGGCGGTGACGTTGCCCACGCCATCGTAGGTATAGGTCAACGCCTGGAGCGTGGTCGTGGCTGCGTGGCCGGCGGCCGAAGTCCGCGATGCCGTCATGGAAACCAGGCGTTGGGTCGCCTGAGGTTCATAGGCATGCACGACCTGGATCCGGTTGGCGTCGCTGCGGGTGTCGATTCCCCCGGCCGCCGTATAGGTGACGGCGGCGGTGACAGGCATGAGGCCGCCGCCGGCAGGCGTGACCGAAACCGAATACTTGCGCCCGGCGCGGTCGTAGGCCGTGTGCTGCCGATGGCCCCTGGCGTCGGTCCGGACCAGCACCTGGGACAGGGCGTTGAGCGTCCAGCACGTCGAATAGGGATCGCCCGGCTCCAGAAGCATCCTGTTCCGGGCAAACGGCGGTTTGGTGTCGGCGGGATCCCAGGTGTTGTCCGGATCGCACGTCGCGGCCAGGAAAAAACGGTCCTGCCGCAAGGCGGCGGGCTCACCGTCGTCGCCTTGCACGCCATAGCCCAGGGCGCTCATGTCGAGCAGGCCCGCGGTATCGAAATGCTGGAGCAATTGCCCGCGCTGGTTGGCGTTGCGCGGATCGCTGGCGTCATGCGGATCGTAGGCGGCGCCCGCCGGCCCGCCGTAATCGCCATACCACCACAAATCGGTCGAGCCGGCGGGTACGTTGGCCGGCTCCTCGGTAATGGATTGCAGGGTGCGGTCGCGCCGCGCCGGCCGGCCCAGGGCATCGTAATACTGGAAGACGGCGATCTCGTTGTCGCGCTTCTGTCCGGCATCGCGTCCCCGGCTGGATTGCCAGAAGGGCCGGCCCGCGATATCCGCGCAGGCCAGCGACGTGCCGCCGTCCGCGCTCGCGGTTGCCAGCGCCTGGCCGGTCAGCGCCGGGGTGTAGCGGGCGTTCAGCGTCGAGCCGCCGAAAAAGCGCGGGTCCTGCGACGCAACCAGTTGGTCCAGGGCGTTATATGCCAGCGCCTCGACGCACTGAGCCGCCACCGCCCCCGCGACAGCCCGGTTGTAGCGCAGCGTACGCACCTCCAGCCCGCGATTGTCGCGGACGGTGATTGTCGGCGTACCGGCGCAGAGGGGCGGCATGGATGATGTGTTCAAGGAATGGACCCTGTAGCCCTCCTTGTAGCGATATGCGCGATGGGCCGCGGTTGCGCGCCATCCGTTTTCTTTTGCATTCCCGCAGCGTTCGGCGCGAGCCGGCCGGCAAACACGAAAACCCGCGCCGCGGCATGCCGCGGCGCGGGTGTGGCCCCGCCGTAGGTGAAATTTCAGTCAAGAAAGTCCGCCAGATCGTCGGCGTGCTCCTCCTCGACCGCGAGAATCTGCTCCAGCAGGCGGCGCGTGGTCGGATCCTTGTCGCCGACGTATTCCACCATCTGCTTGTAGCTGTCGATGGCGACGCGCTCGGCGATGAGGTTTTCCTTGATCATTTCTTCCAGCGTATTGGCCTCGACGTATTCCGAATGGCTGAGCTTGCTCAGCCGGTCGGGATTCAGGTCGGGCGCGCCGCCCAACTGGACGATGCGCTCGGCCAGGCTGTCGGCGTGCTGCTGCTCTTCGGTCGCGTGCTCGGCGAATTCGGCGGCCACGGGCTCGGCGTTCATGCCGCGGGCCATGAAAAAGTGGCGCTTGTAGCGCAGCACACAGACGATTTCCGTGGCCAGCGCCTCGTTGAGCAGCTTGAGCACGGTTTCGCGGTCCGCGCGATAGCTGTCGGTGACGGCGCCGTCCTCGATGTCCTTGCGCGCCTTCTTGCGGATGGCGCCGACGTCAATCTTGAAGTCTTTTTTTTCGGCCGAACGGGTGGGCATATCCATGGCGTACTCTCCTGATCGCGTTGCGGTGAATGAAACGGCGTCCTGCGACGCCGTTTCGGCGGAATCCCCGGCCGGAGCCGCCTGCCCGTCGAGCAGGCCGGGCGGCCGCGGACCCGCTGTGGTCGGGGAGTGTCGCAAGCGCCGTGCCGCGGGCGTCCCCGCCCCGGCGCGGACGGCGGAAAAATATGCGTAAACTACCCAGCTTGCCCCGGGCGCACCGCCGTCCGGCCGGGCGGCCCCGCGCCGCCGTGGAACCGGCCAGCAGGAAAACGCCATGCGTCCCCGCGGCCGGCCCTCCCGCATTTCCGACGTATTCATGGCACTTGAAAATATTTGCGTCTATCTGGGCTCCAACTCGGGCCGCCGGCCCGTCTATGTGGAACAGGCCGCCGCCTTCGGCCGTGAACTCGCCAGGCGCGGCCTGGGCCTGGTCTATGGCGGCGCGCGCGCCGGCACCATGGGCGTGCTGGCCGACGCGGTCCTGGCCGCGGGCGGCCGCGTCATCGGCGTGATTCCCGAATCGCTGGTGCAGAAGGAAATGGCCCACGCGGGCCTGACCGAGCAGCACATCGTCGGCTCCATGCACGAACGCAAGACCATGATGGTGGAGCGCGCCGACGGCTTCGTCGCCCTGCCCGGCGGCGCCGGCACGTTCGAGGAAATCTTCGAGACCTGGACCTGGGCGCAGCTCGGCATGCACAAGAAGCCCTGCGGCCTGCTCAACATCGCGGGCTTCTACGACAAGCTGGCCGAATTCCTCGACCATGCCCGGGAGGAAGCCTTCATGCGTCCCGAACATCGCGCGATGCTGATGGTGGAAAACGATCCCGGCAAGCTGCTGGACCGTTTCGCGCACTACACGGCGCCCACCGTTTCCAAATGGATCACCCCCGGAGAACATTGACGCCATGACCCGCCCGCAACCCACCAGCGAAGAACTGCTGCGCGAATACTTCCACGGCAAGGACGAGAACCGCCCGCTCCATATCGCGCGGGCCTTCGCGCCGGACGCGCGGCTGCGCATGGTCCTGAAGACCCAGGCCATCGCCTTCCCTTCCGAGGTCGACGGCGAACCCGGCATCGCCGATACGCTGGTGCGCAAGTTCGGCCAGACCTACGAGAACGTGTACACCTTCTACCTGGCACGGCCGGCGGCCGGCGCGCGGCTGGACCGCTTCGCCTGCGACTGGCTGGTGGCCATGACCGACAAGGCCAGCGGCCAGGTGCGCGTGGGTTGCGGCAGCTACGACTGGCGCTTCCAGGCCGATCCGCATCGCGTGCGCGAGCTGACCATCGCCATCGACGCCATGGAAGTGCTGCCGGCCGAGACGGCGGGCACGGTCTTCGACTGGATCACCGCCCTGCCCTATCCCTGGACCGACCGCGCGACCGTCGCCGCGGGCGCGCCCAGGCTGCCGGCCTTGCAGCCGGTGCTGGACTATCTCGGCCGCGAGGGCGCGTAGCAGGACCGCCCAGGACCGCCAAGGCAAACCACACCAGAGCGAGAGAAGCCACCATGAAAGTCGACGCAGCCCACCGTGTTACCGACATGGAGACGCTGAGCGCCCTCTACGGGCAGCCCAGCGAGGCCTCCCTGCTCAAGGAAACGCCGTACATCCATCCGCACTATCGCGCCTTCATCGAAGCGTCGCCCTTCATGGCGCTGGCCACCAGCGGCCCGGGCGGGTTGGACGTCTCGCCGCGCGGCGACCCGGCGGGCTTCGTCGCCATCGCCGACGAGCACACCTTGCTGCTGCCCGACCGGCGCGGCAACAACCGCGTCGACAGCCTGCGCAACGTCATCACCGATCCGCGCGTGGCGCTGCTGTTCCTGGTGCCGGGCGTGGGCGAGACGCTGCGCGTCAACGGGCAGGCGGAGATCAGTATCGACCCCGAACTGCTGGCGCGCTTCGAGGTGGACGGCAAGGCGCCGCGCTCGGTCCTGGTGGTGCACGTGGAGACCGTCTTCTTCCAATGCTCGCGCGCGCTGCTGCGGTCGCGCCTGTGGGACCCATCCATCCAGATCGATCGCGCCGCCCTGCCCAGCACGGGCAAGATCATCAGCGATATCAGCAAGAGCGGCTTCGACGGCGAAGCCTACGACAAGGCCTTGCCGGAGCGGGTCAAGCAGACCTTGTATTGATCGGCGGGCAGCGCCGGAGACAGGGCTGAGGCTAGCAGCAGGGCTAGGGCTGCCAGCCGCGCACGAACACGTCGGCGGGCTGCCGCTTGCCGCCGGCCTTCTGCAGTTCCAGCAGGCGCAGGATGCCGTCGGCGGTGGCGATGTCCACGCCTTCCGGCCCGGCATGCAGCACGGCGCCGGGCGTGGCGCCGGCGGTGTCGGCCGGCACGGCGCAAGCGCGCCAGACCTTCACCGGATCGTCCAGCCCGGGCAGGCGCGCGGTGGCGCCCGGCGCGGGATTGAAGGCGCGCACGCGGCGCGCCAGCAGCGCCGCCGCCTGGGTGAAGTCCAGCGCCGCCTCGGCCTTGTCCAGCTTGGCGGCGTAGGTGACGCCTTCCTCCGGCTGCGGCTCGCGCCGCAGGGCGGGCAAGTTCGCCAGGGCCTGGACGATGGCCTGCGCGCCGGCATGCGCCAGCGCGTCATGCAGTTCGGCCGCGTTCTGCCCGGCGCCGATTTCCACCGGCTGCACCAGCAGCATGTCGCCGGTGTCCAGCCCTTCGTCCATCTGCATGATGGTCACGCCGGTGCGTTCGTCGCCGGCCTCGATGGCGCGCTGGATGGGCGCCGCGCCGCGCCAGCGCGGCAGCAGGCTGGCATGGATGTTCAGGCAGCCGGCGGGCGGCAGTTGCAGCACCCAGGCCGGCAGGATCAGGCCGTAGGCGGCCACCACCATCACGTCGGGGGCGGCGGCCAGCAATTGCTCGCGCGCCTGCGCGGCTTCGTCGGGATAGCGGCCGTCCAGCCGCAGGCTGCGCGGCTGGGCCACCGGGATGCCGGCCGCCAGCGCGGCCTGCTTGACGGGGCTGGGCGTGAGCTTGAGCCCGCGCCCGGCCGGGCGGTCGGGCTGGGTCAGGACCAGCGGGACTTCATGGCCGGCCGCGAGGATGGCGTCCAGCGCGAGGCGGGCGAATTCCGGCGTGCCGGCGAAGACGACGCGCATGGTCAGGCCCGCAGCGCTTCGCGCTCGGCCTTGCGCAGCTTGGTCTTGATGCGGTTCTGCTTGAGGAAGGACAGGTACTCGACGAAGACCTTGCCGTCCAGGTGGTCCAGCTCGTGCTGCACGCACACCGCCAGCAGCCCGTCGGCTTCCATCTCATAGGGCTTGCCATCGATGTCCAGGGCCTTGAAGCGGACCCGCGCGGCGCGTTCGACTTCGTCGTAGATCTCCGGCACGGACAGGCAGCCTTCTTCGTAGCGCTTGCGCTCTTCGCTTTTCCAGGTGATTTCCGGATTGATCAGGACCAGCAGCTCGTTGCCTTCCTCGGACACGTCGATGGTCACCACGCGCTCGTGCACGTCGACCTGGGTCGCGGCCAGTCCCACGCCGGGCGCCGCGTACATGGTCTCGGCCATGTCGCGCACCAGCGCGCGGATGCGCTCGTCCACTTCCGCCACCGGCTGGGCCTTTTTGTGCAGACGCGGATCGGGGTAACGCAGAATATTGAGCAATGCCATGACGTATTCCTGCCGCGGCGTCACCGCGGCAGAAGGAATGAAGGGGTGGGAATGTTGTAATGATAAATCAACAACGATTTGATTTCTAATAGTTTTCGGCTAAAGAAGGGATAAAGGGGACGCAAGAACACGGCCGCGGCCAGGCGCGCGTTTCGGACGCGGCGGGGCCGGGCCGCGCGGGCGGCCGTGCGACACTGCCGCATGCCTTTTACCCACGATCCCATGGAACTTTCCGCCTGGCTGCGCCTGTCGCTGGAGCCCGGCCTGCGGCCCGCCGACGCCTACGTCCTGCTCGGCGCCATGGGCCTGCCGCAGCAGGTGTACGCGCGTCCGGCCGCCGAACTGGCGCAATGGGTGCCGGGCCCGCTCGCGCGGCAATTGGCCGCGCCGCCGGTCCCGGCCCTGGCGGCGCGTATCGCGGCGGCCCTGGACTGGGCGCGCCAGCCGGACCATCACCTGCTCTGCCTTGCCGACGCCGCCTATCCCCGCGCGCTGCTGGACGTCGGCGACCCGCCGCCCTTGCTGTACGTGCGCGGCGACCCGGCGCTCCTGGCCCGACCCTCGCTGGCCATCGTGGGCGCGCGCAACGCCACTCCCGACGGCTGCGACAACGCCCATGCCTTCGCCCGCCACCTGGCGGCGCAAGGCTGGTGCGTGGTCAGCGGCCTGGCGGCCGGCATCGACGCGGCGGCGCACGAAGGCGCGCTGGCGGCAGGGGCGGCCGGCGCCGCCACGGTCGCCGTGCTGGGAACGGGAATAGACGTGGTCTACCCCTTGCATCACGCAGCGCTGGCCACGCGCATCGCGGAGAGCGGCGCCCTGGTCAGCGAATTTCCCCTGGGCACGCCGGCGCTGCCCCATCATTTCCCGCGCCGCAATCGCCTGGTGGCGGGGCTGGCGCGCGGCGTGCTCGTGGTGGAGGCGGCCAGCCGCAGCGGCTCCCTGATCACCGCGCGGCTGGCCGGGGAATACGGCCGCGAGGTCTTCGCCATCCCGGGCTCCATCCACTCGCCGCTGACGCGCGGCTGCCATGCGCTGATCCGCCAGGGCGCGAAGCTGGTGGAAAGCGCCAGGGACATCGCGGACGAGCTGGGCGGCGGAAAGCCGGCACGCGCGCATGGGCCGGGGATGGACGAAGACCCGGAAGAAAACGTCGACGAGAACGCGCACGAAAACACGGACCCGCATGCGGACTCGCAGACGGACCAGAACACGGACGCGAGCACGCACGAAGCCATGGACAAGGGCATGGCCGGCGCCGCGCGGGCGCACGCGCTGCCCGGCCGGCCGGACGCCGCCTTGCTGGCCTGCCTGGGCCACGATCCCGTGCATCGCGAAACGCTGATGCTGCGCAGCGGCCTGGCGAGCGCCGAGCTGGACGCCGCGCTGCTGCGGCTGGAATTGGCGGGGCAGGTGGCGCGGCGTGAAAGTGGGTACTTCCAACGCTCGCGCGGCGGCGCCCGGGCCCGCGGCAAGGACTAAAATCCGCCGCAGGAGCCAGACAGACAGAACCACGGACAGAACCAAGAACAGAACCGAGAACAGGAATCGCCATGCCCTTCCCCCAACGCGTGAAAATCGTCGAGGTCTCGCCCCGCGACGGTCTGCAGAACGAGAAAGCCTTCGTCCCCACCGAGGTCAAGATCGAGCTGGTGAACCGCCTGTCGGCCGCCGGCTTTCCGAATATCGAAGCGGCCTCCTTCGTGTCGCCCAAATGGGTGCCGCAGATGGCGGACGGCGCCGAGGTGATGGCGGGCATCCACCGCAAGCCGGGCGTGGTCTATTCCGTCCTGACCCCGAACATGAAAGGCTTCGACGCGGCGCTGGCCGCCAAGGTCGACGAAGTGGTGATCTTCGGCGCCGCCAGCGAAGCGTTTTCGCAGAAGAACATCAACTGCTCCATCGCCGAATCGATCGCCCGCTTCGAGCCCGTGGCCGAAGCCGCCAAGGCGGCCGGCCTGCGCCTGCGCGGGTCGATCAGCACCGCGCTGGGCTGCCCGTACCAGGGCGAGGTGCCGGTTTCCGCGGTGGTGGACGTCGCCCAGCGCTACCTGGCGCTGGGCTGCGACGAGATCGACGTCGCCGACACCATCGGCGTGGGCACGCCGGCGCGGGTGCGCGAGGTCATGCGCGCGGTCACGGCCAAGGTGGATCCGTCGCGCGTGGCCGGCCACTTCCACGATACCTATGGGCAGGCCGTCGCCAACATCCTGGCGGCGCTGGAAACCGGCATCGGCATCTTCCACACCTCGGTCGCCGGCCTGGGCGGCTGCCCCTACGCCAAGGGCGCCACCGGCAACGTGGCGACGGAAGACGTGCTGTACATGCTGCGCGGCATGGGCATCGAGACCGGCATCGATTTCGACGCGGTGGTCGACATCGGCCAATGGATTTCCGGCCACCTGGACCGCAAGTCGGCCAGCCGCGCGGGCAACGCGGTGGCGGCCGGGCGCGCGGGCTGATTCCTGCCCGCGGCTGATTCCTATCGTATCGGCAGGGCGTACATCAGGCCGCCCTTGTTCCACTGCGCGTTCAGGCCGCGCTGGATCTTCAGGGGGCTGCCCTGGCCGACGTTGCGCTCGAAGCTTTCACCGTAGTTGCCGACCTGCTTGATGATGTTGTAGGCCCATTTGTCATCCACCCCCATGTTCTTCCCCGCGCCCTGGATCACGCCCAGGATGCGCTGGATATTGGGGTTGTCGCTCTTGAGCTGCTGGTCCACGTTGGCCGACGTCACGCCGTATTCCTCCGCCTCGATCATGGCCGACAGCGACCAGGACACGATGTTCAGCCAGTTGTCGTCGCCCTGGCGCACGAAGGGGCCCAGCGGCTCCTTGGAGATGATCTCGGGCAGCACCACGTAGTCGTCCGGATTCTGCAGCTTGGAAATGCGGATCGACGCCAGGCCCGAGGCGTCGGTGCTGAAGACGTCGCAGCGGCCGGCGACGAAGGCGTTGACCACCTCGTTGAACTGGTCGATGACCACCGGCTTGTACTCGACCTTGTTGGCGCGGGCCCAGTCGGCCAGGGTGTTCTCGTTCGAGGTACCGGCCTGCAGGCAGATGGTGGCCCCGTTCAGTTCCTTGGCGCTCTTGACGTTGAGCGACTTGGGCACCAGGAAGCCCTGGCCGTCGTAGAAATTGATGCCGGCATGGACCAGGCCCAGGGCCGTGTCGCGCTGCTGCGTGACCGAGGTGTTGCGCGCCAGCAGGTCGACTTCGCCGGATTGCAGGGCGGTGAAGCGCTGCTGCGAATTCAGCGGCACCACCTTGAACTTGCTGGCGTCGCCGAACACGGTGGCGGCCACGGCGCGGCAGACGTCGACGTCCAGGCCTTTCCAGTTGCCCTGGGCGTCCGGCGCCGAAAAGCCGGGGAAGCCGGTGGTGGTGCCGCACAGCACGGTGCCGCGATGGCGCACCACGTCGAGCGTCTTGCCTTGTTCGGGGGCGGCTTGCGCGGCGTGGGCGGCGCCGGCCAGGAGGGCGGCGCCGATGAGGGCGTTGACGATACGCATGACGAGTCCTTTTTATGCAATTCGGGCGTGGCGCCAGGCGGCGAACGGCCGGCGCCGAGGACATAAGCTTAGCCCGCCGGGCGGCGGCATGTTAAATGCCTTGCGGCAATAAGGTCCACGCGATCCCGCCGGCGTCAGTCATAGGACCGCGCGTCTTCGATGACCTTGCCGTCGTTGGGCAGGCTGCCGGGCGCGGCCAGCTCGATCTCGGCCCGCAGCTTGGTGACGTCGCGCACGGATTCGGCGACGGCCTGCGCCAGCCCCGGCGCGTCGTCGGCCTCGATCCGCAGCACCATGCGGTCGGTCCCGGTCGCGCCCGTGACCACCAGGCGGCCCCGGCGCACCCGCGGGTGGCGCCGCAGGATCTCCGCCACTTGCGACGGATGGACGAACAGGCCCCGCACCTTGGTCGTCTGGTCGGCCCGCCCCATCCAGCCCCGCAGGCGCAGGTTCGTGCGGCCGCAGGGCGACTGGCCCGGCAACACGGCCGACAAATCGCCGGTGCCGAAGCGCACCAGCGGGTAGTCCGGATTCAGCGTGGTCACCACCACCTCGCCGACCTCGCCTTCCGCGACCGGATCGCCGGTGCCCGGGCGCACGATCTCGACGATGATGTCCTCGCCCACCACCAGGCCCTCGCGCGCCCCGGTCTCGAAGGCGATCAGCCCCAGGTCGGCGCTGCCGTAGGCCTGGTAGCCCTGCACGCCGCGCGCCGCCAGCCAGTCGCGCAGCGAAGGCGGGAAGGCCTCGCCGGAAACCAGGGCATGCCGCAGCGTGTCCAGCCGCACCCCCAGTTCCTCGGCCTTTTCCAGGAGGATCTTCAGGAAGCTGGGCGTGCCCGTATAGCCGCTGGGCCCCAGATCGCGGATGGCCAGGACCTGCTGTTCGGTCTGCCCGGTGCCGCCGGGAAAGACCGTGCAGCCCACGGCATGCGCGGCCGTCTCCATCATCGAGCCGGCCGGCGTGAAGTGATAGGAAAAGCAGTTGTAGGTCAGTTGCCCCTGGCGAAAGCCCGCGGCGTACAGCGCGCGGCCGAAGCGCCAGTAATCGGGGCGTCCGCTTTCCGGTTCGTAGATGGGGCCGGGCGAGGCGAACACCCGCAAGGCCCGCCCCCAGTCCAGGGCCGCGTAGCCGCCGAAGACCTTTTCCGCGCCGGCCGGTCCCGGCAACGCACGGCTGCGCCGCTGGTCTTCCAGCAAGGCGTGCTTGCGCAGCACCGGCAGCGCCGCCAGCGCGGCGCGCGAGGTGATGGCGCGCGGGTCGACGCCGGCCAGTTGCCGGGCCAGGGCCGGCGCCCGCGCCTGCGCGTGGGCGATGGCGCCAGGCAGCGCCGCCATCAAGGCCTGCTCGCGCTGCTCGGGAGGGCGCGTCTCCAGGCTATCGAAGAAAGTGGACATGGGTCCGGTCTCCGTCAAAGGGCGTCGGCATGCGGCCGCGCGGACGAGCCGCGCGAACGCCTCACGCCAGCCAGCGCTTGCGCCGGCGGTAGAACTTGGTGTCGCGGAAGCTCTTGCGCGCGCCGCTGGAAATGCCCAGGTAGAACTCCTTCACGTCTTCATTGGCGCCCAGCGCCTCGGCCGCGCCGTCCATGACGACGCGGCCGTTTTCCAGGATGTAGCCGTAATCCGCGTAGCGCAGGGCGATGTTGGTGTTCTGCTCGGCCAGCAGGAAGCTGACGCCTTCGCGCCGGTTGAGGTCGCGCACGATCTGGAAGATCTCCTCGACCACCTGCGGCGCCAGGCCCATCGACGGCTCGTCCAGCAGGATCATGCCGGGGCTGGCCATCAGCGCGCGCCCGATGGCCGTCATCTGCTGCTCGCCGCCCGAGGTGTAGCCGGCCTGGCTGGTCCGGCGCTGCTTCAGGCGGGGGAAATACTGGTAGACGCGCTCCAGCGCCTCGCGGATCTCGCCGCGTCCCAGCCGGCGCGTATAGGCGCCGGCCAGCAGGTTCTCCTCCACCGTCAGGTGGGCGAAACAATGCCGGCCCTCCATCACCTGCACCACGCCGCGCCGCACCAGCTCGGCGGGCGACAAGTGCTCCACGCGCTCGTCGCGATAGCGGATCTGGCCCTTGGTGACGTCGCCGCGCTCGCCCTTGAGCAGGTTCGACACGGCGCGCAGGGTGGTGGTCTTGCCCGCGCCGTTGGCGCCCAGCAGCGCCACGATGCTGCCCTCCGGCACGCGCAGGGACACCCCCTTGAGCACCAGGATGACGTGGTTGTAGATGACTTCGATGCCGTTGACGTCCAGCAGCGCCGGCGGCGCCGCGGCGGGAGGCGACATGCTCATACGAAAACTCCTTCGGGACTGCCGGCCGGCGGGGCCGCGAGGGCCGCCGCCGGCGCCGCCTACCCCGCGCAATTCACCGGCGTGATGTTCTTTTCCTTGGCGTACTTCGCCGCCTCGGCCTTCACCAGCGGGCCCACCATAGCGGGATCGGCCTGGTACCAGTCCGATGCCGGCTTGAACTGCTTGCCGTCCCACTGCACGATGCGGGCCCAGTCGGCGCCCAGGTGATTGGCGCAGGACGTCTTGAAGGGCCGCACGATGCCGCCGAAGCCCAGCTTGTCCAGCTTCTCCTGCGTCAGGTCCAGGTTCTCGAAGCCCCAGCGCACCTGTTCCGGCGTCATGGACTTGCCCTTGCCGTACTTCTCCTGCGCGGCGCGGATGGCCTCGACTTGCAGCATGGAAATGATCATGCCGCGCGTGTGGGCGATGGTGCCCAGCGTCGTGTTGTTGCGGTCGCTGCCCTGGCCCTTGTCGTAGACGTACTTCCTGAGGTCCTGCATGACCTTGCCCTGCTCGCCGCTGTTGTGGATGGTGATCGCGTTGTAGCCCTTGGCGACCTCGCCCAGGTCCCTGACGTCGCCCTCCGAGCCCGCCCACCAGATCGCGTACATCTTGTCGCGCGGATAGCCGCTGGCCTGGGCCTCGCGGATGGCGGTGGGCGTCATGATGCCCGCGCTCCACAGCAGCACGTAGCTGGGCCGCGCCTGGCGGATCTGCAGCCAGGTCGATTTCTGCTCGACGCCGGGCGCGGTGACCGGATACAGCAGCAGTTCGAAGCCGTTGGCGGCGGCGCGCTTCTGCAACAGCGGGATGGGCTCCTTGCCGTAGGGCGAGTCGTGGTAGACCAGGGCGATCTTCTTGCCCTTGAGCTTGTCCATGCCGCCTTCCTTTTTGGCGATGTCCTGGATCATCACGTCGGCGGCGGTCCAGTAGGTGCCCAGCAAGGGGAAGTTCCACTGGAAGACGGAACCGTCGGCCGCTTGCGACAGGCCGTAGCCGACGGTCTCCACGGTCACCTTGTCCAGCGGCGCCTTGTCCGTCACCGCGAAGGTGATGCCGGTGGATTGGCTATCGAAGCCGGACGCGCCGGTCGGCCCATGCGTCTTCAGGCGCTCGTAGCACTCCACGCCCTTGTCGGTGGCGTAGGCCGTCTCGCATTCCTCATAGGTGATCTTCACGCCATTGACGCCGCCGTCGCGTTCGTTGACCAGCTTCAGGTAATCCAGCTTGCCGTCGGCCCAGGGAATGCCCAGGGGCGCGAAGGAGCCGGTGCGGTACACCAACAGCGGCACGAACTGCTCGTCGGCCAGGGCCGGCGAGCTGGCGGCGCCCAGCGCCCCGCCCAGGGCGAGCGCGGCGGCCACGCTTTTCAGGTTCAAACGCTTCATCTCCACTACCTCCAGGGGTGCTCTCTGGCACCGTGACAGGCCCGGTCCACGCCGGGCGAACGCGTGCAGCCGGTGGCGGTATCGCTCGTGGCGTACCGTGCCGGATGCGCCAACCTCGGCGCCGCGGCCGTTCAATACGGAAACGGCCACAGGCGCAATTTCTCCTTGGCGACGCTCCACAAACGCGCCAGGCCGTGCGGCTCGGCGATCAGGAAAACGACGATGAGGGCGCCGAACACCATGTGCTCGATGTGCGAAGCCGTGTCCACCGCCAGCGGCAGGCCCAGCAGGCCCGGGATGTTCGACAGCAGCACGGGCACCAGCACGATGAAGGCCGCGCCGAAGAAGCAGCCGAGGATGGAGCCCAGGCCGCCGATGATGACCATGAACAGCAACTGGAAGGAACGGCTCAGGTCGAACGCCAGCGGCTCCCACGACCCCAGGTGGATGAAGCCCCACAGCGCGCCCGCCACGCCGACGATGAAGGAGCTGACGGCGAAGGCGGTCAGCTTGGCGTGCATGGGCCGGATGCCGATCACCGACGCCGCCACGTCCATGTCGCGGATGGCCATCCATTCCCGCCCGACGGCGCCGCGCACGAGGTTCTTGACCAGCAGCGTGAAGCCGCACACCAGCGCCAGCACGAAAAGGTATTTCTCCATCGCGCTTTGCAGGGGCAGGCCGAAGACGGTGAGCGGCGGCACGGACACGTTGCCGGAGGACGAATAATTGGTGAAGTAGGGAATCCGCAAAAAGGCCCAGTCGACGAAGAACTGCGCGGCCAGCGTCGCCACCGCCAGGTACAGCCCGCGGATGCGCAGGCTGGGAATGCCGAATATCACGCCGACCACGGTGGCGCACAGCCCGCCCAGCACGATCTGCAACAGCAGCGGCATGCCGGGCATGCGCACGCCGAAATTCCAGGCGGCGTACGCGCCCACCGCCATGAAGGCGCCCGTGCCCAGCGAGATCTGGCCGCAATAACCCACCAGCACGTTCAGGCCCACGGCGGCCAGCGACAGGATGAGGAAAGGGATGAGGATGGCGCGCAGCAGGTAGTCGCTGGCCAGCAGGGGCACGGCGACGAAGGCCACGGCCAGCAGCAGCAGGATGAAGATACGGTCCTGCCGGATCGGGAAGATCTGCTGGTCGGCCAGGTAGCTGGTCTTGAACTGGCCGTTCTCGCGGTAGAACATGGTCGCGCCTCCCTTGGCCGTCAGACGCGGTCGATGATTTTTTCGCCGAACAGGCCTTGCGGCCGGAACAGCAGGAAGACCAGCGCCAGCACGTAGGCGAACCAGATTTCGATGCCGCCGCCGACCAGCGAGCCCAGGTAGACCTCGGAAAGCTTCTCGCCCACGCCGATGATCAGGCCGCCCAGGATGGCGCCGGGCACCGAGGTCAGGCCGCCCAGGATCACCACCGGCAAGGCGCGCAAGGCCGCGGTGGACAGCGTGAACTGCACGCCGAACTTCGAGCCCCAGATCACGCCCGCCACCAGCGCCACCAGGCCGGCCACGCTCCACACCACCACCCAGATGCGGTTCAGCGGAATGCCGACGGACTGGGCCGCCTGGTGATCGTCGGCCACCGCGCGCAAGGCGCGTCCGGTGGAGGTGTACTGGAAGAACAGCGCCAGGGCGGCCACCAGCAGCGCCGCCACCACCGCCGCGGCCAGGTCCTCCAGGTTGATCAGGAGGCCGCCCTCGAAGACGGAATCCAGGATGATGGCCGGGTCCTTGGGCATGCCGACGTTGATCGAATACACCGAACTGCCGAAGGCAATCTGGCCCAGGCCGTCGAGGAAATAGCTGATGCCCAGCGTCGCCATCAACAGCGTGGTGGCCTCCTGGTTGACCAGGTGGCGCAGCACGAATTTCTCCACCGCCACCGCCAGCGCGAACATCACCGCCGCCGCCACGATGAACGCCAGCACGTTGGCCAGCAGGGCGTTATGGAATCCCAGCCAGCGCGGGGTCCATTCGGAAAAGCGCGCCATGGCCAGCGCCGCCACCAGCACCATGGCGCCCTGGGCGAAATTGAAGACGCCGGACGCCTTGAAGATCAGCACGAAGCCCAGGCCGACCAGGGCGTAGAGCATGCCGCTCATCAGACCGCCGAACAGCGTTTCGAGAAAGAATCCCATGCCGCCCTCCTCCGGCGTTCAGTGCGCCACGCCCAGGTAGGCGCGGACGACGTCGGGATGGGCGCGCACCTCGTCGGGCTCGCCGTCGCCGATCTTCTTGCCGTAGTCCAGCACCACCACCCGGTCGGAAATGTCCATCACCACGCCCATGTCGTGCTCGATCAGGACGATGGTGGTGCCGAACTCGTCGTTGACGTCGAGGATGTAGCGGCTCATGTCCTGCTTCTCCTCGATATTCATGCCCGCCATGGGCTCGTCCAGCAGCAGCAGGCGCGGCTCCATGGCCAGGGCGCGCCCCAGGTCGACGCGCTTCTGCAAGCCGTAGGGCAGGCGTCCCACCGGCACCTTGCGGTAGGCCTGGATCTCCAGGAAGTCGATGATGTTCTCGACGAACTCGCGGTGGCGGCTTTCCTCGCGCGCGGCGGGGCCGATGCGCAGGGCTTGCGCCAGCAGGCCGCATTTCATGCGCAGGTTGCGGCCGGTCATGATGTTGTCCAGCACGCTCATGCCCTTGAACAGCGCGAGGTTCTGGAAGGTGCGGGCGATGCCCATCTCCGCCGCGCGGCGCGGCGTCATGCGCATATCGTCGCGGCCGTCGAAGGCGATGGCGCCTTGCTGCGGCGTATAGACGCCGTTGATGACGTTGAGCATGGAGCTCTTGCCGGCGCCGTTGGGGCCGATGATGGCGCGGATCTCGTGCTCGCGCACATTGAAGGAAATATCGGTCAGCGCCTTGACGCCGCCGAAGGACAGCGAGATGTTCCGCATGTCGAGAATGACGTCGCCGCCGCGCCGCGAACGCGCGTCCTGCCGCGGCGCCATCGGGTCCACGACGGTCAGGGCGGCGGCAGGCTGACCGGGCGCAGCGCACGCGTGACCGGCCGCGGGCGCCGCCCCCGCGAGGGGTGGCGGGCTGGCGCGCAGGGGGTGGGATCTCATCTCAGGCCGCCTCCCCGGCCAGCGCGGGGAAGACCCGCGCGTCGCGCAGTTTCAGGTCCGCGGCGATGCGGCCGCTGCGGCCGTCCTCGAACTTCACCTCGGTCTCGACGTATTGCGTGGCCTGCCCCGCGAACAGCGCGTCCACCAGCACGGCGTACTTCTGCGCGATGAAGGCGCGCCGCACCTTGCGCGTGCGCGTCAGCTCGTCGTCGTCCGGGTCCAGCTCCTTGTGCAGGATGAGAAAACGCCGCACCTGCGAGGCCGCCAGGCGGGGATCGCGCGCCAGCTCGGCATTGGCCTGCTCGACGCAGCCCAGGATCAGTGCGTGGACTTCATCCTTGCCGGCCAGGTCGGCATAGCCGGCATAGGGCAGCCCACGCCGCTCGGCCCAGTTGCCGACTGCCTCCAGGTCGATGTTGACGAAGGCGCACACCCGGTCGCGGCCGGCGCCGAAGGCCACCGCTTCCTTGATGTACGGGAAGAACTTCAGCTTGTTCTCGATGTACTTGGGCGCGAACAGGCTGCCGTCCGAGAGCTTGCCGACGTCCTTGGCGCGATCGATGATCTTCAACTGGCCGTCCAGGTCCAGGTAGCCGGCGTCGCCGGTATGGAACCAGCCGTCCTCGCCGCGCGCTTCGCGCGTGGCCGCCGGGTTGCGGTAATACTCCTTGAACAGGCCCGGACTGCGCACCAGGATCTCGCCGTCGTCGGCGACCTTGATCTCCACCCCCGCCACCGGCGGTCCCACGGTGTCGGCGCGCACCTTGCCGTCGGGCTGCACGCAGACGAACACCGAGGTCTCGGTGGAACCGTACAACTGCTTGAGGTTGATCCCCAGCGAGCGGTAGAAGGTGAAGAGGTCGGGCCCGATGGCCTCGCCCGCGGTATAGGCCACGCGCACGCGGCTCATGCCCAGCGCGTTGCGCAGCGGCCCGTAGATCAGCACGTCGCCCAGGGCATAGCGCAGCCGGTCGTACGGGCCCACCGCCTCGCCGTCCAGGATGCGCACGCCGACCCGCCGCGCCAGGTCCATGCAGGCCTTGAACAGGCGGCGCTTCAGGTAGCCCGCGTCTTCCATGCGGATCAGCACGCGCGTCAGCAGGTCTTCCAGGATACGCGGCGGCGCGAAGTAGTAGGTCGGGCCGATGTCGCGCATATCGATGGCCACGGTGGACGGCGATTCCGGGTGGTTGACGGTGAAACCGGTGACCAGCAACTGCGTGTAGGAAAACATGTTCTGCCCGATCCACGCCGGCGGCAGATAGGCCAGCACGTCCTCGCGGTCGGTCAGCCTCTCCATGTCCTGCACCGCGCGGGCCCGGTCGATCAGCGCCGCGTGGGTCAGCACCACGCCCTTGGGCCGGCCGGTGGTGCCGGAGGTGTAGAACATGGCCGCGGCGTCATGCGGGCGCACCGCGGCCACCGCGCGGTCGAAGAAGGCGGGATCCCGCGCCGCGTGCGCATCCCCGGCGGCCAGCAGCGCGTCGAAGGACGTCAGCATGGGATCGGCGTAGTGGCGCAGCCCGCGCGGATCGTCGTAGACGACGCGGCGCAGGTCCGGGCAGGACGCCCGCGCCTCCAGCATCTTGTCGACCTGCTCCTGGTCCTCGGCGATCGCCACGCCGATGGCCGCATCGCGCAGCACGTAGGCCATTTCCTGCGCGATGGCGTCCTGGTACAACGGCACCGGGATCGCGCCCAGCGCCTGGGCCGCCATCATGGAAATATAGAGACGCGGACGGTTCTCGCCGACCACCGCCACGTGCTGGCCCGGCGCCACGCCCTCGGCGGCCAGGCCGTGCGCGGCGCGGCGCACCAGGGCCGCGACCTGCGCCCAGCTCAGGGTTTGCCAGATGCCCAGGTGCTTTTCCCGAATCGCGGGACGGTCGCCGCGCACGCGCGCATGCGCCAGCAGCAGGGCGGGAAAGGTGTCCGCCGCCGCCGGCATCGGCGAGGATGCAGACAGGTCTTGCGCCACGTTGTCTCCTGTTCGGATCCGGAAGCGTCGTCCTGCCCGGTGTGACGATCGGTGGACCGTCACACCCCTAGCGACCTCCGGCCCTTGTCCTTATCGGTATCGGGCTGCGCTTGCTGCTGTATGGCTGCGCTCGAGTGCATCTGAGCGCGTGTGAGTGCGCTTGGCTGCGCCTGGCTGGCGCCTGAGTGCACCCAAGCGCACTTAAGGTATAAGGTTAAAAATCAGTCAACTGTCGTCCCTACGACATTTCATAGTCTTTTAGGGTATATCCCGATGCAGCATGCCGCCGACTCATTGCAGCTATCCGCCGCCTGGCTCCGTGTGCTGACCGCGCAGGAGCAGGCGCGGGTGCTCAAGGACCTGACCGTCCAGCAGGCGACGGCGGGGACCATCATCGAGCGCAAGGGCGAACTCGGCCAGGCCTGGATCGGCGTCCTGGCCGGACTGGTGAAAGTGTCGGTGGGCAATGCGGACGGCAAGCTGGCCTCGCTGACCGGCGTGCCGGCGGGCGGATGGATCGGGGAAGGCACGCTGCTCAAGCGCGAGATCCGCAAGTACGACGTCGTCGCCCTGCGCGACTCCGTCATCGCGCGCCTGCCGGCGGCGACCTTCGAATTCCTGCTGGACACCAGCATTCCCTTCAACCGCTACCTGCTGCAGCAGCTCAACGAACGGGTGGCGCAATTCATCGGCAAGGCGGAGAACGACCGCCTGCTCGACACCGACGCGCGCGTCGCGCGCTGCCTGGCGGAATTGTTCAATCCCCTGCTCTATCCCGGCATGGGCATGAAGCTGGCCATCACGCAGGAAGAGGTCGGCTACCTGGCGCGGGTCTCGCGACAGCGCGCCAACCAGGCCCTGGGCGCGCTGGAGGGGGCCGGCCTGCTGCGCGTGGAATACGGCGGCGTGCGGGTGCTGGACCTGGAAGGGCTGAAGCATTACGGGGAGGATCCGCTGGCGGGCAAGGGGCTGCCTTGATTAGTCCTGGTCTGCCCCGGCCAGCTCCGGTTTGCCTTATCTGCCTGATCTGCCCCGGCTTGCGCCGGCCTGCCCGGTCCGCTCCGGCCTTCTCTTCCCCGCCCCGCCTCGGTCAGTGCGACCCGCCGAGATAGGCCGCCACCACCGCCGGATCGTGGCGCAGCTTGTCGGGGGTGCCGTGCACCGAGATGCGGCCGTTCTCCAGCACGTAGCCGTAGTCCGCCACGTTCAGCGCGGCCGCCGCGAACTGCTCCACCAGGAGCATGGTGACGCCCTCCTCCTTCAGGCGGCCGATGATGCGGAAGACCTCTTCCACGAGAATCGGCGCCAGCCCCATGGACGGCTCGTCCAGCAGCACCAGTTCGGGATTGAGCATGACGGCGCGCGCCATGGCCAGCATCTGCTGTTCGCCGCCGGACAGCGTGCCGGCCAACTGGGTCCGTCTTTCCTTCAGGCGCGGAAAGAGCTCCATGGCGCGTTCCAGGTCCCCCTCGACGTCGCCGCGCGGACGCTTGCCCGTCAGGCGCGGATAGGCGCCCAGCCGCAGGTTGTCGGCCACGGACAAGGTCGGGAACACGCGCCGGCCCTCCGGCGAATGCGCCAGGCCGAGACGGGCGATGCGATGCGAGTCCATGCCGTCGATGCGCTGCGCGCCCAGCGTGATTTCCCCCGCCGTGGGCTTGATCATGCCCGACAGCGCGCGCATCGTGGTGGTCTTGCCGGCGCCGTTGGAGCCGATCAGCGTCACCACCTTGGCCTTCGGCACATCCATGCTGATGCCGTGCAGGACCTTGACTTTGCCATAGCCGGCTTCGAGGTTCTTGATGGATAACATGTCCGGTTCCTGTTCTTCGATATTCCGCGCCTGCGCCCGCGCTCGGGCGCGGTGCCCGGGCGCCCGCCTCAGGCGGCCGACCCGCCCAGGTAGGCTTCCACCACCCGGGGATTGGCCTGCACCTCCGCCGGCAATCCTTCGGCGATCTTCTGCCCGAAGTCCAGCACCGACACCGTGTCGCAGACGCCCATCACCACGTCCATGTGATGCTCGATGAGGATCAGGGTGATGCCGTGATCGCGAACCTTGCGGATGATGGTCAGCAGCTCGGCGATGTCGGGCGCGGTCAGGCCGGCGGCCGGCTCGTCGAGCAGCAGCAGTTGCGGGTCCAGCGCCAGCGCGCGGGCGATCTCCAGCAGGCGCTGCTTGCCGTAGGGCAGGTTGCGCGCCTCCTCGTCGGCCAGGTTGTCCAGGCCGACGAATTCCAGCAGGGCCAGGGCGCGCGCCCGCGCCGCGTTTTCCTCGCGCTTCCAGCGCGGCGTGCGCAGGGCGATGTTGGCCAGGCCGGTGCGGAAGGTGTGGTGCAGGCCGACCAGGACGTTTTCCAGCGCGGTCATTTCGCCGAACAGCGCCACGTTCTGGAAGGTGCGCGCCACGCCGGCCGAGGCGATCTGCGCCGGCACCAGGCCCACCAGCGAGCGGCCGTCGAAATCCACCGCGCCCGCGGTGGGCACGTAGATGCCGCTCAGCACGTTCATCATGGTGCTCTTGCCCGAGCCGTTGGGCCCGATGAGCCCATGGATGGAACCCCGGCGCACCACCAGGTCGACCTGGTTCAGAGCGCGCAGGCCGCCGAACTGCATCAGGATGCCCTTGGCGGCCAGCAGCTCCTGGCCATGATCGACGCGCGCCTGCGGCACGGCGTCGGCTTCCTGGACCAGCTCCTTCTTCACCGCCAGCGCGGCGCGATGCGTGTTGAAGAACAGGTTGCGCACGAAGCCGACGATGCCGTCCGGCAGGTAGTACACGACGAAGAGGATCATCAGGCCGAAGATGGTCAGGCGCCAGTCCGTCAACGCCTCCATCCAGTAGGCGAACACCGTCAGCGCCACCGTGCCGACGACCGGCACCGCCATGCGCCGCGCCGTGGTGCGGCCCTTGGCGACCGCCACGGCGCCGCCTATGGCGACCAGCAGCGCCAGGCCCAGGGCGATCAGGCGGAAGGTCTCGATGTCGTCCAGCATCTTGGGCAGCAGCACCACGATGGCGGCGCCCAGCAAGGCGCCCACGCGCGTCTTGCGGCCGCCCATGATGATGGCCAGCAGGAACAGGATGGTGAGCTCGAAGTTGTAGGTGTTGGGCGAGATGTATTGCTCGGAATAGGAATAGAGCCCGCCCGCCAGGCCGGCGAAACCGGCGCTGATGACGAAGGCCACCACCTTGTAGCGGTACACCGAGACGCCCATGCAGTCCGCGGCGATGGGGCTGTCGCGCAAGGCCTCGAAGGTGCGGCCGATGTGCGACTTCAGGATGCGGTGCACCACCAGCAGCGCCAGCGCCAGCAAGGCGCCGACGAGCCAGAAGTACTCGCGCTTGTCCAGCATGTGGCCGCCGATGAGGGGCTTGTCGATCTTGATGCCCATGGGCCCTTCGGTCAGGAAGCTCATCTCGTTGATGAGGATCTGGATGATGGTGCCGAAGGCCAGCGTGACCATGGCCAGGTAGGGGCCGATCACGCGCAGCGCCGGCAGGGCCAGGATGGCGCCGAAGCAGGCGGTAATGGCGATGGCCGCCGGCAGCGTGAGCCAGATCGGCCATTGCAGGTGGAAGAACAGCACGCCCACGACATAGGAGCCGATGCCGAACAGGCCGGCATGGCCCAGCGACACCTGCCCCGTGTAGCCCACCACGATATCCAGCCCGAACAGCAGGATGGCGTAGATCATGATGGTTTCGATGAGGTGCAGGTAATACGGGTTGCCCACGGCCAGCGGCAGGCCGACCAGGAAGACGATGCCCAGAATCGAGGCGATCAGGGTAAGCGGTTTCATCATCAGACCTTCTTGATCGCGGTCTTGCCGAACAGGCCGGCGGGCTTGAACGCGAGGACCAGCAGCAACAGCACCAGGCCCGGCACGTCCTTGTAGCCGGTCGAAATATAGAAACCGGTCGTGGTCTCGGCGATGCCGAGGATGAGGCCGCCGACCACCACGCCGGCGCCGCTGGACAGGCCGCCGATGATGGCGACGGCGAAGGCCTTCAGGCCCAGCACCGCGCCCATGGTGGCGCCGGTCAGGGTGAGCGGCGCGATGAGCACGCCCGCGAAGGACGCGGTCAGCGAGGACAGCGCGTACGAGAAGGTGATGACCAGCCCCGTGTTGATCCCCATCAGGCCGGCGGCGTCGCGGTCGTTGGAGGTGGCGACGAAGGCCTTGCCGTGGATGGACTTGCGGTTGAAGAGCTCCACCAGCAGCATCATGGCCAGCGCGCCGAACACCACCAGCAGCTCCATGGGCAGCACGTTGGCGCCGGCCAGCTTGATGGGCGCGACCGGCAGCGGCGAGGGAAAGGGCAGGTCGTCGCGGCCCCAGACGTTTTCCGCGACGTTGCGGAAAATGATGCCCAGCGCGATGGTGGCCATGATCCAGCCGAACTCGGACCGCGTCTTGATGGCGGGCCGCACGGCGATGCGCTCCACCACCGCGCCCTGGATGAAACCGAAGACGCAGACGATGGGCACCATCAGCCAGTAGTTGACGCCCAGTCCCACCAGGGTCAGGCCGACCAGCGCGCCCAGCATCAGGGCTTCGCCCTGGCCGAAGTTCAGCGTGCCGGAGGTGGCGAAGGTGAGTTGATAGCCGAAGGCGATGACCGCGTAGATCATGCCCAGCGCGATCCCGCTGTAGATGAGTTGCAAGAGAATCATCGGATTTTCCGCGAAGAAACCCATCCCCCGCCCGGCCGGCGCCGCATCCCGGAAATTCCGGTGCGCGGCGCCTGGGCGGGGGGCTGCTTACTGCCTGGCCTTGGTACGGCCTTTGCCTGGTCTTGCTTCGCCGGCCTATTTCGACGTGGCTGCCGACGCGCTGCTGTCCTTCTTGCGCGGCTGGGCGGTGGTCTTCAGGTCGTCCGGATAGGCGTAGACCACGCGGCCGTCCTTGACCTCGCCGAACACCACCAGGTTGGGCGTGATGGCGTCGTGGTCGTCGTGCGTGAACGGATGGTCGTAGGTCATGACCACGCCTTCCACCGGCGTCTTCAGGTCTTCCAGCGCGGCGCGCACCTTGGGACCGTCGGTCGAGTTGGCCTGGGTGATGGCCGCCGCCAGCAGGTAGATGGAGTCATAGCCCTGCGCCGCCGACACCGGCGAATCGATGCGGTTGTTCTTGGGCTTGAACTTGGCCAGGTAGGCGTCGATGAAGGCCTTGCGCTTGGGCGTGTTGGGTTCCTGGATGAAGGTCTGCGGCATGCGCGCGCCGGCGCCGTTGGGGCCGGCATTGTCGATGTAGTTGGCCATCGACAGCGTCCAGCTTCCGACGATGGGCACCTTCCAGCCCAGCTTGGCCATGCCGTTGGCGATCTGCGCCAGCTCGGGGCCGATGCCGTAGGTCAGCACGGCCTGGGCGCCCGCCTCCTTGGACTTCAACAACTGGGCCGTCATGTCGACGTCCTTGATGTTGAATTTTTCCGTCGCCACGGCCTTCACGCCCTTGGCGGCCAGGGCCTTCTCCAGGTCCTCGCGGCCCAGTTGGCCGTAGTTGGTGGAGTCCGCCAGGATCGCCACCTTCTTGTAGCCGCTGCGGACCACGGCTTCCTCGACGATCATCGGCGCCTGGATGCTGTCGTTGGCGGCGTTGCGGAAGACGTAGTTGTCGGGATACTGCGGCGGCTTGAACTGGTGCGTAATGATGCTGCCGGTGGCGACGTTGTTGAAGACGGGAATCTTCGCATCCTGGAAGAAGCGCTGCGAAGCCAGCGCCACGCCGGTGTTGATGTAGCCGACGACGGCAGCGACCTGCTCCTTGTTGATCAGCTCCTGCGCGATCTGCACGCCGCGCTCGTTCTTGGCCTCGTCGTCGCGCTCGATCAGGACCAGTTGGCGTCCCAGCACGCCGCCGTTCTTGTTGATTTCCTCCGCGGCCAGGCGCACGCCGTCGCGCATGCTGACGCCCATCGAGGAAGACCCGCCGGTGTAAGGACCGCTGACGCCGATCTTGATGGGATCGGCGGCGTGGGCGCCCCCTGCGCAAGCCAGGGCCACGGCGCCGACGAGCAGCTTGATGCGATGATTCATTAATGTCTCCTTTATGATTTTTACTGCGTAGGACCGCTTGATTCTTGAGACTTTCCTGCCTGCCTGGATCGCTTGCCCGAAACGGTATTGCGCGGGCATGCAGCACCCGGGACGCGCGATCGGCAAGCCTCGCGCGCCGGCGGATGTATCGCTGGTGTTCTGGTCTCCCTACTCGTCTTCTTCTGATCGGTGCGCCCGCATGTGCATCGTTCCCGGCGGGGAAATCGATGGGCGGCCGCCTTGGTGTAAATGATAGTGACAGTGCGGCGAGGGCTCAATGGCGCGCGCACTAGGGATTGCCCGCGTCGCCGCAAGCTTCGCGTAAGTTGCGATGCAGGAAGGGGGAGGAAGGCCCGAATCGGGGCGGTTCGCGCGTGTTTTTACGGGACGCGCAGCGCAGGGATGCGAAGCGCAGGGACCCCTAGGCCACCCGCAACAGCAGGCGCAGCGCCATGCCGGCCATGACGACCGCGATGCCGCCGTCCAGCACCCGCCAGATGCGGGCGTCGCGCAGCAAGGGCGCGGCCAGGCGCGCGCCGCCGCCGAGAATCAGCAGCCACAGCACGCTGGCGCAGACGGCGCCGGCGGCGAAGGCCACGCTGGCCGCGCCGAAGTTGTGCGCCAGCGCGCCGACCAGCGCCATGTCCAGCCAGAAATGCGGATTGAGCAGGGTGAAGGCCAGCGCGCCCAGCACCGCGCCGCGCCGAGTATGCGCCACCCGCGCGGCCGGCGCCAGGCCATCGCCCGCGCGCAGGGCGCGCCGCGCCGAACGCCAGGCGTAGAACGCCAGGAAGGCCGCGCCGCCCCAGCCCAGCACGGGCATCAGCCAGGGCGCCTGCTGGTCCAGGGCGCGCAAGCCCAGCGCGCTGGCGAAGATGACGACGGCATCGGACAGCCCGCAGACCAGCAGCACGCTGGGAAGATGCGCGCGCATCAGGCCCTGGCGCAGGATGAAGGCGCTCTGCGCGCCCACGGCGGCGAACAGGCCCAGCCCGGTGAGCAGGCCGGCGAGCCAGGCGTGCAGATCGAAAAAGGAGGAGGCGGCAATCGTGGACATGGACGTGATTCTGGCGCTGCCGGCGTCATTAGTTAAGCTAATTTTGTTTAGGTATATTTAGAGTTTCTAATGTCGTGGCATGATGGGCGCCTGGCGGCATTCCCGGTCCAGGGAACTCCGGCGGCGTTCCTGCGACTCATCTGTCGCCCTGTCCCGCTAAGAAGCTTATTCATCCCGATACAGCGAACCCCTCACCCTGAACCTCGCACCTTGAAACCCCGCACCGTGAGCCTCGTCCCGTGAACCTCGATTACGCCCAAGTCCGCGCCCTGGCGGCGGTGATCCGCGAGGGCAGCTTCGACCGCGCCGCGCAGGCGCTGAACGTCACGCCCTCGGCCATTTCGCAGCGGATCCGCGCGCTGGAAGACCGCACCGGCCGCCTGCTGGTGCAGCGGACCATTCCCGCCGTCGCCACCGCCGACGGCCAGGTCATCGTGCAATATGCGGAGCAGACGGCCCTGCTGGAGCACGACGCGCTGGCCCGGCTGGGCATGCTGGCCGACGATATGCCGCGGGCCACGCTGCCGGTGGCGGTGAACCACGACAGCCTGGAAACCTGGTTCATGGACGCCGCCATCCGGTTTTCCAGCGGCGTTACGAACGAAGCGGCCAACGGGGTGCTCAGCAGCCATCAGGTCACGCTGGACCTGCGCGCCGAGGACCAGGACCACACCGCCGCCCTGCTGCGCAACGGCACCGTGCTGGGCGCCGTCACCGCGCTCTCCGAGCCGGTGCAGGGTTGCCGCCTGCATGCCCTGGGCAGCATGCGCTACGTCGCCACCTGCAGCCCCGACTTCCATCGCCGCCATTTCGCCGGCGGCGTCAACGCGCAATCGCTGGGGCAGGCGCCGGTGCTGGTCTACAACCGCAAGGACGCGATGCAGGCCCGCTTCGCGCGCAAGATCATGGGCGACATTCCCTGGCAGCCGCCCGTCTGGTGGCTGCCTTCGGCGCGCGCCTTCGTCCAGGCCTCGCTGGCGGGCCTGGGCTGGACGATGAATCCGCTGGCCCTGATCCAGAAGGAACTGGACGACGGCGCCCTGGTGCCCTTGCGGGCCCGCGCCTATGAAGACACGCCGCTGTACTGGCAACACTGGCGGGTAAACTCGGACACCATGTCGGCCCTCACCGACGCCGTGCTCGCCGCCTCCCGCAACCTCATCCGCCGGAGCCGGCCCGAGCCGCGCGGCGCCTGACCCCAAACCAGGAGACCACCTCATGACCTTACGCAAATACGTCCTCGCCGCCGCCTTGGCGCTGGCCGCCCACGGCGCCGCGCACGCGCACGATTTCAAGGCCGGCGCCATCGAGATCGACGATCTCTGGATGCGGGCCACGGCGCCGGGCCAGTCCGTCGGCGGCGGCTATATGGAAATCGACAACGACGGCAAGCAGGCCGACCGCCTGCTGTCGATCACCTCGCCCATCGCCGACAGCGTGGAAATGCATGAGACGCGCACCGAGAACGGCGTGTCCAGCATGCGCGCCACCGGTCCCGTGACCATTCCGCCGGACAGCGAGATCAAGTTCGCGCCGGGCGGCTACCACCTGATGTTCCTCAAGCTCAAGCAGCCGCTGAAGCAGGGCGACGAGATCCCCGCCACGCTGGTGTTCGAGCACGCCGGCGCGGTCGACGTGAGGTTCAAGGTGAAGCCCATCGGCTATAAGGCAGGAAGCGGCGGCGCCATGAACCACGACATGGGGCATGGGATGGGGGACATGGGCAACATGGGGAATATGGGCAGCATGCCCGGCATGAATCACGGCACGATGCAACGCTGATGCCGGTCCCGGCCGCTGACCGGATACGCCGGATACGCCGGGCGCGCGCTCAGCCCTCGTCGCCGAGGACATAGGCCAGCAGGCAGGGATGCTGCGCCATGCTCGACCGGCAATCGTCCAGCATCAAGGCGATGAGGACCTTCTCGCGCCCCCGTCTTTCCTCCGGGCTGGACACGGCCTTCGTTCACTGAATGCCGGGCACTATACGTTGCCGGGCACTACGCGTTGCCGGCTCTACACCTCGGAAACCGAAAGCCTCAGACCGCCGGGTAATCGCGCGCGCCAAAGAGCGCGCTGCCGATGCGGACCTCGGTCGCGCCTTCCTCGATGGCCAGTTCGAAATCGCCGCTCATGCCCATGGACAACCGGTCCAGGCCGCCCCGGTCGCCCTCGGCGCGCCAGGACGCGGCGGCCAGGCCGGCGGCGCGCGCCGCATCGCGCAATTCGCGCAAGCGGCGGAAGCAGGCGCGCACCGCCTGCTCGTCGTCGCTGTTCACCGCCAGCGTCATCAGGCCGCGCACCCGCAGGCTGGGATAGTCCGCCGCCAAGACGCGCAGGAAGTCCAGCAAGGCGTCGCCGTCCAGGCCGAACTTGGACGGTTCGTCAGACGTCTTGACCTGGACCAGCACGTCCAGCACGCGGCCTTCCGGACGCAGCCGGCGCTCCAGCGCCTGCGCCAGGTCCAGGCGGTCCAGGGATTGCACTTCGGCGGCCAGGGCGGCGGCGTCCTTGGCCTTGTTGGTCTGCAAGTGGCCGATCACCACCCAATCGATCGGGCAATCGGCCAATAGCGGCGCCTTCTCGCGCACCTCCTGCATCCGGCTTTCGCCGAAACGGCGCAAGCCGTGGGCGGCGGCCTCGCGTATCAGGCCGGCGCCGAAGGTCTTGCTGACCGGCAGCAGCGCGACCTCGGCGGGATCGCGGCCCGCGCGGCGGCAGGCGTCATCGATGCGCGCCCGGATGGCGGCGAGGCGGGCGGCGAAATCGTCGGCGGAATGGTTGATGGGATCCCTGACGGAATCATTGGCGGAATCATTGGCGGAATGGTTGGCGCAATCAGGCATGGCGGCAGGCAAGTACCTTCGGTTCTACTTTCAGTTCCCTTCTAGTTTAGAATCCCCGATGCCCGGCAAGCCATGCCTGCCGCGGCGGTCGTGGGACCGGCCAGCCGGCGACACGCGCGCCGCATTGCCCGCGCCGGGACGTCGTACGCAGTTTGGCCCGCCTCAGGCGGATCATCGTCCTTCCCGAAGCGACCACCATGCCGTCCTCCACCGTGCCCGAATACGCGTTCGCGGCACCTTTCACGCATCCGCCCGTCTCCCCCATCCGCCGTCTGGTGCCTTATGCCAGCCGCCCCGGCACCATCTCGATGGCGGGCGGCTATCCCGCCCAGGAATTGTTCGACGTCGCCGGCCTGAACGCGGCCGCCGCCAACGTCGGCGCCCGGCTGGCCGATTGCCTCCAGTATTCGAACATCGAGGGCCAGGCCAGCCTGCGCCACGCGCTGGCCGCCCTCTCGGCGCGGCGCGGCATCTCCTGTGACCCCGACACCGAACTGGCCGTGACCGGCGGTTCGCAACAGGCGCTGGCGCTGCTGGCGCGCGTCATGCTGCAACCGGGAGACGTCGCCTTCGTCGAAAGCCCGGGTTTCCCCAATTCGGCCCAGACCATGCGCCACACCGGCGCCACGGTGCTCACCGTGCCGTCCGGCCCGGAGGGCGTGGACGTGGAGGCGCTGGCGCGCATGGCCGAAATCCACAAGCCCAAGCTGGTCAGCGTGGTCGCCACCTTCTCCAACCCCTGCGGCGCCACGCTCACGCGCGAGAAGCGGCTGCGCCTGCTGGCGCTGGCGGTGGAACACCGCTTCCTGCTGGTCGAGGACGACCCCTACGGCGAACTGCGCTTCACCGGCGAGGCGGTGCCGCCCATCCTGGCCCTGGCCACGGGCGAGGCGCGCAACTGGGCCGCGTACATTTCCAGCATGTCCAAGACCATGGCGCCCGGCCTGCGCATCGGCTGGATGGTCGCGCCGCCCGAAGTGCGCCGCCGCTGCACCGGCGCCAAGGCCGCCGACGACATGGCCTGCTCGGCCTGGATCCAGGAAATCGTCGCGCAATACCTGGGCGACGGCGCCTACGACCGCCACGTGCCGCGCATCCGCGAGGCCTATGGATCGCGCTGCGCCGCCCTGGGCGACGCCCTGCGCGAACACATGGGCGGGGAAATCGCCTTCCTGCAGCCGCAGGGCGGCATGTTCTGCTGGGGCCGGCTGACCGGCGCCGTCGACAGCACCCGCCTGCTGCCCTACGCCATCGAGCACGAGATCGTCTACGTGCCGGGCAATGCGTTCTACGGCGACCCGGCGCAGGCCGACACGCAGGCCATGCGCCTTTCCTTCGCCACCATGAACGAGGCGCAGATCGCCGAGGGCATCGTCCGCCTGCGCCGCGCCCTGCGGGCCTGCGAGGCCAACGAGCCCGTGTCCATCGCATTGGCGGCGTAAGGCAGAGGCAGGCCGGCGCCGTCGTCCACGAGGATTGCACGGAGGCCGGCCGCGCGCGGCGCAAAGCCGGCATCGGCCGGCGCGGGCGCCGTCAGTCCACCTGGACCACCGGCTCGCCCGCCGCCATCTCGCCCACCACGGCGGCGCCGTCGAAGCCTTGCTGGGCCAGCGTCTTCATCACCGCATCCACCGCCTCCGGCGCGCAGGCGACCAGCAGCCCGCCGGAGGTCTGCGGATCGGTGAGCAAGGCGCGGGCGACGTCGTCGATGCCCGCGCCCAGCCGGATCGACGCGCCATAGGATGCCCAGTTGCGCCCGGACGCGCCGGTCACGTAGCCGTCGCGCGCCAGCTCCCGCACATCGGGCAGCCACGGCAAGCCGGCCAGGCGCAGGCGCGCCGTCAGGCCCGCGCCGCGCGCCATTTCCAGGGTATGGCCGAGCAGGCCGAAGCCGGTGACGTCCGTGATGGCGTGCACGCCGTCCAGGGCCGCCAGGGCCGGCCCGGGGGTATTCAGGCGCGTGGTGCTGGCGATCATGGCGCGGTAGCCGGCCTCGTCCAGGTGATTCTTCTTCAGCGCCGCCGACAGCACGCCCACGCCCAGCGGCTTGCTCAGGACCAGCACGTCGCCGGCCCGGGCGTCGGCGTTGCGCTTCACGCGATCGGGATGCACCAGGCCCATGGCGGCCAGGCCGTAGATGGGTTCGACCGAGTCGATGGTGTGGCCGCCCGCGACGGGAATGCCGGCCTGGGCGCACACGTCCTGGCCGCCCTTCAGGATCTGCGCGATGGTCTCGGGCGCCAGCACGTTGACCGGCATGCCGACGATGGCGAGCGCCATGATGGGAACGCCGCCCATGGCGTACACGTCGGACAGCGCATTGGTCGCGGCGATGCGGCCGAAGTCGTAGGGATCGTCGACGATGGGCATGAAGAAATCCGTGGTCGCGATCAGCGCCTGCTCGTCGTTCAGCCGGTAGACGGCGGCGTCGTCGGCGGTCTCGGTGCCCACCATCAGCCGCGGATGGGCCATGGCCGGGCCGAAGCGCGCCAGCAGGTCGGACAGCACGCCGGGCGCGATCTTGCAGCCGCAGCCGCCGCCGTGGGACAGGGAAGTGAGCCGGGGCGCGGCGCCGGCTTGGGCGTCTTGTGTCATGTGCAATCTCCAGTGCAGGCAAGCATAGCACCGGGCCCGCCGCCGGAATCGCGCGGCTTGCCGCGGCTGGCCTTATGGTTCAACATCCCCCGCACCGACAACCTTCCCCACCGCCGACCGCATGTTCGCCGAAGCCGAAGCCGACCCCACTCTCAGCCGCGAAGCATTCAAGAAAGAGGAGACCAGGCTGCGCACCGCCCTGGTCAAATCGCAATACGCGCAACTGCAGGCCGGCGAACGCGCCCTGCTGATCGTGATCGCCGGCATCGACGGCGCGGGCAAGGGCGCCACGGTCAACCTGTTGAACGAGTGGATGGACCCGCGCCACATCCTGACCCAGGGCTTCGGCGCGCCGGACGAGCTGGAGCGGCAGTACCCGCCCCTCTGGCGCTACTGGAACGCCCTGCCGGCGAAGGGGCGCACGGCCATCGTCTTCGGGTCCTGGTACGCGCCGCTGTTGTTCGAGGGCGCGCGCAAGCGGCCCGACACCGACCGCCTGGACGCCCTGGCCGCCTCCATCCGCCGCTTCGAGGACCAGTTGTCGGCCAACGGCGTGCAGATCCTCAAGCTCTGGTTCCACCTGTCGCCCGAGGCGCAGAAGACGCGCAGCAAGCGCCTGCTGGCCTCGCCGGAGACCGCCTGGCAGGTCCTGCCCGAGGACCTGCTGGTGCAGAAGCATTTCGACCGCCTGCGCGAGTCCGGCCATCACGCGATCAGCAGGACCGACCGCCCGCATGCGCCCTGGGTGGTGATCCCCAGCGCCGACGACAACATGCGCGCCGTGTCGGCCGCGCGGGCGGTACTGCACGCGCTGCGGCGCGGCGCCGTCCGCGTCCCCGCGCCGTCGCCCACGCCCGCCGACGCCGGCGCGCGCCGGTCCGGCCGCCGCGACGTGCTGGGCAAGCTGGACTATCGCGGCAGCATCGACAAGGACGACTACGAAGACCGCCTGGGCGTGCTGCAGGGCCGTCTGGCGCGCGCCCTGCGCGACCCGGCTTTCCGCCAGCGCGCCCTGGTCCTGGCCTTCGAGGGCCAGGACGCCGCCGGCAAGGGCGGCGCCATCCGCCGCGTGACGCAGGCGCTGGACGCGCGGCGCTACGAAATCACGCCCGTTTCGGCGCCGTCGCCACACGAACTGCTGCGCCCCTATCTCTGGCGCTTCTGGCGCCGCGTGCCCCGCCAGGGCCGCGTCGCCATCTTCGACCGCTCCTGGTACGGCCGCGTGCTGGTCGAGCGGGTCGAGGAACTGACGCCCGCGGCGGCCTGGAAACGCGCCTATGGCGAGATCAACGACTTCGAATCGCAACTGGTGGGACACGGCGCCATCGTCCTCAAGTTCTGGCTGGCGATCAGCCGCGAGGAACAGCTCAAGCGCTTCCGCGAACGCGAGAAGTCGCCCTACAAGACCTTCAAGATCACCCAGGACGACTGGCGCAACCGGCGCAAGTGGCCGGCCTACCTGGGCGCCGCCAACGAGATGATCGCGCGCACCGACACCCTCGCCGCGCCGTGGCGCATCGTCGCCACCGACGACAAGCGCCTGGCGCGCCTGCAGGTGCTGGAACACATCGTCGAGCGCGTGGAAAAAGCGCTCGGACGCGAATGATCTTGGTATAAAGCGTCTTATTCCCAGCCAGCCCACGGCCCGACGCCCATGACCACCCTGCATCCCGACTGTCCTCTCTGCCAGCAAGCCGGCGGCGACGTGCTCTGGCGCGGCGACCATCTGCGCGTGGTGGAGGTGGACGACGCCGACTACCCGGGCTACACGCGCGTCATCTGGAATTCGCATATTTCCGAGATGACCAGCCTTTCGCGCCATGGCCGCGAGCTGCTCATGCAGACCGTGTGGACCGTGGAGGAGACGCAGCGCGAGATTTTCCATCCGGACAAGGTCAACCTGGCCTCGCTCGGCAACATGGTGCCCCACCTGCACTGGCACGTGATCCCGCGCTGGCGCGGCGACCGCCATTTCCCCGACGCCGTCTGGGCCGCGCCGCGCGTGGCGCCGGGGTCCGAAACCGAAGAATGGCAGGCGCGCATGACGCGCGTGCGGGGCCTGATGCAGCGCTACCGCAACCGTCTGCTCGAAGCCCTGGACGCCATGCCGCGCCATTGAATCCTCGGCCGCGCCGGCCCGTCCCTCGACGCGGCGCGCGCGGCCATCGGCGCCGCCGCGCCGCAGCCACAGGAATCTCCATGCCGAAGTCCACGCCACGCACCGTTTCCGCCCGCCTGCCGCTGCTGCTGGGCGCGCTGCTGCTCGCCCCGGCGGCCTGGGCCGCGCGCCCCGTCAACAACACCCCCTGCCCGCCGATGATGCAGATCGCGCAGACGCCCATCGCCACGCCGCCGGGCTGGTCGCTGATGGCCGATCCCCGCCGCGACGCCAACCACCACCTGCAAGCGGTCACCTTCTTCTCCGGCGATCCCGAGGACATGGCGGCCCTGTCGCCGGACATCGAGAAGCGCACGCCTAAGGGCTATTCCTCGACCTGGCGCTTCCAGCAGCACGGCCAGCAGCAGAGCTACTGGATAGGGTGCAGCTACACCGACACCAACCTGCTCGCGATTCGCAAACTGGCCAGCAACATCAGCCAATGCGACATGACCCAGTACCTGAGCGACCGCCGGCGCCCGGGCGGATCGGTGGATATCGTCTGTTATTGAGGGATCGACGCCCGCCCCCCACGCGCGGCGGGCCGCCGGCTTTGGCACAATGGCGACCATGCCGAACGACAACCGCCTGACCATTCCCCTCGCCACGCAACTCGCCGGCCTGCCCGACGCCTGGGCGGCCGCCCTGCGCGAACCCGCCGTGGCCCAGGCCCTGGCGCAACTGGACGCGCTGGTCGCGCGCCGCCTGGCCGAGGGCGCCACCATCTATCCCGCCGAACCCTTCCGCGCCCTGCACGGCCTGGCGCCGGCCGACGTGCGCGTGGTGATCCTGGGCCAGGACCCCTACCATGGGCGCGGCCAGGCCCAGGGCCTGGCCTTCTCGGTGCCGGACGACGAGCGCCGGCCGCCGAGCCTGCGCAACATCCTCAAGGAAATCGCCGCCGAATATCCGGGCGTCCCGGTCGCCGCCAACGACCTCACCCCCTGGACCCGCCAGGGCGTGCTGCTGCTGAACACCTCGCTGACGGTGGAGGACGGCCAGCCGGCCTCGCACGCCAAGCGCGGCTGGGAAGTGGTCACCGACGCCCTGATCCGCCTGGTGGCCCGCGAGCCGCATCCCAAGGTGTTCATGCTGTGGGGCGCCCACGCCCAGGCCAAGCAGGCGTTGTTGCCCCCGGACAACAGGCATCTGGTCCTGACGGCCAACCATCCTTCCCCCCTTTCGGCCCTGCGCCCGCCGCAGCCTTTCCTCGGCTGCGGCCACTTCAAACGCGCCAATGAATGGCTCCAATCCCAAGGGCAAAAAATTGTCGATTGGGGTTTGCCCGATAAAAAGCTGGCATTACAAACAGAATTCACGTTATGATTTGCGCGCTGCACCAATAAAGTTTCGGCACTTTCCCGCGCCTTCGTCCGGTTTCCGCATCTGGCACTCGCCTTTGCGCACCGCGTCTCCGGGTCCGGTAGTCATGCAGTCGCCGCCGGGTAAAACAGATTCCCGGCCCAAGCCGAACTTCATCGCTTCCTGACCTCCTTTCCTTTCGCCCTGCGTTCAGTTTCCAGGAACGCGCCCCGCGCATGGTTGATCCGGTCGGCTTCGATGCTCACTCAACCGCGCCAGGACCCGGCCTCCCATCCCTTCAGCCGTCCGCGCATTTTTGTTGCCGCTTATCAAGCGGCAAGGGCTAGTAATGTCTTTCGAATCCTTGGGACTCGCTCCCACCCTGTTGTCCGCCCTCGAAGCCGCGGGTTTCAACGCCCCCACGCCCGTCCAGGCCGCCGCCATTCCGCAGGCCCTGGCCGGCCATGACCTGATGGTCTCCTCGCAAACCGGCAGCGGCAAGACCGCCGCCTTCATGCTGCCCGCGCTGAACCGCGTCGCCAAGCAGCCCGCCAACAAGGGCTCCGGCGTGCAAGTGCTGGTGCTGACCCCGACCCGCGAACTGGCGATGCAGGTCAACGACGCCACGCGCGCCTACGGCCGCAACATCGCCGACCTGCGCACCACCATCGTCGTCGGCGGCATGCCCTACGGCGCCCAGCTCAAGGCCCTGTCGCGCCGCGTCGACGTGCTGGTAGCCACCCCGGGCCGCCTGCTGGACCACCTGCAAGCCGGCCGCGTCAAGCTCAATACCGTGCACACCCTGGTGCTCGACGAAGCCGACCGCATGCTGGACATGGGCTTCATCGAGGACATCGAAACCATCCTCAGCCGCCTGCCGGCCGAACGCCAGACCCTGCTATTCTCGGCCACGCTGGACGGCAGCGTCGCGCGCCTGGCGGCCAAGATGATGCACGAACCGCAGCGCATCGAAATCGCCGGCGCGAAGGAAAAGCACGGCAACATCACGCAGAGCCTGCTGTACGCCGACGACCTGGACCACAAGAAGCAGTTGCTGGACCACGTCCTGCGCGACGCCACGCTGGACCAGGCCATCGTCTTCACCGCCACCAAGCGCGGCGCCGACGACCTGGCCGGTCACCTGAGCGACCAGGGCTTCGCCGCGGCCGCCCTGCATGGCGACATGAACCAGCGCCAGCGCACCCGCACGCTGGGCCTGCTGCAACGCGGCCAGTTGCGCGTGCTGGTGGCCACCGACGTGGCGGCGCGCGGCATCGACGTGCAAGGCATCAGCCATGCCGTCAACTACGACCTGCCGATGCAGGCCGAGGACTACGTCCACCGCATCGGCCGCACCGGCCGCGCGGGCCGCGACGGCCTGGCCTTCACGCTGGCCACCCACGCGGAACGCCACAAGGTGCGCCGCATCGAGCATTTCATCGGCCAGACCATCGCGCCGCAAGTCATCGCCGGCCTGGAACCCAAGCGCGCGCCGCGTCCTTATGAAGGCGAGCGCGGCGGCAAGCGCCCCTTCGCCGGCAAGCGCCCGCAAGGCCGCGGCCGTCCCTTCGAAGGCGGCGACCGTCCCCGTTCGTTCGGCGGCGGCGACCGTCCGCAAGGCGGCTGGCGCGGTAGCGATCGCCCGGCCTACGAGCGGTCGCAGCGTCCGGAAGGCGGTTTCCGCAGCGAAGGCGGCTTCCGCGGCGAAGCGGAAGGCCGCTCCGGCGGTTTCCGTGCCGAACGCAGCGAGCGCGGCGGCTTCCGTACCGATGAGGCCTTCCGCTCCCACGCGGACAGCCGTCCCGGTGGCTTCCGTCCGGAAGCGGGTGGTCGCCCCGGTGGTTTCCACCGTGAAGGCGGCGCTCGCCCCGAGGGTGGCTTCCGTCGTGAAGGCGGCGCCCGCCCCGAAGGTGGCTTCCGTCGTGAAGGCGGCGCCCGTCCCGAAGGCGGCTTCCGTCGCGAAGGCGGCGCCCGTCCGGAAGCGGATGGCCGCCCCGGCGGCTTCCATCGTGAAGGCGGCTCGCGTCCCGAAGGCGGCTTCCGCCGCGAAGGCAGCGCCCGTCATGAATCGGAAGGCCGTCCCGGCGGTTTCCGCGCCGAGCGCCGCGAAGGCGCCGGCGGCCGCGCCGCGGGCGAAGGTTATGCCCGCCCGGCCCGTCCGGGTTTCGAGAAGCGCGCCGGCGGTCCCGCCAAGCGTTTCGACAAACCGGGTTATGCCGGCCGCCGCGACTAAGCGCTTACTCCCCTTTGTTGGATACCAGCCGGGCGGTAGCCCGGCGGTCGAAGCGGAATTCCCCATTTGCTGAAAAAATGGGGGTTCCGCTTTTTTGCATTCATCGTCCCGACGCCGCCGCATGACACCCCACCCCGCCTTCGAGTTCGACCCCGATACCCGCGCCCATGGCGAACGCGTCGCCCGCCACCTGCGCCAGGCCATCGCCGGCGCCGGAGGCTGGCTGCCTTTCGAGGCCTGGATGGCCGAAGCGCTGTATGCACCCGGGCTGGGCTATTACGCCGCCGGCAGCGCCAAGCTGGCCGAGGCCGCCAATGGCCAGGCGCCGACCGGCGACTTCGTCACCGCCCCGGAATTGACGCCGCTGTTCGGCCAGACGCTGGCCAACCAGGCGGCACAGATCCTGCGCGCCAGCGACAGCCTGGACGTGTTGGAATTCGGCGCCGGCAGCGGCGCGCTGGCCGCCAGCGTCATCGCCGCGCTGGACGCGCTGGGCCTGCGCGTGCGCTATGCCATCGTCGAGGTCTCCGCCGACCTGCGCGCGCGCCAGCAACTGCGCCTGGCCTCGCTGGGCGACCGGGTCGCGTGGCTGGACCGCCTGCCCGAATCGTTCACGGGCTGCGTGCTGGCCAACGAAGTGCTGGATGCGATGCCGGTCGACCTCTTCCGCTGGGACGAACAGGAAACCCTGCGCCAGCGCGGCGTCGCCGTCGATGCCGAGGGCGGCTTCGTCTGGGAGGACCGGCCCGCGGCGGCGGACACCGCGCGCCGGGTGGCCGAGCGGATGCCGCCGCTGGCGGGCTATGTCTCCGAAATCAACCACCAGGGCGAAGCCTGGGTGCGCGGCCTGGGGCAATGGTTGCAGCGCGGCGGCGCGCTGCTGTTCGACTACGGTTTTCCGCGGCGCGAGTACTACCACCCGCAGCGCACCGGCGGCACGCTGATGTGCCACCTGCGCCACCATGCGCACGCCGATCCCTTCCTGGCGCCGGGCTTGCAGGACATCACCGCCCACGTCGATTTCACCGCCATGGCCGATGCCGCGCTGGAAGGCGGGCTGGACGTCCTGGGCTACACCTCCCAGGCGCGCTTCCTCATGAATGCCGGCCTGATGGAACGGCTGGCCGGCCTGGACCCCAGCGACGCCGCCGCCTATGCCCGCATCGTGGCGCCGGTGCAGAAGCTGCTGTCCGAAGCGGAGATGGGCGAGCTGTTCAAGGTCCTGGCCGTCGGCCGCGGCATCGACGGGCCGCTGCTGGGCTTCAATCGCGGCGACCGGCGCGACACGCTGTAGGGGATCAACCCGCCTCGCGCAGGGCCCGCAGGCGCGCGGCGCGCAGCGCGGGCTTGATCTTCGCCGGATCGCCGCCTTCGGCCCGGGCGATGGCGCCGGCGTCGATGGCGCGCACCCTGGCGACGCGCGCCGACCAGGCGTCGACGTCGACCGGGCGCACGATGGCGGCGGCCCTGAGCAGATCCAGGTAGCGCTCGGGCTTGCGCAAGGCGTCGCAACGCTCCATCAGGTCCAGTGCGGCGGCATCGTCCGCGCCGGCATCCAGCTCGGCCAGCACCACCGGCAGCAGGCGCGCCTCGTCCGTACACGCCGCCGGCACGCGCAGCCGCGCGCCCAGCGCCGCGGCGTCCGCCGCATGGCGGCAAAGCAGGGCCCAGCGCCCCGGCAGCGGCAAACCGGCCGCGGCGGCGCGGTCGAGCTCCGCCCCGGTGTCCTTGGCCAGTCCCAGGCCCGGCAGCACGCGCGGCAGCGCGTCGCTGTCGCGCAGCACGTCCAGCATGCGCGACGGCGCATCGTTCATCAAACCGCGCGAAATCTCCTTCCACACCCGCTCCGGCACCAGCGCATCCGCTTCACCCGCCGCCACCATCCGGCGGCAAAGGGCCAGCGTCTCCGGCGCGACGGTGAAATCCGCGAACCGCGCCGCGAATCGCGCCAGCCGCAGGATGCGCACCGGGTCTTCCTCGAAGGCCGGCCCGACGTGGCGCAGCACGCGCGCGCGCAGGTCCGCGGCGCCCCCCAGCGGATCGATCAGGCCCCCGTCGGCGGCGCGGGCAATCGCATTGACGGTGAGATCGCGCCGCCGCAGGTCGGCTTCCAGCGTGACGTCGCTGCCGGTATAGAAAGTGAAGCCCTTGTAGCCCCACCCCGATTTGCGCTCGGTGCGCGCCAGCGCGTATTCCTCGCGCGTGACCGGATGCAGGAAGACGGGAAAATCGCCGCCGACCGGCAGGAAGCCGCGCTTGGCCATCTGCTCCGGCGTGGCGCCGACGACCACCCAATCGCGGTCGCCGGCGGGCTGGCCCAGCAGCTCGTCGCGCACCGCGCCGCCGACGACGTAGACGGCCAGGCCGGCCGTGGCCGGATCGTGGGCGGGACCGGCGCTCACGGCAAGGGTATCGGCTCGGCGGCCTGCGGCGAGATCAGGCCCAGGCGCTGCTTCAGCGATTGCGGCTGGCCGGTGAACATCGCCGCGTAGTAGGTGGCGTTGGACATCACGTTCTTCACGTAGGTGCGCGTCTCGGTGAAGGGGATGGTCTCCGCGAAGATGGCGCCTTCCACCGGATGGTTCAGCGTCGAGCGCCACAGGATGGGCCGCCTCGGCCCCGCGTTGTAGCCGGCGCTGGCCAGCACCTGCGAGCCGCCCAGGTCCTGCAGCACCATGTTCAGGTAGTTGGTGCCGAGGATGGTGTTGGTGTCGAAATCGTTGACGCTGGCCGGCGTGAAGTTTTCCATGCCGATCTTGCGCGCCACCCACTTGGCGGTGGACGGCATCAACTGCATCAGGCCGGAGGCGCCGACCGAGGAGCGCGCGTCCATGATGAAACGCGATTCCTGGCGAATCAGGCCGTAGACCCAGGCCGGGTCGAGCGATATCTCGTTGGCCTTGGCGGCCACGCGGCCCTCGAAAGGCGCGATGAAGCGCTGGGTGAAGTCGAACTGCTTTTCGGTGCGGTCCGAGGTGTTCACCACGCGGTCGTAGATGTTCTCGGTGCGCGCCAGCTCGGCGGCGGCCAGCAACTGGCGGTCGTCCATGCCGCGTATGGCGAAATTCCACTCCGGCACCGCCTCGGGCCGCCAGCCCAGGTGGAACAGGGCGATCGCGCGCTGCAAGCCGGGATTGGCGCGGGCCTGGGCCAGCTCCTGCGCGGTGACCGGCGCCGCGCGCGGCGGCACGGTGATCGGCCGGCCCAGTTCCTCGGCCGCCAACTGGCCGTAGAAATTGAACTGGTCGGCGATGCCAGCATACATGCGCCGCGCCTCTTCCTTGTGGCCGGTGGCGGCCAGGCCGCGCGCATACCAGTAGATCCAACTGGGATCGGTGCGGTCGGAGGCCGGCATCGCGTCGATGCTGGCCATCACCCAGCGCCAGTCGATCTTGGGCTGGCGCAGCGCGGCGCGCACCTTCCAGGCCTGGTTATAGGAGGTCATGCGGATGTGGCCGGCCTCCACGTACCAGTCGTGGGCCCGCGTATCCAGGTTGAGCACGGCCACCAGCGCATACTGGCCGCGCAGCCACGCGACGTTCTCGCGCGGCAGGCTCTTGGCCCATTCGCGGCGGAAATAGGCGTCGGCCACGTCCAGGTCCTTGCGCGGCAGGCGCGCCAGGGCGATGGTGACCAGTTCGGTATCGGCGCGCGAGCGCGGCGGCTTGGGCTGCTTGACCAGCCACTTCATCGGATCCCGCATCAAGGCGTCGTACGCCTTCATCTGGCCGGGATCGAACATGTAGCCGGCGAACTTGCCGGCATCCGACGTCTTGTTGTTCTCGATGGCGTCGCGCAACTGCGGTTCGAACTGCTCCCAGCCCAGCACCTTGTCGGCCGCCAACTGGTCGTAGAGCGTCCAGCACCAGGGCCCGGGCGCGAACACGTCCATGGCTTCCCGCGCGCTCACCTTGCGGCCCGTCATGTAGCGGGCGTTCAGGATGGCGCATTCGGTCTGCGGACCGCTGTTCTTCACCGGCCCCAGCTTGTTGACCGTATCGAAGTCGCCGGAGCGCGCCGCGACCAGCAGCCAGTCCTGGCGCAGCTTGTCGCCCAGATAGGAATCGGCATAGCGGCGCACGAAATTCTGCAGGTCGGGCGTGGGCCGCTGGTTGGCGGGCAGGTTCCAGAGCTGGTAGCGCAGCAGCCAGTACTCCGGGTACATGCCGAGGAGGTCGGACCGCGCCTGCGGCACCGTCATGGCCAGCACCGACCATTGCTTGCGCTGCATGGCGTCGCGCGCGGCGATCACGGCCTGCTGCGCCATCGACGGCGCGGAAGCGGACGGCAGCGGCGCCTCCTGCGGCGCCGGGATGCCGGGCATGGCAGGAACCCCGGGCGTGGCGGGCACGGCGGGTGGCAGGACCGGCGCCGGCATGCCGGGCGCGGCCGGCGTCGGGGCCGGGGCCTGCAAGCCCGGCGCGGCGGGCGCCAGCGCGGGGGCCGGCTGCACCGCGCCCAGGTCCTGCTGGAGCGTGGAGGGCGGCGGCGGATTCGCGCCGGCTCCCGGCTGGCCGACGGGCTGGGCCGTCGCCACGGCCACGCCGTTACGCGCGGACGTGCGCTGCTGCGCGTCGACAGGCGCGCAGGCCACCGCCAGCAGCGACAGCAGGGGCAACAGGCGGCGCCATGTCCGCGCCTGCTCGACGCATGGGGATTTCTGATAACGTCCGGATTCCAGGCCGAGTCTCCTTAGCGCCACGCCGCATCACCTGTACGGAAAGATATGTCCATCAAAATTACGCAAGAGGATAACGCAGTACCGCTCCGCACGCGATTAAGACAACTCCGCGCGGCCTTGCCCGACGACCAGCGCCGGCGCGGCGCCCTGCTGATGCGCGGCCGCCTGTACACCTGGCTGGGCCTGGCCCGCGACGCCGCCCTGAAGGCCGGCCGGCCGGCGCCCTCCATCGTGGCGGCCTATTGGCCCTTGCAGGACGAACCCGATCTGCGTCCCCTGCTGGAACAGTGGGTGGAGGCGGGGATCACGGTGGCGCTGCCGGCGGTCCGCGAACGCGGCCAGCCGCTCGAATTCCGTCCGTGGACGCCGGACGCCCCCATGGCCGAAGGCCCCTACGGCATCCAGGAGCCGCTGGCCGGCACGGCCGTCCTGCCCGACCTGGTGCTGGTGCCCACGCTGGGCTACACCCCGCTGGCCGACCGGGTGGGCTACGGCGGCGGCTACTACGACCGCACCCTGGCCGCCTTCCAGGCCGCCGGCCATGCCTGCACCCGCATCGGCGTGGCCTGGAGCTGCGGCCGGCTGGATCCCATCGCACACGTGCCGCAGCCCCACGACGTGCGCCTGGACGCCGTGCTCACGCCGGACGGCTGGGTGCCCAAGGCGCCCTGAATTCCCTGGCCTGAATCGCCCGGCCCTGATTCACCCGCCTCTGAACCGCCTGAATCACCAGCGCGCCATGAATCATCCTGGCGCCGCGCGCCCCCGCCCTGCCCCGAGACGCACCATGTCGGGGCATTGTTTTTTGCCGCCGGGCCGCCCCAAGGCAAAAACGCCCCCTCGGGGGGCAGCAAGCGGCGATAGCCGCGCGGCGTGGGGGCATTTTTTGGCTATTACCTGCGCGCTCATCGGGCAAATCCTGAAAGACATCCGCGCGCCGCTGCCCTATAACTAAAAAAGCAGCGTGAAACCATGCCGGGCATCAACCAGGAAGGACGCCCAAAAAGTTGGCATGCGTGTTGCTTATTGTCCACTACCAGGCCCCAACAGGCTGTAGCGCGGGCTGCGTCCCGCGTATCGAGGAGGAGCCACATGATGGACACACGGTCCGGCCGCATCGCGGCTTATGACGAAATGGTGGACGGCGACGGCGCGATACGTCCCCATTACCAGGAATTCCAGCACTGGCTGGCATCGCAATCCGACGAGGTCATGGCGGCCCGGCGGGTGGAGGCGGATCTCAGTTTCCGCCGCGTGGGCATCACTTTTTCGGTCGCCGGCGACGATGCCGGCACCGAGCGCCTGATCCCTTTCGACCTGGTTCCGCGCATCATCCCCGCGCACGAATGGCGCGAACTGGACGCCGGCCTCAAGCAGCGCGTGCGCGCGCTGAACATGTTCATCCACGACATCTACCACGGCCACGACATCGTGCGGGCCGGCATCGTGCCCGCCGAACAGGTCTTCATGAACGCCCAGTACCGGCCGGAAATGCAGGACGTGGACGTCGCCGAGAATATCTACTGCAACGTCGCCGGCATCGACGTGGTGCGGGCCGGCCAGGGCGAGTTCTACGTCCTGGAAGACAACCTGCGCGTGCCTTCCGGCGTGTCCTACATGCTGGAAAACCGCAAGATGTCGATGCGCCTGCTGCCCGACGCCTTCGGCCGCATCAACGTCAAGCCGGTGGCCCACTACCCCGACCTGCTGCTGGACAACCTGCGTGAAGTCGCGCCGGGCAACATCGACGATCCGACCGTGGTGGTGCTGACGCCGGGCCAATACAACTCGGCCTACTTCGAGCATGCCTTCCTGGCGCAGCAGATGGGCGTGGAGCTGGTCGAGGGGCGCGACCTCTTCGTCGAGCAGAACACCGTCTACATGCGCACCACGCGCGGCCCGCGCCGCGTCGACGTCATCTACCGCCGCCTGGACGACGACTTCCTCGACCCCCTGTCCTTCCGCGCCGACTCGGCGCTGGGCGTGCCGGGCCTGCTGTCGGTCTACCGCGCCGGCCGCATCACGCTGGCCAACGCCATCGGCACCGGCATCGCCGACGACAAGTCGACCTACCTGTACGTGCCGGACATGATCCGCTTCTACCTCGGCGAGGAGCCCATCCTGCAGAACGTGCCCACCTGGCGCTGTTCGCGTCCCGACGAACTGTCGCACGTGCTGGCCAACATGCAGGACCTGGTGGTCAAGGAAGTGCACGGCGCCGGCGGCTACGGCATGCTGGTGGGCCCGTCCTCGACCCGCGCGCAGGTGGAGGCCTTCAAGGAGCGCGTGCGCGCCCACCCGGCGGCCTACATCGCGCAGCCGACGCTGGCGCTGTCCACCGTGCCGACCTATGTCGAAAGCGGCGTGGCCCCGCGCCACGTCGACCTGCGCCCCTACGTGCTGTGCGGCAAGGAAATGCGCACCGTGCCCGGCGGTCTGTGCCGCGTGGCGCTGACCGAAGGCTCGCTGGTGGTCAACAGCAGCCAGGGCGGCGGCACCAAGGACACCTGGGTACTGGAGGAGTGAACCATCATGCTTAGCCGTACCGCCGACAATCTGTTCTGGATGTGCCGCTACGTCGAGCGCGCCGAGAACACCGCCCGCATGCTGGACGTCAACCTGCAAATGTCGCTGCTGCCGCAGGACGAGGCCACCCGCGAACGCGCCTGGCGCGCGCCGATGCGCATCTCCGAACTGCAAAGCCAGTTCGACGCCCGCTACCCCGACGGCTCGCCGCAGGACGTGCTGCGCTTCATGGTGCGCGACGAGGACAACCCGTCGTCCATCTACGCCTGCCTGCGCATGGCCCGCGAAAACGCCCGCGCCGTGCGCGGCAGCCTCACCACCGAAGTCTGGGAGACCTACAACGCCACCTGGCTGGAACTGCTCAAGCACCTGCGCACGGGCCTGCCGGAACGCAATCCGGGCGAGTTCTTCGAATGGGTCAAGTTCCGCTCGCACGTGGCCCGCGGCGTGACGATAGGCACCATGCTGGAGGACGAGGCGCTGGACTTCATGCGCCTGGGCATGCACCTGGAGCGCGCCGACAACACCGCGCGCATGCTGGACGTCAAGTTCCACGAGTACGGGCACGGCGACGATGCCCCCAGCGCGGTGGAGCGCGCCAGCGAAACGCACACCGAGTTCTACCGCTGGTCGGCCATCCTGAGCTCGGTCTCGGGCCTGGAGATCTACCGCCAGGTCTACCGCGACGTCATCACGCCCGACCGCGTGGCGCAGTTGCTGATCCTGCAAGGCGACATGCCGCGTTCGCTGCTGGCCTCGGTGCGGGAGGTGGCGGGCACGCTGTCGCGGGTGTCCAACGACCGCTCCGCCGAAACCGAGCGGCGCGCCGGCAAGCTCTGCGCGGAACTGCAATATGCGCGCGTCGAGGACATCCTGGCCGGCGGCCTGCACCGCTACCTGGAACAGTTCCTCGACCGCGTAAGCGACCTGGGCAATCGCATCAGCCAGGACTTCCTGCTCCCGATATCGGCATAACTCAAGGACGCTGGCCATGAAGCATTTCATCAAGCACGTGACGCACTACCACTACACCGCTCCCGTGACGTACAGCATCCAGACCCTGCACCTGACGCCGCGCCCGGAGGAGCACCAGCGCTCGCTGCGCTGGCACATCGAGGCGCCCGGCGCCATGCAGGAACAGGTCGACGCCTACGGCAACGTCACCCACACCCTGACCCTGAACCGTCCGCACGACGAAATCGAACTGCGCGTCAGCGGCCAGGTGGAGATCGATCCCCTGCCCTACGGCGTGGTCAACGGCGACGAGAGCCGGCTGCCGGTGCACGCGTATTGCGTGCCCACGCCGCTGACCGAAGCCGACGACGCCATCCGCGCCTTCTGCCGGGAAGTGTTGCCGCAAGGCCTGTCGCGGCCGGAAGACAGCCTGACCCTGGCCAGCGCGATCTGCGAGAGGGTCGCCTACGAGCCCGGCACCACCGACGTCACCACCGCCGCCGGCCAGGTGCTGGCCCTGGGCCACGGGGTGTGCCAGGACCACGCCCATCTCTTCCTGGCCTGCGTGCGTTCGCTGGGCGTGCCGGGCCGCTACGTCAGCGGCTACCTGTACACCGAAGCCGACCACGCCGCCAGCCACGCCTGGGCCGACGTCTGGCTGCCCGGCCTGGGCTGGAGCAGCGTGGACATCACCAATCGCCAGTTCGCTTCCGAATGCCACTGCCGGCTGGCGGTGGCGCGGGACTACGACTCGGCGGCGCCGGTGCGGGGGGTCCGCAGCGGCGGCGGCAAGGAGTCGATGACGGTGTCCGTGCAGGTCCAGGCGGCGCAGCAGTAATACAATGCCCGGATAGTCTTTCCTCCTATCCCGATAATGACTTACTGTGTAGCGGCCCGCCTGCGCGACGGCCTGGTTTTCCTGTCCGATTCGCGCACCAACGCGGGCGTGGATCAGATCAGCGTCTTCCGCAAACTCACCGTGTTCGAGCGCCCCGGCGAACGCGTGATGGTCCTGATGACCTCAGGCAACCTGGCCGTCAGCCAGGCCGTCGTCAACCTGCTATCGATGCCGGACAGCGAACATCCGGCATCGATCTGGCGCGCCGCCAATATGTTCGAGGCGACGCGCCTGGTCGGGGAGGCGGTGCGCCAGGTGCACAAGCGCGATGCCGAGGCCCTGCACGACCAGGGCGTGGAATTCAACGTCAACCTGATCTTCGGCGGGCAGATCCGGGGCGAAGGCTGTCGGCTGTTCCAGATCTACTCGGCCGGCAACTTCATCGAGGCCCACGACGAATGCCCGTATTTCCAGATCGGCGAAGCCAAGTACGGCAAGCCCATCCTGGACCGGGTGCTGCAACCCGACACCTCGCTGGACGAAGCGGCCAAGTGCGCGCTGATTTCCATGGATTCGACGCTGCGCTCGAATCTCTCGGTGGGCTTGCCGCTGGACTTGTTGCTTTATGACAACAATGCGCTGCGGGTCACGCGCTTCGCCAACATCGACGAGCACAACGAATACTTCAACCAGATCCGCAATAGCTGGGGCGAGCGGCTGCGCCAGGTCTTCGTGGAAATCGAGGATCCGGTGTGGACCGATCCTCTCAGCCCCGACAGCCTGGTGCCCGCGGGCCGCGTGCACCAACCGGTGCGCGTGCTGCCCGGCAGCGCCGAACCCACCAGCTTCTCGCCCCTGCAATCCCTGGCCGAAAGCCCGGACACCTTCCAGCACCGCTGAACGGGCGGGCAAGGGCTTTAGAGGCTTAAAGGACTGAAGGGGCTGAAAGGACTCAAAGGTCCAGGTTCTTCCAGATCCCCATCGGCGCTTCGGCGTTGTTCAGCGTGTAGAAGTGCAGCCCGGGCGCGCCCTGGTCCAGCAGGCGCTGGCAAAGGCCGGACACGACGTCGACGCCGAAGGACCGGATGGACGCCTTGTCGTCGCCGAATTCGGCCAGGCGCATGCGGATCCAGCGCGGGATCTCGGCGCCGCACATCTGCGAAAAACGCAGCAACTGGCTGTGGTTGGTGATGGGCATGATGCCCGGCACGATGGGCACGTCCACGCCCTTGGCGCGCGCCCGGTCGACGAAATCGAAATAGGCGTCCGGGTTGAAGAAATACTGGGTGATGGCGCTGTCGGCCCCCGCCCGGACCTTGTCGACGAAATGATCGAGGTCGGCCGACGGGCTTTCCGCCTGTGGGTGGGTTTCCGGATAGGCGGCGACTTCGATGTGGAACCAGTCGCCGGTTTCTTCCCGGATGAAGGCCACCAGGTCGCGCGCGTACCGCAATTCGCCGGCGTCGCCGCCCATGCCGGACGGCAGGTCGCCGCGCAAGGCCACGACCTGCTTGACGCCTTCCTCGCGGTAGGCGCGCAGGATGCCGCGCAGGTCTTCGCGCGACGCGCCCACGCACGACAGGTGCGGCGCGGCCGGCACGCCGAGGTTGCGCATGGTGCGCACCGTGCCGGCGGTGCCTTCGCGGGTGGAGCCGCCGGCGCCGAAGGTGACGCTGACGTAGCGCGGATGCATGGCCAGCATCTGCTTGGCGGCGCGAACCAGCCGCTCCTGGGCCGCGATGTCGCGCGGCGGAAAGAATTCGAGGCTGAGCGCCGGCGTCTTCGTATCGGTCATGAGCTTACGAGCATGGAAAGCAGGCCCGAAATGATCGAGTACAGCACCGCACCGATCATGGCCCACCAGAAGCCGTTGACCTGGAAGCCCTTGAGGATGGAGCCGGCGAACCAGAACAACAGCGCGTTGAGAACGATGAGAAAGAGACCCAGCGTGACGATGGTGATGGGCAGCGTCAGCAGCACCAGCACCGGCTTGACCAGCATGTTGAGCAGCCCCAGCACCAGGGCGGCGATCAGGGCCGATCCGAAACTGGCTACCGAGATGCCGGGCAGCACGTAGGCCACGATCAGCAAGGCGACGGCGTTCAGTATCCAGACGAGTATCAAGCTCATAGTGGGTCTCCCGCGAGATTGGACGAACAAGGTTGGCGTATGCATCGGCCGATGCATCCCGGCAAAGGATACGACGGAACGACGCGCCGGAATGACACGCCGGCATCGGCCAGGGCGGTCCCGCGTCCGGCGGACGCGGTGGACCTGACCCTATTTTGCGCCAAAATCAATAACGGTAGTGATTGCTCTTGTAAGGACCGTCAACCGAGACGCTGATGTAGTCGGCCTGTTCCTTGGTCAAGGTGGTCAGGTTCACGCCCAGCTTCTTCAGGTGCAGGCGCGCGACCTTTTCGTCCAGTTGCTTGGGCAGCACGTAGACCTGGCCCTTGGTGTAGGCCTCGTTGCGCGTGAACAGCTCGATCTGCGCGATGGTCTGGTTGGTGAAGGACGAGGACATCACGAAGGACGGGTGGCCGGTGGCGCAGCCCAGGTTCACCAGGCGGCCCTTGGCCAGCAGGATGATGCGCTTGCCGTCGGGGAAGATGACGTGGTCGACCTGGGGCTTGATCTCTTCCCATTGCAGGCCTTCCAGGCCGGCGACGTCGATTTCGTTGTCGAAGTGGCCGATGTTGCAGACGATGGCCTGGTCCTTCATGCGGTCCATGTGGGCGCGCGTGATGACGTTGTAGTTGCCCGTGGCGGTGACGAAGATGTCGGCCTTGTCGGCGGCCTCTTCCATGGTCACGACCTTGTAGCCTTCCATCGCCGCCTGCAGGGCGCAGATGGGATCGATTTCCGTGACCCAGACCTGGGCGCGCAGGGCCATCAGCGCCTGGGCGCAGCCCTTGCCCACGTCGCCGTAGCCGGCCACCACGGCGACCTTGCCGGCCACCATCACGTCGGTGGCGCGCTTGATGCCGTCGACCAGCGATTCGCGGCAGCCGTACAGGTTGTCGAACTTGGACTTGGTGACCGAGTCGTTGACGTTGATGGCGGCGAAGGCCAGTTCGCCCTTCTGCGACATCTGGTACAGGCGATGCACGCCGGTGGTGGTTTCCTCGGTCACGCCGCGGATCTGCGCCAGGCGGGTCGAGTACCACTTGGGATCGCGCGCCAGGGTGGCCTTGATGGCCGCGAACAGCACGCGCTCTTCCTCGCTGCCCGGCTTGGCCAGCACGGAGGCGTCTTTTTCAGCCTTGGCGCCCAGGTGCAGCAGCAGCGTGGCGTCGCCGCCGTCGTCCAGGATCATGTTGGCGTGTTCGCCATTGGGCCATTCGAAGATCTTGTGGGTGTAGTCCCAGTATTCGGCCAGGGTCTCGCCCTTGACGGCGAACACCGGCGTGCCGCCGGCGGCGATGGCGGCGGCGGCGTGGTCCTGGGTCGAGAAGATGTTGCACGAGGCCCAGCGCACGTCGGCGCCCAGGGCCGTCAGGGTCTCGATCAGCACCGCGGTCTGGATGGTCATGTGCAGGCTGCCGGCGATGCGCGCGCCCTTCAGCGGCTGCGCCGCGGCGTACTCTTCGCGGGTGGCCATCAGGCCGGGCATTTCGGTTTCGGCGATGGCGATTTCGCGGCGGCCCCAGCCGGCCAGGCCGATATCGGCGACGATGGAATCGGCCACGGACTTATCGGAAACGGTGTTCATTGTGATTGCTCCACATGAGAAAACGGACGGCGCTGCCGCGCGGCCGGCGGGACGAGCGCGCGGACCCGCCCATGCCTGTGGGGGTCCGGCCGTACCGGTGGAGAACCAGACGGCGTACTCGTCTTCACCGCAGCGATGCAGTAAAGATGAGCGCCGTTTCATGGCGCCGCGCGAACGCGGCATGCCTTGGAATGCTTGAGCCTGGCGGACCCGCCGGCAGCGATGGCGTCCATCGATTTGCCCGGCCTGTCCGTCGCAACGCTCCTCAAGCGTGGGCGATATTGTAGCGGGTGGCCGGCGTCAGCGATACCGGGCCGCCCGCCGGCGCGGGCGCCCGGGCTTCGCCCCCCGATCCAGGGCCCGCCGGCGCCCCCCGTTCAGAACGAAATGGACGTGCTCAGCCACAACCGGCGTCCGTCGTCCACCAGCCAGTTGCCGTCCAGGCCGTCGGTGCGGGCGCGGTAGTCCACCGGCACCCGCTTGTCGGTGACGTTGAGGACCGACAGGCGCATGGTGACGTTCTTGTTCACCACGTAGCTGGCGCCCAGGTCATAGGTCGTGGCGCCGGGGCGGCGGCGGGTGGTGGTCGAGGCGTTGCGGTAGTTCGCCCAATACTGCTCGCTCTGCACGTGGGCGGCCGCGTACAGCGCCCATTTCTCGGCGGGCTCCCAGTCGGCGCGCAGGTTCAGGGAATGACGCGGCGTGCGGTCCAGCGGCTTGCCCTTGAGCGAGGTGCCGTCGAACGCCGTTTCGTCGTCGCTCTTGCGCTTGGACGCCGTGTACGTGTAGTTGGCGGAGAACTTGAGCGCGTCCGTGACGGGCAGCGTCAGCGAGGTTTCCACGCCCTTGAGGGTGGCGCGGCCGATGTTGCCCCAGGCATAGGTCGCGCCGGCGCTGCCGCTGCAGCCGGAAATGCACTGGCTGTAGATCTTGTCGTGGAAGTCGTTGTGGAAGAAGGTGATGCCGCCGGCCGTGCCGTCCGGATCCGTGTAATGCAGGCCGAGTTCGGTATTGGTGCTGGTCTCCGGCTTGAGATCGGGGTTGCCGGCGATGGTGCCGCGCGGCGCGCCCACGGCGCCGCCCGTGGCCTGGTAGTAGTCGGGCGCGACCTGGCGCAGTTCGGGCGCGCGGAAGCCGCGCGCCACGCCGCCCTTGACCGTCCAGCCCGGGCTCACCTGGTAGACCAGGTAGCCGCGCGGGCTCCAGTGCTGGCCGTAGAACTCGTGATGGTCCATGCGCAGGCCGCCGGTGAAGCTGAGCCGGTCGGTCAGCGCCCACTCGTCCTCGCCGAACAGCGCCCACGAGTGTTCGCTCAGGCGGCTGACGGTGTTCATCTTGGCGCTGGAAGCGGCCTCGTTGTCCGTGCCCGAGAGCTTCTCCTGCAGGAACTGGCCCCCCAGCGTCAGGATGTGGCTGGACAGCGGCACCACCGCCTTGGCGTCCAGCACCGTGGTGCTCAGCCGGGTGTCGGGATAGCTGGTGGTGTCGGCGCCGCCGATGGTGTTGTGCGAGGTGCCGATCTCGTGCTGTAGCGACACCGTGGTGTTGCCCCAGCCCCAGCGGCCTTCGTGCGTGGCGCGGAAATGCGTGTCGCGCATGTTCAGGCGGTAGTCGTCGGTGCTGTCGTCCAGCGATTTGCCGGTGGTGGCGTAGCGGAAGTATTCGTCCTGCCCCGCCTCCAGCGTGATGTCCTGGCCGCTCGTCGGCTTGATGTTGAGCTTGGCGGTCACGCCGCGGTCGCGGATGCCGTAGCTGCCGTCCTGCACGTCGGCCTCGGTGCGGCCGTTGGCCTTGCCGTAGATCTGCAGGCCGACCTTGTCTTCCTTGATGGGGCCGGCCAGGTAGAAGTCGGCCTGGCGGCTGTTGCCCAGCCGGCTGTGCTGTTGCAACACGGTGCCCAGGTCGATGTTGCCGGTCCATTTTTCCGGCACCTTACGGGTGATGATGTTGATCACCCCGCCCAGCGCGTCCGAACCGTAGAGCGAGGACATCGGGCCGCGGATCACTTCGATGCGCTCGATGGCCGCCAGCGGCGGGATCTGCGCGCCCTGCACCATGCCCAGCTCTTCGCGGTTCAGCAGCTCGCGCGTGCCCTGGCGCACGCCGTCGACCAGGATCAGCGTGTACTTGCCCGGCATGCCGCGGATGTTGATGTCCTGCTTGTTGGCGCTGGCGCCCACCACGCTCACGCCCTCGACGTCGGTCAGCGCGTCCTGCAGGTTGGCGTAGGGTTTCCGGGCGATCTCCTCGCGCGTGAGCACGGTGACGCTGGCCGGCGCCTCGGCGACCGATTGCTCGTAGCCGGTGGCGGTCACGGTGACGGTGCCCAGGGTCTGGGGGGCGGCTTCGCCCGAACGGGCGGACGGCGAGACGGCGGCGGCGGCGGCCGCGCCCGTGGCCGCGGGCGTCGCCGGCGCCTGGCGCAATACGTAGGCGCCGCCGTTGCCGGCGACCGCCGTCAATCCCGTCCCCGCCAGCAGGCTGTCCAGCGCGGCCTGCGTGTCGAAGGTGCCGCGCAAGCCGGCGCTTTGCCGGCCCCGCACCAGCTCGGGCGCGGCGGCCAGCGGCACGCCGGACTCGGTCACGAAACGCGCCAGCGCGATGTCGAGCGGCCCCGCCGGAATATCGTAGGCGCGGGCGGCGGACGCCTGGCGCGCCGGGTTGCCCGCGGCCTGGGCGTGGGCCGCGGGCTGCCATGTTGCCGCCCCCAGGCCGACGAGCAGCGCCAGATGGATGGCGGCCGCGAGCCGCGTGGGGCGGAGTCCCGCTTGCGTTCGCGCCGGCGCGCTGGAAACGTGCGCCGCGGCGGCGGCCACGGCATGGGAGGGCTGGTAAGACATGGCGAAAACAATTCCTCGTGCAAGGTATTTGGTGATGGATACGGACCGCCGTGCCGCCGGGCGCGGCGGCGCCGGCCGGCGAACCGGACCGGGGCCGCGTCGCGGACGGCTGGGCGATCCCTTCACCCCCTTAATCGAACGAGCGGCCGAAAAGTAGAAGCCATCCGCGAAAATTTTTTCGCGGGCCGTGCCGGGGACGGCGGCGCCAGGGGAAGGAGGGTCGGCTGGGAGGGGTCGGCGGCCGAAGCAGCAGGGGCGCCGAGGGAATCGGCGGCGAGGTCAGCCGCCCGGCGCCGCGCCGCGCGCTTCGATGCTCACCCACCACGGCAGCGTGCGCCGGACGCGGATGGGCAGCACGGCTTCGAGCATCGCCAGGGCCTGGTCCGGGCGGTTGAGCGGGTAGCCGCCGAAGACCGGCAGATCGGCCACCTCCGGCGCCAGGCCCAGGTGGCCCGGGTAATAGCGCCGCAGTTCCCCCACCACCTCGCGCAGCGGCGTGTCGCGGGCGACGAGCAGCCCGCGCGTCCAGGCCTCGCGGGACGGATCGGCGGCTTCGGTCGCCGCCAGCGCCGCGCGGGTGAAGCGGGTCTGTCGGCCGGTGGGGATGACGGCGCCGGCGTCCGTGCCAGCGGTGCGCACCTGGACGGCGCCCTCGTAGACGGCCAGGAAGGTCTCGTGCGCGTCCTGGCGCACGGCGAAACGGGTGCCCAGGGCCTGCATCCGGCCTTGCGGCGTCTCGACGTAAAATGGACGCCCCTGCGGATCGGCCGCGGTGTCGACGAGGATTTCTCCCCTGACCAGATGCAGGCAGCGCCGGTCCGTCCGGTAGTCCCGGTTGAAGGCGCTCTGGGCGTTGAGCCACACGCGGGTGCCGTCGGACAGCACGACGTCGCGCACTTCGCCGGTGCCGCTGCGGTAGTCCGCCACCCATGCCAGGGCCAGCCGCGGCAGGTCCGTCTGGCGCCACGCGGCCCAGCCGGCCAGGCCGCTGCCGGCCAAGGCGGCCAGGCCCAGCAAGGTGCGCCGCTGGCGCGCCCGGTCGCCGCTGGCCTGCCGGTAGGCGGCCAGCGCGCTGCCCCGCTCCGGGCTGGTCTTGATCGGGTCGAAGCGGCGGCTGATGCGCTCGACGTAGCGCCACGCCTCCCGGTGCTCGGCCGACTCGGCCAGCCAGGCTTCCCAATGGCGCCGGTCGGCGGCCGTCGCCTCGCCCGAATCCAGGACCGCGAACCAGCCGGCGGCCTGCTCCAGGCTGCGGTGCGACGGTTCGGCGGCGGGCGGGTCGAGGGAGGATGCGGTCACGGCGTGCCGGGCGGGACGAACGATCCGGCGTCAGAAGGCGTCATGGAGGACGGCGGCCGAGCCCGCCGGCATGCGCGCGCCTTGCGGCAATTCCGCCACCACCTGGCGCGCCTCCAGGCGCAGGCAATGCAGCATGGCCTGGCCGACATAGGTCGTCACCGTGCGCGTGGAAACGCCCAGTTCGCGGGCCACTTCCTTGTGGGTCATGTCGCCGGCCACGGCCAGCACGAAGGCGCGGGCCGCCTTGGGCGGCAGGCTGCGCAGCATGGCGTCGATTTCCTGCAACGCCTCCAGCACGATCGCCTGGTGCTCGGCCGAGGGCATGGCGGCGTCGGCGCAGGCGGCCAGCGCCTCGAGCCAGGCGCGCTCGATGCAGCGGCGGCGCCAGAGATCCACGCACAGGCCGTTGGCCATCGTGCGCAGGTAGCCGCGGGCTTCCGGCGCGCTGTCGAAACGGCGCGGCGTTTGCATCAGGCGCAGGAAGGCGTCATGGGCGAGATCCGCCGCGTCGTCGGCATTGCCCAGCCGGCGCTGGAGCCAGCCCTGTAGCCAACCGTGATGGCCGCCGTACAGGGATTCGAAGTTCGACGGGGATGCCAAGCCTGGCACGATGCGTTCCTGTAGCGCCGGGCTACGGGAGCGCGGCTAAAAATCTAAATAAGAATTGTTATTAATCATAATGAGAAATCCGCTACCCCGCAACACGGAGCGGATGCGCCAGGGCCGCCAGCAGGTCCCGGGCCACGCCGTCCCAGGTGCGCGCCAGGGCATGCCGGCGCACCGTGTCCCGGTCCAGCGCCAGCGCCGCGCGGCAGGCCGCGCCCAGGTCGTCGTCGAGGCAGCCGGTGACGCCGTCCTGGATCACCGCCAGCGGCGCTTCGCTGCGGAAGGCCGCCACCGGCGTGCCGCAGGCCTGGGCCTCCAGCATCACCAGGCCGAACGTGTCGGTCAGGCTGGGAAAGACGAAAACGTCGGCGGCCGAGTAGTAGCGCGGCAGGTCGGCGTCCGAGCGCATGCCCTCGAAGCGGACGCCGGGATATTTCCGGCGCAGGCGCGCCTCGTCCGGCCCGGCGCCCACCACCATCTTCGAGCCGGGCAGGTCCAGGGACAGGAAGGCGTCCAGGTTCTTTTCCCGGGCGACGCGGCCCACGCTCAGGAACAGGGGGCGCGGCAATTCGGGAAAGGCGTCGCGGGGGCCCGGCGTGAACTTGCCGCCGTCCACGCCGCGCGACCACACCTGCAGGTTCTGCAAGCCGCGGCCGGCCACGATGTCGCGCACCGTGGGCGTGGGCACCAGCACCCGCTGCGACGGCCGGTGGAACCAGCGCAGGAAGCGCCATGGCAGCGACGCCGGGATGCCCAGGCGCGCTTCCAGGTAGTCGGGGAACATGGTGTGGAAGGAGGTGGTGTAGCGCCAGCCCCGGCGCTTGGCCATGCGCCGCGCGGCCAGGCCCAGCGGGCCCTCGGTGGCGATGTGCAGGGCGTCGGGCGTCACGTCGCCCAGCATGCGCTCGAGCTGCCGGCCCGGGAACAGGCACAGCCGCAGGTCGGGCTCGGACGGCGCCGGCACGGTGCGCGCGCCCTCCGGGCTGACGACGAGGACTTCGTGCCCCCACTCCCGCAACAAGCGGCACATGGTCGTCCAGGTGCGGACGACGCCATTGACCTGCGGATGCCAGGCATCCGTAACCAGCGCGATGAGCATGGGGAGCACCCGGGGGGGCGAGAAAAACGCCATTAGGCCCGCCCTACATGACATGAAAGCGACAGCACGGCACGCGGCGCCGGCGCCACGTCTGCGCCACATCTGCGCCACATCTGCGCCGTAACGGCGCGGTACGGCTGGGCAATCGTCGACGCCATTGATTTTTATCAACGGGCGCGCGTGTCCCCGCTGCCATCCTTGCTGCACAGGACCTCGATTATTGGAGATACGAAGATGTCTATTCCCATGGCAACCCTGGCGCGCGCCGTCCGCACGGGCGCCGCGTCATGTGCTCTGTTCGCCGCCCTGCTGGCGGCCGCGCCGGCGCATGCCTACGATGCCGGAGACTGGCTGCTGCGCGTGGGCGCCACCCAGGTCCGGCCCAAGTCCGACACGGGCCACGCGCTGGACGGCGCGGTGGGCCTGCACGCCAACAACAGCGTGCGCCCCAGCTTCACGGTCACGTACATGGCCACGCAGAACATCGGCATCGAATTGCTGGGCGCCGTGCCCTTCCAGCACGACGTGCGCGGCAGCGGCGCGGTCGGCGGCAACATCGTCAACACCAAGCAACTGCCGCCCACGCTCAGCCTGCAATGGCATTTCCTGCCGGACAGTCGCATCCAGCCCTACGTGGGCGTGGGCCTGAACTACACCCACTTCTTCGACACCAAGAGCCGCGGCGCCCTGGCGGGCAACGACGTCAAGCTGACGGACTCGTGGGGCGTGGCGGGGCAGATCGGCGTGGACTACAAGCTGAGCGACCGCTGGCTGCTGAACGCCGACGTGCGCTACATCGACATCGATTCCAAGGTGAAGCTCAATGGCGACACCATCGGACGCGCGCACGTCGATCCCTGGGTGTTCACGGTGGCGGTCGGCTACCGGTTCTGATCAACCCTTGCGCCGCGGATAGCCTTCCGCGCGGATGCGGGTCCAGATCACCTGCTTTTCCTCGGGACTGAGGAAAACCCATTCCGCCACTTCCATGGCCGTGCGGCCGCAGCCGCGGCAGACGTCGTCGTAGAGCGTGGAGCAGACCGCGACGCAGGGCGAATCGGTCATGGTGAAGACGCCCCTGCCCTCGGGGGCGGGAGGCGTGGCGGCGCCGCCGGCGCGGCTGTCGGCGGGGCTGTTGCCGGTCCCGGAGGCGGCGCCAGAGGCGGCATCTTCGGGACCGGCGGAAGAAGAATCGATGTACGGGCAAACCATGGGCCAGAGCATAGCACCGGGGCCGCCCGCTTACCCTCGCCGGTCCAAGGGACATCGCCCGATGTAAGCGCCTACTGCGCCGCTACGCATTGCCTTGCGGAGCGACGCATACCTGGCCGATCTCCCGGCCTTGGATCCGCGCCTACTGCGCCGGCCGCAGCTTGCGGACCTCGTCGTCGGGCGGCAGGAAGTCCGCGCCGTCCTTGTACTGGTAGTCCACCATCACGCCCTTGCCGTCCTGCACCGCCAGCTTGCCGACGTAGGCGCCCATGGTCGACTGGTGATCGATGGCGCGGTACTGGATGCGGCCGAAGGGAATATCGACCTGCAAGCCTTCGAAGGCCGGGATCAGCTTGTCCGGCTGCGCGCTGCCGCCGGACTTCTCCAGGCCGGCGGCCAGCGACTTGATGGCGCTGTAGCCGACCACCGCCCCCAGGCGCGGATAGTCCTTGTAGCGGTCGCGATAGGCCTTGAGGAAGGCCGTGTGCTCGGGCGTCTGGATGGTCGACCAGGGGTAGCCCGTGACGATCCAGCCCACCGGCGTTTCATCCTTGAGCGGATCGAGGTATTCCGGTTCGCCCGTCAGCATGCTGACCACGGGCGTGGCCGGGAACAGGCCGCGCGTGGTGCCTTCGCGCACCAGCTTGGTCAGGTCGCCAGCGAACAGGACGTTGAAGATCGCGTCGGGCTTGGCGTCGGCCAGCGCCTGCGTCACGCTGCCCGCGTCCACCTTGCCCAGGGGCACGGCCTGGTCGCCGACGAATTCCACGTCGGGCTGCGCCTTCTTCAGCAGCGTCTTGAAGGTGGACACCGCCGACAGGCCGTATTCGTAGTTCGGATAGACGAAGGCCCAGCGCTTCTTGCCCAGCTTGGCCGCCTCCGGCGCCAGCATGGCGGCCTGCATATAGGTCGAGACGCGCAGGCGGAAGGTGTAGCGGTTGCCGTTCTGCCAGACGATCTTGTCGGTCAGCGGTTCGCTGGCGAGGAAGAAGATCTTTTTCTGGCGGGCGAAATCCGCCAGCGCCAGGCCGATATTGGACAGGTAGCCGCCCAGCAGCACGTCGACGCGCTCGCGCGATATCAGTTCCTCGGCGGCGCGCACGGCGTCGCCCGGGTTGGCGTTGTCGTCGCGCGTGAACAACTCCAGCTTCTTGCCGGCCACGCCGCCGGCCGCGTTGACCTCGTCCACGGCCAACTGCATGCCGTTGCGGTAGGGTTCGAGAAAAGCGGGCTGCGCCTTGTAGCTGTTGACCTCGCCGATGCGCACGGTGATCTGCGCGTGCGCGGCGCCGGCCGCCAAGGTCCAGGCGGCCGCGGCCACGCACAGCCGTTGCGCGGCGCGCGCAAGGCGGGAGAACGGGGCGGGCTGGGCGAGAGGGTAACGCGGATCCATGATGCCTCTTCCGGTTGCTGATCGCGTGACTATACCGGAGGGGTCCGCGCGGCGGCAGCCCGGGCAGACCCGTGTGGGGGGATGCCGCTATCCGCCGCCGGACGAAGTCAGCCGAAGAAGGCCAGCGCCCGTTCGGTCACCGCGTCCGGCACTTCCTCGGCCAGGTAATGCGCGGCGTCCAGGGCCTCGCCGTCGACCTCGCCGGCCACCGCGCGCCACAAGGCCAGGACGTCGAAGTTGCGTCCCACCGCGCCGCGCGCGCCCCACAGGACACGAACGGGACAGGCCAGCTTGCGGCCGGCGACGCGGTCGGCGCGGTCGTGCTCCAGGTCCAGCGTGGCGGAGGCGCGATAGTCCTCGCAGATGCCCACGGGCAGGCCCGGCAGCGCGGCGCAGCGCTCGTATTCGGCCAGGGCGCGCGGGTCGAAGATGGCCAGGCCGCCGGGGCGCCCGCCCATCACGGCGCGCACGTAGAACACCGGGTCGTGGCCGATCATGGTTTCCGGCATGGGCGCCGGCTGTATCAGCCAGAACCAGTGATAGTAGGCCTGGGCGAAGGCGCGGGTGGTGCCCTGGTACATATCCAGCGTGGGCGCGATATCCAGCAGCATCATGCGGCCGACGCGCTCGGCGTGGTCCATCGCCAGCCGGTGCGCCACGCGCGCGCCGCGGTCATGCGCCAGCACGTCGAAGCGCTCATGGCCCAGGGCGCGCATCAGGTTCACCATGTCCCGCGCCATCACGCGCTTGGAATGCGCGGCGTGGTCCGGTGAAGCGGGCGGCTTGTCGCTGTCGCCATAGCCGCGCAGATCGGCGGCGATGCAGGTGTAGCGCGCGGTCAGCGCCGGCCAGACGCGGTGCCAGATGACGTGCGTCTGCGGATGGCCGTGCAGCAACAGCAAGGGCGGCCCTTCGCCCGCGACGCGCGCGGCGATATGCATGCCGTCGCCGACGTCCACGCGTTGCAGGGGCAAGTCGAACAGCGCGGTCATGATGTCTCCTGGTTCAGTGTGTCCAAGCCGGGGCGGCCTGATTGAATGGGCCGATTGAATGGCCTGATCGAACGGCCTGCTTGACTGGCCTGCTCGAACGGCCCGCCTCGGCGGCCGGCTTCGATGCAGCGGCAAGGAAGCCGGCCGACCTCCAACCATAGACAAGGACGCCCCCGCGGCGCAAGCGTCATAGACGCACGTGCTCGGCCAGGAAATCCAGGAAGGCGCGCACGCGCAGCGGCAGATGGCCGCCCTGGCCGACGAAGACGGCATGCACTTCCTCCCTGTCGCCGGGATTGCAGGCCTCCAGCACCGGCGCCAGCCGCCCCGCCTCGATGTCCTCCCGCACCTGGAAGCTCGCCAGGCGCGCCAGCCCCAGGCCGGCCACGGCCAGCCGGCGCAGGGCTTCGCCGTCGCTGGCCAGGGCGTTGCCGGCCGGCGTCACCAGATGGTCCTCGCCCTCGAAGCGCAGCGGCCAGCCGTTGCCGGCGCGCGCGTAGTTGAAACCCAGCAGGTTGTGCCCGCGCAGCGCCGCCGGCGAATCGGGCGTGCCGTGGCGCTTCAGGTAGTCCGGCGCGGCGACGATGGTCATGCGCGTCGCGCCCAGCTTGCGCGCCACCAGGCTGGAGCTTTTCAGCGGCCCCGCGCGCACGGCCACGTCGGTCCGCTGTTCCAGTATGTCCACCACTTCATCGGTCAGCACGATGTCCAGGCTGACTTCGGGATAACGCGCCAGGAACGCCGGCGCCAGCGGCAGCAGGAAACAATGGCCGAAAGGCACGTTCGCATTCACCCGCAGGCGGCCGCGCGGCGCGCCGTGGGCGCCGGCGCAGCGTTCGGCCTCGTCCAGATCGGCCAGCACCCGCACGCCGCGCTCGTAGAAGGCGCAGCCTTCGGCGGTCAGTTGCAACTGGCGGGTGGAGCGGTTGACCAGGCGCGCGCCCAGGCGCCGCTCCAGCCGCGCGACCAGCTTGCTCACGGCGGACGGGGTCATGTCCAGCGCGCGGGCCGCGGCGGAAAAACCGCCGAGGTCGATGACGCGCACGAAAACCTCCAATTCACCGGCGCGATTGACGTCGAGACGGGCCATGCGGGTTTCCTTTGTGAATTCGGCTCATGAGTGTTGATCGCGCCGCCAGTCTATGCCGAAAGCGTCCTTGAATTCATCATTGGCCCCGTTATTGACCTTGAATTCACGAATCCATGACGCTGAAAACACCGCGGCGCGGCAGGCCGCCTCTTCCTGTCCACCGCCATCAGGTCGCCGCCGGACGCGGCCCGGCGCGCCTTTCCCGGCATGCCCTGGCCGCGGCCGCCCTGGGCATGGCCATGGCGTCAGCTTCGGGCCACGCCCAGGGCGGGGAAAGAGTGCCGGCGTGGCTCGCCACCTGGACCGCCAGCCCGCAACCGGTATGGGGACCGGACTTCCTGTTTCCCACCAACGTGCCTGCCGTGCTGGCGGGCCAGACCGTGCGCCAGGTGGCGCGCGTCAGCCTGGGCGGGCGCCGGCTGCGCCTCGTCCTTTCCAACGCCTACGGCAAGCAACCTGTCGTCGTGGGCCGCGGCAGCGTGGCGCTTGCGGGCACCCATGGGAGCCTCGTGCCCGGCAGCCTGCGCGCCGTGACCTATGGCGGCAAGTCCAGCGCGGTCATCGCGCCGGGCGCGCCGCTGCTCAGCGATCCCATCGACCTGCCGCTGCCCGCGCTGGCGCGCGTGACCGTCAGCCTGTACCTGCCGCAAGCCACGCCGGCCGCCACCTTCCACTGGGACGGCCGCGCGACTGCCTGGATCGCGGCCGGCGACCAGACCGGCGCGGCGCGCCTGGACCCCGCGGCCCAGGCCACGACCGCGCGGCTGTTGTTATCCGGTATCGAAGTGGAGCAGGACGTGGAACGGGACGGGAAGCCGGCCTCGGCGCGGGCCTTGCCGCAACGGTCGATGCCGGGGCCACCCACGACACGGCCGGGCGCCGCGTCTCCCATGACGGCCGGCGTCGGCGCTGCGGCGGACCTCGGCATGAACGGCATCGACGTGCAAGGCTTCCGTACGGCCGGCGTCGTGGCGGCCATCGGCGATTCCATCACCGACGGCGCCGCCGCCACGCTGGATGCCGACACCCGCTGGCCGGACTTCCTCGCCGAAGCCCTGGCGCCGCGCGGCATGGCGGTGATCAACGCCGGCATCTCCGGCGCGCGCCTGCTGTCCGACGGCATGGGCGTCAACGCCCTGGCCCGGCTGGACCGCGACGTCCTGTCGCAGCCGGGCGTGAGCGCGGTCGTCACGCTGCTGGGCATCAACGACATCAGTTGGCCCGGCACGGCCTTCGAGCCCGACCGCGCCGCGCGGCCTTCGCTGCAAGCGCTGATCGCGGGCTACGAGCAACTGATCGCGCGCGCCCATGCGCGAGGCGTGCGCGTGATCGGCGCCACCTTGCCGCCGTTCGAGGGCGCGCTGCCCGGCACGCCCCTGGCGGATTACTACCAGCCGGAAAAGGATGCCCTGCGCCAGGCCCTGAACGCGTGGATACGCGGCAGCCGCGCCTTCGACGCCGTGGCCGACGTCGATGCCGCGCTACGCGATCCCGCACATCCGGCGCGCCTGGCGCCGCGCTTCGACTCCGGCGACCACCTGCATCCGGGCGACGCCGGCAACCGGAAGATGGCCGAGGTCATATTGCCCGCGGTGCTGGACCGCGGGACCTTGCACGGCGATCAGGCCGACTTCTTCAGCGCGGCGGCCTTGTCGGTGGCTTCCCACGAGAACTCCGGCTCCGAACGGCCGAAGTGGCCGTAGGCGGCGGTCTTCGCGTAGATGGGACGCAGCAGGTCGAGCATGTTGACGATGCCCTTCGGACGCAGGTCGAAGTGCTCGCGCACCAGCTTGGCCAGTTGCTCGTCGGGCATCACGCCGGTGCCTTCCGTGTACACCGTGATGTTGATGGGCTCGGCCACGCCGATGGCGTAGCTGACCTGCACCTGGCACTGGCGCGCCAGGCCGGCCGCGACGATGTTCTTGGCCACGTAGCGGGCGGCGTAGGCGGCCGAGCGGTCCACCTTCGACGGATCCTTGCCCGAGAACGCGCCGCCGCCGTGCGGGCACGCGCCGCCGTACGTATCGACGATGATCTTGCGGCCGGTCAGGCCGCAATCGCCTTGCGGGCCGCCGATGACGAAGCGGCCGGTCGGGTTGACCAGGAACTTGGTCTTGGCCGTGATCAGGCCTTCGGGAAAGCACGGCTTGATGATGTCTTCGATGACGGCTTCGCGGATGGTCGACTGCGACACTTCCGGATGGTGCTGGGTCGACAGCACGACCGTATCGACCTCGGCCGGCTTGCCGTCGACATAGCGGAAAGTCACTTGCGACTTGGCGTCCGGGCGCAGCCACGGCAGGCGGCCGTCCTTGCGCAGTTCGCTCTGGCGCTGCACCAGGCGGTGCGCATACCAGATCGGCGCGGGCATCAGGTCGGGGGTTTCGTCGCAGGCGTAGCCGAACATCAGGCCCTGGTCGCCGGCGCCCTGGTTGAGGTAGTCCTCGGAGCTGCGGTCCACGCCCTGGGCGATGTCGGGCGATTGCTTGTCGTAGGCGACCAGCACCGCGCAACCCTTGTAGTCGATGCCGTAGTCGGTGTTGTCGTAGCCGATGCGGCGAATGGTGTCGCGCGCGACCTGGATGTAGTCGACGTTGGCGGTGGTGGTGATTTCACCGGCCAGCACGACCAGGCCGGTGTTGCACAGGGTCTCGGCCGCGACGCGGGCGTTGGGGTCCTGCGTGAAGATCGCGTCCAGGATGGAATCGGAAATCTGGTCCGCCACCTTGTCGGGATGGCCTTCGGAAACGGATTCGGAAGTGAAGAGGAAATCGTTTTGCGCCACGGCAGGTCCTTCTGACATTAATACCGGCATGGGCCGGCAAGATTGTTCATCGGCGCGTTGCACCTGAAATCGCAATCTCGAAAGGGACCTCGATCGGGCGCGACGCTTTAGCGGATTTTGCCCGGCCGGCCGCAAGGCCTGCCGCGCGTCGCCCCGCAAGTTGTCGGTTAACTCGGCGACCCGGCGATTTTAAGCGAAAATGGCGGTTCCCGCTGCCGCGCCTCCCTGCCCATCCGTCCCACCCGTCCTTGCCGCCCGCCTTTCCCGCATGTTGATCGTTGTCTTCTTTCGTCTGCTGGCCTGCCTGCCGCTGACCCTCCTGCAAGGTCTGGGGCGGCTCTGCGGACGGCTGGCCTATGCCCTCCCCGGCCGTTTCCGCGACCGCCTGCGCGCGAACGCGGCCCAGGCGGGCTATACGGATGCCGCCTTCGCGCGCGCGTCCGCCGGCGAAATCGGCGCCATGATGCTGGAGCAGCCCAAGATCTGGTTCCGCCCGGAGGACTGCTTGGCGCGCACCGTCACCGACGAGTGGACCGTGGCCGAGGCCGCCCTGGCCGAACAACGCGGCGTCATTTTCCTGACGCCCCATCTGGGCGGCTTTGAAATCAACGCGCGCTATCTGGCCAAGCGCATGCCGCTGACGGTGATGTTCCGCCCGCCGCGCCAGGCGGCGCTGGCGCCGCTGCTGGAACGGGCGCGCAATACGGCCGAGTTGCGCGCCGTGCCGGCCACCATGCAGGGGGTGCGCGAATTCGTCCGCACCCTGCGCAAGCAACAGGCCATCGGCCTGCTGCCCGACCAGGCCCCGGGCGCCGGCGAAGGCGTGTGGGCGCCCTTCTTCGGCCGCATGGCTTACACCATTACCCTGCCGGGCAAACTGGCCGCGCCGCACGACGTGCCCATCGTCCTGATGGCCAGCGAACGGCTGCCCCGCGGCCGCGGCTGGCGCATCCATCTCATGCGCGTGCCCGCGCCGCTGCCCGAGACGCCGCAGGAACAGGCCGCCCTGATCAACGCCGCCATGGAAACCCTGATCCGCCGTTTCCCCCGGCAATATCTCTGGAGCTACAACCGCTACAAGACGCGCGGCGCGCTGCCCCCCGACGCCGTCGCGGGCCAGGAGTCCGCGCCATGAGCGCGCCGGGCCGCCCCAAGCGCGAATCCTCCCCCGGGGAGGAAGTCGCGCAGCGACAGGAGGGCACACCAATTAACGCGCCGGGCCGCCCCGAGCGCGAATCCTCCCTCGGGGAGGAGGTCGCGCAGCGACAGGAGGGTAGTCCAGTGAGCGCGCCGCAGGACAAGGCGCAGACCGCCGCGCCCGCGCCCCGGGCCGGCAAACCCGGCCTCAAGCGCCGGGCGCTGGAAGCGCTGTTCCGCTGGTTCGGCAGCGTCAGCCCCGCCACCCGCCAGCGCCTGGGCGCCGGGCTGACCTGGCTGACGCTGCGCTGCGCGCGCCGCCGCCAGCGCATCGTGCGCATCAACCTGCGGCTCTGCTTCCCCCACGAAAGCGAGGCCACGCGCGAACGCTGGCTGCGCGAGCACTTCCGCGCGCTGTGCCAGTCGCTGATCGACCGCGGCGTGCTCTGGTACGGCAGCCGCGCGGCCATCGAGGAAATGGTCAGCGTCACGCGCGATCCCGAATTCCAGCGCCGCGTGGACGCCGGCGAACCCCTGCTCCTGCTGGCGCCGCACTTCATCGGCCTGGACGTCGCCGCCACCCGGCTGACGATGGACGCGCCCACCGGGGCCACCATGTACACGCCGCAGCGCGATCCGGACGTCGACGCCATCGTGGCGGCCGGCCGCACCCGCTTCAACGACGTCCACCTGGTCAGCCGGCGCGACGGGGTGCGCGGGCTGATCCGCCATATCCGCGAATCGCGCCCGGTCTATTACCTGCCGGACATGGACTTCGGCCGCGACGGCGCCATCTTCGTGCCCTTCTTCGGCGTCATGGCGGCCACCGTGCCGGCCACCGCGCAGATCGCCCGCAAATGGCAACTGCCGGTCTTCCCGGTGCTGGAGCATTGGGACCCGGCCACCGGCCATTACCACGTGGAAGTGCTGCCGGCCCTGGCCGATTTCCCCGGCGGCGACACCGTGGAGGCCGCGACCGCGCGCCTGAACCGCGAGCTGGAGGGCTGGGTGATGCGCTGCCCCAGCCAGTATTACTGGGTGCACCGCCGTTTCAAGACCCGTCCGCCGGGCGAAGCCAAGTTCTACTAGCGACCCGAAGGAACACGACCCGGCCACGGCCGGGCACGGAGCGACGCGGCGTCCTTGGACGCGAAGGAACACGGCGCCATCCGCCCGTCCCGGCAAGTCCGGCTCCCTCGCGGCGGGATTGGAGGATAATGGCCCGCATGAACTGGAACTTCACCAAAATGCACGGCGCCGGCAACGACTTCGTCGTGCTCGACGGCGTGCGCCAAACCATCGAAATGACGCCCGAGCGCGCGCGCGCGCTCGGCGATCGCCATTTCGGCATCGGCGCGGACCAGATACTGCTGGTCGAGCCGGCCTCCTCGCCGGCCGCCGATTTCCGCTACCGCATCTTCAATTCGGACGGCGGCGAGGTCGAACATTGCGGCAACGGCGCGCGCTGCTTCGTCCGCTTCGTGCACGAGACCGGCCTGTCCGACCGCAATCCCCTGCGCGCGGAAATCGCCACCGGCATCATCGTGCTGGACGAGGGCGACGACGAACAGGTCACCGTCGAAATGGGCAGCACCCGCTTCGATCCGGCGGCCCTGCCCTTCGACGCCGCCGGCCTGGCCACGCGGACGGAAGGCGCCGACACGCTCTATACCCTGCCCCTGCGCGCCACGGCCCCGGCGCCGGCCGCCGGCTGTGACGACGTGCCGGCCACGGTCGAAATCTCGGCCGTCGCCATTTCCAATCCGCACGCGGTGCAGGTCGTCGACGACGTCGACCGCGCGCCGGTCGAACGCATCGGGCCGCTGGTCGAATCGCATCCGCGCTTCGCGCGCCGCGTCAACGCCGGCTTCATGCAGATCGTCGACCGCAACACTATCCGCCTGCGCGTCTACGAACGCGGCGCCGGGGAAACCCTGGCCTGCGGCACGGGCGCCTGCGCGGCGGTGGCGGCCGGCATCCGCCGCGGCCTACTCGATACGCCGGTGCGCGTGCACGCGCGCGGCGGCCGATTGACGGTGGACTGGGACGGTTCCTCGCTACGCATGACCGGCCCGGCCACCTCGGTCTACACCGGCCAGATCGACATCGACCAGCTCGTTTTTTCCATGGCATTGAATCGCTGACATGACCGACACGACCCTTAGCGCCGACCAGGTTGCCGACTTCCTGAGCGAGAACCCCGAGTTCTTCACCGCGCACGCCGACCTGTTCTCCACCCTGCAAGTGCCCCATCCGCACGGCGGGCGCACGATTTCGCTGGGCGAGCGGCAGATATTCACGCTGCGCGAACGCATCCGCGAATTCGAATGGCGGCTCAACGAACTCGTCAGCAACGCCAGCTTCAACGAGAGCATCAGCACCAAGCTCACGCAATGGTGCTGCCGCCTGCTGGCCGAAGCGGAAATCCAGCGCCTGCCCGGCGAAATCGCCCTGGGCCTGGCGCAGCAGTTCGACCTCAACGAAGTCGGCCTGCGCCTGTGGCGCCTGGCGCAATTGCCGGAGACCGGCTACGGCGCGCCGGTGCCGGAGGACGTGCGCACGTTCACCGACAGCCTGAAAGTGCCGTATTGCGGCACCGACACGGCTTTCGAGGCGGTCAAGTGGCTCTCCGCCACGCCGCGTTCGCTGGCGCTGGTTCCGCTGCGCCCCGCGCCCGGGGAACCCAGCATCGGCCTGCTGGTGCTGGGCTCGGACGATCCCGAACGCTTCGCGCCGGAGAAGGGTACGACCTTCCTGGAAACCGTCGGCAGCCTGGCCTCCGCCACGCTGCATCGCTTGGCCGAGGCGTAGTGCCGTGTCCCGGAAATTCGCGCTCATGAAATCGCGTCTTCGCACGGACGCGTCGATTTCATCGCGGGCGCGAACTTCCCCGGCGTGACGCCGGGACGCGGAAACGGACGGAGACAGGGACCATGGCGCGCGCTCCTTGCACCGTGAAGGACTCAGTGGATAACGCGAAGGACGCATCGCTCGCGGCGTCGCCGGCCATGGCGCCGGGAGCGCCGAAACGATCCGCGTCACCGTCCGAGCCGGAGCCAGCCTCGACGCCATCGTCAGCGCCCTTGCCGGCGCCCATGCAGGCCTGGCTGGCGCATCTGGAAACGCATCGGCGCTATTCCCCGCATACGCTGGCCGGCTATCGGCGCGACCTCGCCCACCTGGCCGCCCTGGCCGGCGATCGCCCCCTGGACCGGCTCGCCAACGGCCACATCCGCCAGTTCGTCGCGCGCCTGCATGCGCGCGACCTGGGCCCGCGCAGCCTGGCGCGCGCGCTCGCGGCCTGGCGCGGCTTCTATCAATGGTGGGCGCGGGAAGCCGGCTTGCCGGGCAATCCGGTCGCGGGCGTCAAGGCGCCCAAGGCGGCGCGCGGCCTGCCCAAGGCGCTGTCGGTCGAGCAGGCCCAGGCCTTGCTCGAAAGACCCGCCGCGCAGGCCGCGACCGAACCCGTCGCGCTGCGCGACCAGGCCATGTTCGAACTGCTGTATTCCAGCGGCCTGCGGCTGTCCGAACTGACGGGGCTGGACTGGCGCTATGAACGCAACGCCGATCATGAATCCACGAGCTGGCTGAACCTGGACGAGCACGAGGTATCGGTGCTGGGCAAGGGCGGCAAGCGGCGCGCGGTGCCGGTGGGCGCGGCGGCGCTGGCCGCGCTGCAAGCCTGGCTGCCGATGCGCGCGCGCCTGCTCGGTCCCGCCAGCGGGCCGGCCGACGCGGCGGCCCTGTTCCTGGGCGAACGCGGCCGGCGCATCACGCCGCGCGTCGTACAGCGGCAACTGGAAAAAATGGCCCAGGCCAGCGGCCTGCCCGTGCACGTCCACCCGCACGTGCTGCGCCACAGCTTCGCCAGCCACGTCCTGCAATCGGCGCAGGATCTGCGGGCGGTGCAGGAAATGCTGGGACACGCGAACATTTCCACCACGCAGGTCTATACCCGGCTGGACTTCCAGCACCTGGCCAAGGTCTACGACCAGGCCCACCCGCGCGCCGGGCGCAAGTCCTGAATACGCCGCGAACACACGTTTCGTGGCGGGATTGCGCGATCGTTGCGGTGACGCGCCTCAAGCCGCGCCGGTAACGGCGCCGCCCAATAGCAGCAACCCGAAGGCGAACACGGCGACCGCCGCGCAGGCCTGCGTGGCGTAGCGCAGGCGGCCGGCCCAGGACGGCGACAGGCGCGCGCCGCCGCGCACCAGCAGATCGCTCGCCGCCACCGCCGCCCATACCAGGGTGGCGACGGTCAGGCCGGTGCCCAGGCCCATGGCCAACGCGGACACGACGCCGGCCAGGTAGAAATCCTGCGCCAGCGCGAACACCAACACGATCAAGGCGCCGCTGCATGGGCGCAATCCGACCGCGAGAATGGCGGACCACGCCTTGCGCGGACTCAGCCGGCCCGCCACCGCTTGCGGTGGCGGCACATGGGCATGGCCGCAACCGCAGTCGACGCCGTGAGCGTGCGGCGCATGGCCGTGGTTGTGATCGTGGTTGTGATCGTGGCTGCGGTCGTGGGCGTGATTATCGGCGTGGCTTCCGTCATGACCATGATCGTGATCGTGATCGCCATGCTCATGGCCGTGCCGATGATGGCCGCCGCCATGGTCCTGCTCCACGCCGGACGCAGCATCGTCCGGCGCGCCCTTTCGCCATAAGGGCCGGAGCGCCTTGCGCCACACCAGCCATGCCCCCAGCGCCACGATCATCGCGAACGAGCCGGTCTCCAGCCACCGCGTCGCGGCGTTCATCGTGCCGGCCGTGACGCGCAGGATGCCCGCGGCCACGCTGACCAGCAGGATCGCGACCAGCGCCTGCACCAAAGCCGACAGCAAGGCCAGCACCGCGCCGTTGCGGGCGGTCTGCCGGTTGGCCAGCACATAGGTGGCGACCACCGCCTTGCCATGGCCCGGCCCCAGGGCGTGGAAAATGCCATACGCGAACGACAGGCCCACGAGCGGCCATGCCGCCCAGGCGTCGGCCTGCCAGCCGCGCACCGCCCCCGTGAGCTGGCGATAGAAATGGCTTTGCCAGGCGGAGACCCAGCCCAGCAGGCGCAACAGCCAGTCGGGCCCATCCACCGCGCCGCCCACCTCCGGAACCCCGAACGGATGCGCCGCCGCGGCCGGCAGCGACAAGGCGGACAGAAGCAATCCCAGGCATGCCGCCAAACCCTGCGCGCCCGCGAACCGGGCCCCATGCCGCGTCCCCGCGCCGCCTCGCCGCGACGACAGCCTGGCCCACATCGGCATCGCGACCAGCAGCAGCACGAGTATCGGCATCATGGACATAGGATCAAGAACATCAGCATTCAGGACGCCGGCATCTCGGACACGGGATCAAGGATATCGACATCCAGGACACCGGCGCCGTCGCCCCGGTCACGGGCACGTCACCCGGATCCGATGCGTCAGGCCCTTGGTGGCCGCGAACAGCTCCTCCGGCAGGTCCGACTGGTCGGCGGGGATGGCCGCCAGTTGCTGCACCAGCGCCGCGTCCAGGGGCTTGGGCGGACGGTAGTCGGCGCGGCAACCCGCCGGCGCGCGGTCCATGGAAACAGCGCCCGGCGCGCTGAAATCGTAGGCGACGAAATACGTCGGGTCGATGATGTCGACGTCCACGCCCGCGGCGCCCGGCGCGGGCGGCTGCTGCAAGGGCAAGGTGAAGGATAGCGCCATCGCCTTGCGCCCGGCATCCCACTCGACCTTGGCGTCGCGCGGCGCGGCATAGGCGAGCACCTTGCCGCCCACGGCGACCCGCGTGAAGTAATGGGAAATCGGCTCGCCCAGGGCGTTCATCCATTCCTTCGCCATGCGGTCCAGCGTGGCGGGCGGCAACTGGCCCTTCTCGTCGGCCAGCCCCTGGGTCGTGTACGCGACGAACATCTCGTCGAACTTCCAGCGCTCCCGCACCGCCTCCAGCCGCCCCTGGCCGTCGAAGACCAGCACGGCCTCGCCGTCTATCCACATGTGCGGATGCGCCCGCGCGGGCGCGGCGGCCAAAAGCGTCGCCGCCGCCAGCAAAGCGCCGGCAGCCGGCAGGAGACGGCGCCGCGCGGAAGACGACGCGCGCGCCGCCACGGCGCTTCGCCCGGGATCGCGGAAAGCTTGCCTCATCAAGGCTTCAGCGCGGCCATGAACTGGCTCAGGTTCCACTCGAACATGCCCAGGTAGGTGGCGGCCGGCAGGCCCGGCTTGGCCAGGGCGTCCGAGTACAAGGTGCCGCCGACGCGCGCGCCGGTTTCGCGCGCGATCTGCTGCGCCAGCCTGGGGCTGCTGACGTTCTCGAAAAACACCGCGGGCACTTTCTCCTGGCGGATCTGGCCGATGATGCGCGCCACGTCGGCGGCCGAGGGCTCGGCCTCGGTCGAGATCCCCATGGCGGAGATGAACGTCATGCCATAGGCATCGCCGAAATAGCCGAAGGCGTCGTGCGAGGTCACCACCCGGCGGCGCTCTGGCGGCAAGGCGGCGAAGGCCTGCTTCACGCGGGCGTCCATGGCCTCGATGCGCGCGACATACGCGTCGGTGCGCTGGCGATAGGCATCGGCATGCGCGGGATCGGCCGCCGCCAGCGCGGCGCCGATATTGCGGGCGTAGCGGGCGCCGTTGGCCAGGCTCTGCCAGGCATGCGGATCGGTGTTGCCTTCATGGCCATGGTCGTCGTGGTTGCCGCCGCCATGATCGTGATCGTGCCCGCCCGTCGCGTCGCCGCCGAAGTCGCGCGGCGTCACCCCTTCCGAGGCCACCACCGTCGTGCCCTTGAAGCCCGACGCGCGCACCAGCTTGGGCAGCCACGCCTCGAAGCCCAGGCCATTGACCACCAGCAACTGCGCGGCCGCGATACGGCGGGCGTCGGCCGGCGTCGGCTCGTACTCGTGGGCGTCGCCGTCCGGGCCGACCAGCACGTCCACCTGCACGTCGCCGTCGCCGATCTGCTTCACCATGTCGCCCAGGATGGAAAAGCTGGCCACCACCTTCAGCGGTCCCGCGGGAGCAGGCGCCTGGGACTGGGCGAAGGCGGCCGGGCCGCTGCCCAGCACGCCGCAGGCGGCCAGGGCCAATGCCGCCAGCGCCTGGCGGCGCGCCGGCAGGAACCGGTGGGAAAAAGTCGCGAATGCCATGGATGAATACCCCGTGGAAGATCAGCGCGCGCCGCGCCGGGCGCGCCGTGAGAAATCCAGCAGGCCGCCCTGCGGCCCGCCGGCGACGGAAACCAGGTAGACGACGCCCGCCGCGAGAATGATGGCGGGCGAGGCCGGCACGTTGTAGTGATAGGAGATCAGCAGCCCCGCCAGCGAGGCGAAGGCGCCCAGGAAGGCGGCCAGGGGAATCTGCCCGGCGGCCGAACGCACCCAGAAGCGCGCGGAGGCCGCCGGCAGCATCATGATGCCCACCACCATCAGCGTGCCCAGCACCTGGAAGCCGGACACCAGGTTGAACACCACCAACATCAGGAAGGCCATGTGCACCAGTGAGCCGCCGCCGCCGGCCGCGCGCAGGAAACCCGGGTCCAGGCATTCGGCCACCAGCAGGCGGTACAGCATGGCCAACGCCACCAGGGTGATGCTGGCGCACACCGTCACCAGCAGCAGCGCGGCGTCGTCCAGGCCCAGCACGGTGCCGAAAAGCACGTGCAGCAGGTCCATATTGGAACCGCGCAGCGACACCAGCAGCACGCCCAGGCCAAGGGAAATCAGATAGAAGGCGGCGAAGCTGGCGTCCTCGCGCAAGGGCGTCAGGCGCGACACCACGCCCGCCAGCAGCGCCACCGCCAAGCCGGTCACGATGCCGCCCAGCAGCATGGCCGTCAGCGACAGGCCCGACAACAGGAAGCCCGCCGCGACGCCGGGCAGGATGGCGTGCGACATCGCGTCGCCCATCAGGCTCATGCGGCGCAGGACCAGGAACACCCCCAGCGGCGCGGCGCCGCAGGACAGCGCGAAGGACCCGGCCAGGGCGCGCCGCATGAAGCCATAGTCGACAAAGGGCGCCACCACCCACTCGTTCAATCCCACGCCAGCTCCTCGTCGCGCAGCGCCCGCGCCGCGCGCAAATTCTGCGCGGTGAGCACGGCCGCGGTATCGCCCCAGGCCACGCTGCGGCCCGCCAGCAGCAGGGTGCGGGGGAAATGCGCCCGCACCAGGTCCATATCGTGCAGCACGGCGATCACCGTGCGGCCCTGCGCGTGGCAGTCGGTGAGCAAGGCCATCAAGTCCTCGGTGGTGTGGCTGTCGACCGCGGCGAAGGGTTCGTCCAGCAGCAGCACGCCGGCATCCTGCAGCATCAGCCGGGCGAACAAGGCGCGCTGCAACTGGCCGCCCGACAGCGTGCCGGCGATGCGGTCGCCCAGGTCCGCCAGCCCCACGGCGGCCAGCGCCTGCTCGACGCGGTCGCGCTCGTCCCGTCCGAAACGGCGCCACGGCCCCACGCGGCGCCAGGCGCCCATGGCGACCAGCTCGCGCACGGTAATGGGAAAGGAACGGTCCAGGTCGGCCGCCTGCGGCAGCCAGGCCAGCTCGCGGCGTCCGGCGCCGTCGACGCGGACCTTGCCGGCCAGCGGCCGCAATACGCCCATGATGCCCTTGACCAGCGTGGACTTGCCGGCGCCGTTGGGACCCACGATGGCCGTCATCGAGCCGGGCGCGAATACCCCGCTGACGTCGCTGACGGCGGGACGGCCGCGCCAGCCATAGGAAACGCGGTCCAGCGTGATGCCGGCCGCGGGCACCGGATTCACCACCATCCCATCGCCCATCCGGTCAAGGCCCAGAGGCCGGCGCACACCGCCAGCGCGACGCCCACCCGCTGCCATGCCGACGCGAGCAGCCAGGAGACGTGGCCATGCCGGGCGCCGGGCGCGGCGCAAGCTTGCTGGGGGGAGGGTGTGGCGGACATGAAAGGGAGCGGCGGCGGGAAAACCGTCGCCGAAAGCGGTGAATAGCGACGAATCGCGATGAATGAATGTTATATCATATCAAATAAGGCACGCCCCGTGCCCCGACGCGGTATGCTCCTGCCTGTATGCCCACCTCATCCCGGCCCTCCAAGGCGTCTTCCGCCGACCAGATCAACGCCCAACTGGACGTTGCCGACGACCTCTGCAACCAGCGCGGCAAGCGCCTGACGCCGATCCGGCGCAAGGTGCTGGAGTTGCTGCTGCGCCACGGCCGCAGCGTCAAGGCCTACGAACTGCTGGAAGCGATGCGCGAGGTCCATCCCGGCGCCGCGCCGCCGACCGTCTATCGCGCCCTGGATTTCCTGCTCGACGAAGGCCTGATCCACCGCCTGGACGCGGTCAACGCCTGGACGGCCTGTCATGACGCGGGCGGCAAGCCGCACGACCTGCTGGTGGTCTGCACCGGCTGCGGCGCGGTGGCGGAAGTCAGCGATCCCGCCATGAGCCGGCAACTGGCCGAGCGGGTCGCCCGTACGGGCTACATCCTGAACAGCCACGAAACCGAAATCCGCGCCCTTTGCCCCGCTTGCCAGAAAGAACAAGGGGTAACCGGTGGGCACAAACATGGCAATGGCCACGGCCATTCCCACGGTTCGGGGCACTCGCATTGAGCCCAGGCACGCCACGTGCTGGCGTGTTTACGATTATTACCTTGAATTGCCGGCTTCTGCCCCCATTTCGCTGTAATTCTCGCGCTAAACCAGGGTAGGCCCGGGGTTTGCCCCCTGCCGCCGACTGTGCTGTAATCCTGCGTCCGGTCGCTCGCGCGGCCCCCCAGTTCGCGGCCTTGGTCCTGCCCTGTCCGGCGCGCCCCTCAACGCTCCGGCCCTCCCGGGCCCTGCTCCGGCATCTAATTCGCAGTCATCATGAATACCTCGCGCAGTTTGGACAACATGGTTCCCGTCACCATCCTCACCGGCTTCCTCGGTGCGGGCAAGACGACGCTGCTCAAACGTATCCTGACCGAATACCATGGCCGCCGCGTCGCGGTCATCGAAAACGAGTTCGGGCCCGAAAGCATCGACAACGACCTGTTGATCCAGGACAGCGACGAAGAAATCGTCGAACTGAGCAACGGTTGCGTCTGCTGCACCGTGCGCGGCGACCTGATGCGCACGCTCAACGAGCTGCGCCAGAAGCGCCAGGCCGGCGACCTGAAATTCGAACGCGTCATCCTGGAAACCACCGGCATGGCCAATCCGGGCCCCGTGTGCCAGACCTTCTTCATGGACGACGACATCGCCGAGTACTACCGCCTGGACGCGGTGGTGACGGTGGTCGACGCCAAGCACGGCATGGTCACGCTGGACGAACAGCCGGAATCGCAGAAGCAGATCGGCTTTGCCGACCGCATCCTGATTTCCAAGAAGGACCTGGTCAACGAAGCCGACTACGAAGCCCTGCGCGCGCGCATCGTGCGCATCAATCCGCGCGCGCCGATCACGCCGGTCAATTTCGGCGACGCGGACCTGAAGTCCATCATCGACATCAGCGGCTTCAACCTGAACTCGATCCTGGACATCGACCCGGACTTCCTGGCCGACGAACATCCGGACGCCCGCCACGACCATGATCACGATCACGGCCATGACCACGGTCACGACCACGACGATCACGACCATGGCGATTGCGGCGCCGGCTGCGATCACCCGCATCATCACCATCACGCCCACCACGACGACGAGATCGGCGCATTCGTGTTCCGCTCGAACAAGCCCTTCGATCCGTCGCGGCTGGAGGAATTCCTCGGCGGCGTGGTGCAAGTCTATGGTCCCGATTTGCTGCGCTATAAAGGCATCCTTTACATGAAAGGCGTCAATCGCCGCATGCTCTTCCAGGGCGTGCACATGATGATGGGCGCCGAGCCCGGCAAACCGTGGACCGCGAACGAGAAACCGTCGACCAAGATGGTTTTCATCGGCCGCAAGCTGCCCCAGGAGATATTCACCCGGGGACTGGAGCAGTGCCTGGTGGGCGCGGCCTGACGCCGCCCGCCCGGATCCGATTCATAGTGGAGTGTTTTCATGGCTACCAAGGCAGCAACGAAAAAATCAAGCAAATCGACGACCGACACGCCGGTTGATCTGCCCAGCGAGAAGGAATTGCTGGCCATGCCCGAATCCGACTATATGAACGATCGCCAGTTGGCGTTCTTCAAAGAGCGGCTGAAGCAACTGGAACAGGACATCCTGAACAACGCGGGTGAAACCACCGAGCACCTGCGCGAAACGCAGTTCGTGCCCGACCCCGCCGACCGCGCCACCATCGAGGAAGAGCATGCACTGGAACTGCGCACGCGCGACCGCGAGCGCAAGCTGCTGAAGAAGGTCCAGCAGTCCATCGCCCGCATCGATAGCGGCGAATACGGCTGGTGCGAGGAAACCGGCGAGCCCATCGGCATCCCCCGCCTGCTCGCCCGTCCCACGGCCACCCTGTCGCTGGAGGCGCAGGAACGCCGCGAAATGCGCCAGAAGCTGTACGGCGACTGACACGCCCACGCATCCGCGCGCATCGAAAAAACGGCGCCCGAGCCTAATCGGGCGCCTTTTTTTTGCCGCCGGGCCGCCCCAAGGCAAAAACGCCCCCTTGGGGGGCAGCAAGCGGCGCAAGCCGCGCGGCGTGGGGGCATTTTTTGCTGTTGGGGAACGTCTTTTCCGCCGGGCCGCCCCTCTTGAGTTCCCGGCAGGCCGCCCCCATATGCTCAGCTTCAGCCGAGGAAAACACCATGGAACAATTTCACGCCACCACCATCGTCTGCGCTCGGCGCGGCAAGCGCGTCGCTCTCGGTGGCGACGGCCAGGTCACGCTGGGCAATATCGTCATCAAGGGCACCGCGCGCAAGATCCGCCGCCTTTACCATGACAAGATCCTGGCCGGTTTCGCCGGCGCCACCGCCGACGCCTTCACCCTGCAGGAACGCTTCGAGGCCAAGCTGGAAAAGCACCAGGGCAACCTGATGCGGTCCGCCGTCGAACTGACCCGCGACTGGCGTACCGACCGCGTCCTGCGCCGCCTGGAGGCCATGCTGATCGTCGCCGACGAGGATCACACGCTGGTGCTCACCGGCAACGGCGACGTGCTGGAGCCGGAACACGGCCTGGCCGCCATCGGCTCGGGCGGCGCCTATGCGCAATCGGCCGCGCGCGCCCTGCTGGACAACACCGACCTGCCGCCCGAAGCCGTCGTCAAGAAGTCCCTGGAGATCGCCGGCGAGCTGTGCATCTACACCAACATGAATCACGTCGTCGAAATCCTGGGCGAATAAGCGCCCGCCTCCACGCCTCGACGTTCCCAGGTTTTAATCAGGACCCATCGCCATGTCCGCAACCAGCATGACTCCCGGAGAGATCGTCTCCGAACTCGATAAATTCATCGTCGGCCAGTCGCGCGCCAAGCGCGCCGTCGCGGTCGCCCTGCGCAATCGCTGGCGCCGCCAGCAAGTGGCCGAGCCGCTGCGCCACGAAATCCATCCCAAGAACATCCTGATGATCGGCCCCACCGGCGTGGGCAAGACCGAGATCGCGCGCCGCCTGGCCAAGCTGGCCAACGCGCCCTTCATCAAGATCGAAGCCACCAAGTTCACCGAGGTCGGCTACGTCGGCCGCGACGTCGACACCATCATCCGCGACCTCACCGAATATTCGATCAAGCAGACGCGCGAACTGGAAATGCGCCGCGTGCGCACCCAGGCCGAGGACGCCGCCGAGGACCGCATCCTCGACGCCCTGGTGCCGCCCGCCCGCTCCGCCTCCGGCGAACCGGAGCGCAACCCGGAAAGCAGCGCCCGCCAGACCTTCCGCAAGCGCCTGCGCGAAGGCGCCATCGACGACCTGGAAGTGGACATCGAGGTGGCCCAGCCGGCGCCGCAGATGGACATCATGGGCCCGCCGGGCATGGAGGAAATGACCGAGCAACTGCGCGGCATGTTCGCCGGCCTGCAGCGCGACAAGAAGAAGACGCGCAAGCTCAAGGTCAAGGAAGCGTTCAAGCTGCTGGTCGACGAGGAAGCCGCCAAGCGCGTCAACGAGGAAGACCTGCGCACCGCCGCCATCGCCAACGTCGAACAGAACGGCATCGTCTTCCTGGACGAAATCGACAAGATCGCCGCGCGCCAGGAAAGCGGCGGCGCCGAGGTCTCGCGCCAGGGCGTGCAGCGCGACCTGCTGCCGCTGGTGGAAGGCACCACGGTGAACACCCGCTACGGCATGGTGCGCACCGATCACATCCTGTTCATCGCCTCGGGCGCCTTCCACCTGGCCCGTCCGTCGGACCTGATTCCCGAACTGCAGGGTCGCTTCCCCATCCGCGTCGAGCTCGATTCGCTGTCCGCCGCCGACTTCGTCCGCATCCTTTCCGAGACCGATGCCTCGCTGACCAAGCAGTACGTGGCCTTGATGGCGACCGAGGACGTGCACCTGGACTTCACCGAGGAAGGCGTGCAGCGCCTGGCCGAACTGGCCTTCGCGGTCAACGAAAAGACCGAGAACATCGGCGCGCGGCGCCTGTACACGGTGATGGAAAAGCTGCTCGAGGACCTGTCCTTCGACGCCAGCCACGCCGCCGCCAGCGGCCAGGTGGTGCGCATCGACGCGGCCTACGTCAACGACAAGCTGGAAGAAGCGGCGGGCAGCCAGGATCTGGCGCGCTACGTGCTCTGAGGATGCGCCTCGAGGGCGGCCATGCGCGGCGGGATTGGCGCGGATGGCCGCCGATGGACTAGGATAGGGTCCCTCGTCTTTTCCAGGACCCATCGCCTTGTCCGCCAGCCCGCTCATCCGTCCCGCCACGCCCGCCGACATTCCCGCCATCCTGGCGCTGATGCGCGGCCTGGCCGAATACGAGAAACTGACGCATCTGTTCGCCGCCACGGAGGCCAACCTGCGCGCCTCCCTGTTCGGCGAACAGCCGGCGGCGCAATGCCTGGTCGCCGAAAGCGCGGCGGACGGCCGCCTGGTCGCCTACGCGCTCTGGTTCCAGAACTACTCCACCTTCCTGGCCAAGCCCGGCCTGTACCTGGAAGACCTCTACGTCCACCCCGACCAGCGCGGCAAGGGCATAGGCAAGGCCTTGCTGCTGCGCCTGGCGTCCATCGCGGTCGAGCGCGGCTACGGCCGCTTCGAATGGACCGTGCTGGACTGGAACCAGCCGGCCATCGATTTCTACGAGGGCATGGGCGCACAGGTGCTGCCGGAATGGCGCATCGTGCGCGTCACCGGCGATGCGCTGCTGGACATGGGCAGGAAAGGAGCGTCCCATGGCTAACCGCCTGTCCGTCATCGTCACCCGCACCGGCGACGACGGCACAACCGGCCTGGGCGACGGCAGCCGCGTCGGCAAGGACGACTTGCGGATCGCCGCGATGGGCGACGTCGACGAATTGAACAGCACGCTGGGCCTCGTGCTCGCGGAGCCGCTGGCCGACGCAAGGCTGGCCGCGGACCTGCGCCGCATCCAGCATTGCCTGTTCGACCTGGGGGCCGAGCTGAGCATCCCGGGCTACGTGGCGCTCAAGGAAGAACATGCGCGGGACCTGGATGCCTGCCTGGCGCACTACAACGCCACGCTGGCGCCCCTGAAGGAATTCATCCTGCCCGGCGGCACGCGCGCGGCGGCGCTGCTGCACGTGGCGCGCACCGTCTGCCGGCGCGCCGAACGCGCCGTGGTGGCGCTGGGGCGCGCCCAGACGGTGCATCCGCCCGTGCGGCAATACCTGAATCGCCTGTCGGACCTGCTTTTCGTCGCCGCGCGCCATGTCAACCAGGCCGCGGGCACGGGGGACGTGCTCTGGAAAAGCCCGAATTCGCGCGTGGGCGAATAGGCGAATAGGCCGCTGAACCGGCAGCCGGCGGCCGGCGGCCATGTGGCCGCCCGCCTGCCCGCTCAGTTCACGCCGGCGGCGTGGGCCTGCTGGTCGGCGTGGTACGACGAACGCACCATGGCGCCCACGGCGGCGTGCGAGAAGCCCATCTCGTAGGCCTCGCGCTCGAACATCGCGAAGGTGTCGGGATGCACGTAGCGCAGCACCGGCAGGTGGTGCTCGGACGGCTGCAGGTACTGGCCGATGGTCAGCATGTCGACGTTGTGCGCGCGCATGTCGCGCATGACCTGGAGGATTTCCTCGTCGGTCTCGCCCAGGCCCAGCATCAGGCCCGACTTGGTCGGCACGTCCGGATGCAGCTTCTTGAACTCGGCCAGCAGCTTCAGCGAGTGCGCGTAATCGGAACCCGGGCGGGCCTGCTTGTACAGGCGCGGCACGGTCTCCAGATTGTGGTTCATCACGTCCGGCGGACCGGCATTGAGGATGTCCAGCGCGCGATCCAGGCGGCCGCGGAAGTCCGGCACCAGGACTTCGATGCGCGTGGAGGGCGACTGCTCGCGCACTTGGCGGATGCATTCCACGAAGTGGGCGGCGCCGCCGTCGCGCAGGTCGTCGCGGTCCACCGAGGTGATCACCACGTAGGACAGCTTCAGCGCGGCGATGGTGCGGGCCAGGTTGCGCGGCTCGTCGGCGTCCAGCGGGTCCGGACGGCCGTGGCCGACGTCACAGAAGGGGCAGCGGCGCGTGCACTTGTCGCCCATGATCATGAACGTGGCGGTGCCCTTGCCGAAGCATTCGCCGATGTTCGGACACGAGGCTTCCTCGCAGACCGTGTGCAGATTGTGCTCGCGCAGGATGCGCTTGATGTCGTAGAAGCGCGATCCCGGCGCGGCGGCGCGCACGCGGATCCATTCGGGCTTCTTCAGGCGCTCCACCTGCACCACCTTGATGGGGATGCGGGCGGTCTTGGCCTGCGACTTCTGCTTCTGCGTGGGATCGTAGGGAGCGGCGGCCGGCGCGTTGCCGGCGGCGGGCGCGTCGGGAGTCGCGCTGGAGGACGTTTCAGATGACATGGATCTGGTTGCTTCGCGCGGCGCGCGGGGGCGTCGCCTGGAATCAAAACGACATCATACTCCCGCCGGCGGGAACGCCGCGGGACCGACCCCGGCGGCGGCCGGGCTATTGGCCGGCGGGGCGCCCGATGGCCGGGCGCGGTCGCCCAGCCCGGCGAGGCGGCGCGCCAGCCGCTCCCCGACCTCGACCAGGTCGGCGCGCACGCCGCAATGGGCCAGGTCGGTAGTCGCCAGATTGGCGTAGCCACAGGGATTGATGCCATCGAACGGCCGCAAGTCCATGTCCACGTTCAGCGCCACGCCATGGTAGGTGCAGCCCGAGCGCACCTTGATGCCCAGGGCGGCGATCTTGGCCAGCTCGCCGTCCGCGCCCGGCACGTAGACGCCGGGCGCGCCCGGCTTCCTACAGGCCTGCACGCCGTAGTCCGCCAGCAGGCCGATCACGGCGTCTTCCAGGAAAGCGACGTATTCCTTGACGTACAGGCCGGCGCGCCGCAGGTCGGCCAGCACATAGGCCACCACCTGGCCGGGGCCATGGTAGGTGACCTGGCCGCCGCGATCGGTGCGCACGACGGGGATGGCGCCGGGCGCCAGCACGTGGTGGGGCAAGCCGGCCTGCCCCAGCGTATAGACGGGGGCGTGCTCGCACAGCCAGATTTCGTCCGCCGTGGCCGGCGTGCGCGCCTCGGTGAAGGCCCGCATGCCCTGCCACACCGTCTCGTAGTCGGCGGGGCGGATCAGCCACCGGTGCATGGGCGCGCTGGCGCCGGGGTCCGTCGACATGGGCCGGCGTCCGGCTACAGCACCACGGACACCAGGTGGTGTCCGTGCAGGGCACGGTAGAGGTTGTCCAACTGCTCGCGCGAGGTCGCCCGCACGGTGAAGGTCAGGCCGATGTAGTTGCCGCCCTTGCTGGGACGCATCTCGACCGTGGCCGGATCGAAGTCGGGGTCGAACTGCAACACCACTTCGGTCAGCAACTGGGCGAACTCCGGATGCGATTTGCCCATCACCTTGATGGGAAAGTCGCTGGGATATTCGATGAGGGAGTCTTGGGGGGGAATCGTCGTCATGCGAGCTATATGGGGGCCGCGGGCCGGCTTTCCAAGCGCGGGGCGCGTCGGTTTGGACGCTAGGCCAGCAGGGCTGCGATACGGGCATCATACCCCGCGCGCAACCTGGCATAAACGGGGCCGGGCTTGCCGTTGCCGACCGGCCGCCCGTCCAGGCGGGTGATGGGCAGCACCTCCCGCGCGGCGGAGGAAATCAGCAGCTCATCCGCGGCCTCGACCTCGGCGCGCGGCACGTCGCGCATCTCGAAGGGCACGCCGGCTTCCTCCGCCAGCTCGGCCATCAGGCCGTAGCGGATGCCTTCCAGGATGCGATGGTCGCGCGGCGGGCCGATCAGCCTGCCGCCGGAGACGACCCAGATATTGGCCGAGGCCGCCTCGGTCAGCAGGCCGTCGCGGAACTGGACGACTTCGTCCGCGCCGGCGTCCACGGCGGCCTGCTTGGCCAGCACATTGCCCAGCAGGGACACCGACTTGATGTCGCAATGCAGCCACCGCTCGTCGGGGATGGAGATCAGCGACTGCCCGTTCTCGCGCGCGTCAGCGGTCGGCCGCGTGAAGGGCGAGACCATGCCGAAGACCGTGGGCGTGACCGCCTCGCCGGGAAACCCGTGGTCCCGCCGGGCCACGCCGCGCGTGACCTGCAAGTAGACAACGCAGGACGGCGTCGCCGAACGCGCGATCAATTCCCGCACCAGGCCGGCCCAGCCGTCGCGGTCGAACGGCGACGCGATGCGGACCTTCTCCAGGCTGCGCGCCAGACGGCCCAGGTGCTCCTGCAAGCGGAAGGGACGCCCCTCGTAGACCGGCACCACCTCGTAAATCCCGTCGCCGAAGATGAAGCCGCGGTCGAGGACCGAGATCTTGGCATCCTGGAGACGCACGAATTCACCGTTAAGATACGCCTGGCTATCGGCCGGCACGCCTGGAATCATGATGGCACTACTCCGTGCAAACGATGGGGCCGCCGGAAAATGCCGACGGACCGCCGCAAAAATGAAAAGGGGCGGACCCGCGGTCCGCCCCTTCGCTTGACGACCGGGCGCAAGCTTACACCCGGGCGCGCCGTTCTAGTTGAACCAGCGCTTGACCGTATCGACCATGCGGCCGAAGAAGCCGGCGCGCTCGACCGGTTCCTGCACCACCAGCGGCTCGACGCGCAGCGTCTTGCTGTCCAGCGTCAGGCGCAAGGTGCCCACCTTCTGCCCCTTCTCCAGGGGCGCCACCAGCGGATCGGTGCGCTCGGCGACCGGCTTGACGTCGGCCGTCCTGCCGCGCGGCACGGCGATCCACACCGGCGCCGGGGGGCCCAGCTTGACGGTCTCGACCTTGCCTTCCCAGACGCGCGCGTCGATGCCCGGCTGGGCCTTGTCGAACAGCTTCACCGTATCGAAATTCTGGAAGCTCCAGTTGAGGATCTTCAGGCTTTCCTCGGCGCGGGTGGACTCGCTGTCCGTCCCCACCAGCACCGTCAGCACGCGGCGATCGCCGCGCAGGGCGGTGGCCACCAGGCAGTATCCGGCCGAATCGGTGTGGCCGGTCTTCATGCCATCCACCGAGGGATCGGCCCACAGCAGGCGATTGCGGTTGGACTGCGAGATCTTGTTGTACGTGAAGCTCTTCTGCTTATAGAAGTGGAAATAATCCGGGTGATCCGTGATCAGGTGGGTGGCGATGGTCGCCAGGTCGCGCACGGTGGTCATGTGCTGCGGATCCGGCAGGCCCGTGGCGTTCATGAAGTGCGTGTTCTTCATGCCCAGGCGCTCGGCTTCCTGGTTCATCAGCGCGGCGAAGGCGCTTTCGCTGCCGCCGACCGCCTCGGCCAGCGCCACCGAGGCGTCGTTGCCGGACTGCACGATCACGCCCTGCAACAGCTCCTCGACCGTCACCGGCTTGCGCGGCTCGATGAACATGCGCGAACCGCCCGTGCGCCAGGCGTGCTCGGAGACCGGCACCTGCTGGTCCATGGTGATGCGCTTTTCATCCAGCGCATTGAAGACCACATAGGCGGTCATGATCTTGGTCAGCGACGCCGGCTCGACCTTCTGGTCGGGATTGGAGGCCGCCAGCACCTGGCCGCTGTTGACGTCGACGGTGATCCACGCGCGCGCCGCGAGCGTGGGCGCCGGAATGGTCGACACGTCGCCGACCGGCACGACATTGTTGGAATCCGTGGCGCCGATCTGCGTCGGCGCCGTCGCCTTGCCCGGGGACACGACCGGGGCGGGCTGCGAGGCGGCGGGCACGACGGCCGTCGCCTGCGCCCATACCGCGGCAGGACTGCCTCCAATCATCGCCGCCATCAGGGCGCCCGCGACGATGCGGCGGGACAAGGACAGGGGAGCAATGCGGGACAGAGGCAGTGGAGTCATCGGCAAATGTCGGCGTTCGTAATCGTGGTCAAGGTGGGGAAGCAACAATTATAGGCAGGGGGGAAATCGCGAAACGGCGGAGAACGGAAGCGATGCCCGGGCAAGATGAAACCTGATGAAACATTGGTGTAGCGTTTAAAACGAAATCCTTACGTGGCGCGGCTTGCCGGCGAGTTCGCCGCCACGGCTCAAGTGTGGCGCGCGAGTAACACTCGCCAGGGAGAGCAGCGGGGACTTTGTGTCATTGCCAAGCTATTCGTGCCCGCCCGGGCGAGGCCGGGGCCGGATGCTGCTCATCCATGGGGGCCATGGCGGCAGAATCGCTGGCCGTGTGGCCATGGGCGGCAGCGCAGCCCCTTGGGATGGTCTCGACGCCTTCGCACGGCCACCGCCGTGCCCGCCGTCACCCCAGCGCCCGCGCCAGCCGCGTGAGCACCAGTTGCTTCAACAACAGCAGCTTGCCGTGGAAGAAATGGCTGGCGCCGGGGATCACCACCACCGGCACGCTGCGATCGCGTGTCCAGTCCATCAATTCGCCCAACGGCACCACTTCGTCCTGCTCGCCGTGCACCAGCAGCGTGTCCGGCGGCAGATCGACCTGGCGGAACTGGAAGCGCCAGACCGCCGGGCCGGCCAGGATCAAGGCCGCGGGCCGCGGCTGGCCTGCCTCGGCGAGGGCCGAGTCCAATTGCGCGGCCACGGCCGTGCCGAAGGAAAACCCCGCCAGCACCCACGGCAGGTTCGCCAGTTCGGGATGGCGTTCGCGCACCTGGGCGACCAATTGCTGCATGTCCGCGGTTTCGCCCTCGGCCTTGTCGAACTGCCCTTCGGAAGCGCGCACGCCGCGGAAATCCGGCCGCACCGCCACCAGGCCTTCCTGCACGCAGGCGCGCGCGATGGTGGTGACTACCTTGTTGTCGCGGGTGCCTTCATGCAGGGGATGGGGATGCAGCACCAGGGCCCAGCCGCGCGGCGGCTGCGCGGGCCAGTCGATGGCGCAATCGATACGGCCGGCGGCTCCGGCGAAGGCGACGATTTCGGTATGGGCGGACGTGGCGGACATGAGCGACTCGGACTGGCTAATGCGCGATGCGGCTGGAATCCGATCCAGCCGCAAACAAACGTTAGAAACGGCGCCCGGCGGCGGCGCCGGGCTGGAAGCCTCGCATCTTACGGGAATCCGCGCGCCCTGCCCGGCCGGCAGACTACGCGCGGCCGGGGCCACGCGGCCTTAGTGCGTGGCCAGCGGCACGCCCATCGGGCCCCCCGGCGCGGGCAGTTTCTGCGACAACCACAGCGCGAGGTCATCCAGCGCCGCGTCCGTGGCCACGCGCAAGGCCTGCACGCCGCCCGACGCGTCCTGCGTCGTGGCGGGCGCGGCGCGCGCCACGCGCACGGCGTCGATGGTGCGGCGCTCCTTCAGCAGGACGGCCTGCAAGCCGACCCGCCCTTCGCTGGACGAACCGTCCGGCGCATAGACCTGCTCGAAGCGCGTCAGCGTAACCTGCAAGACCGGAGCGCGCGGATCGACCGTGTCGGCCAGCACCGGGCCCTGCGCGGACAGGCGCTCCACCAGCCGCTGCTGCAACAACTGGGCCGGCGTCGCGGCCCAGCGATACGTCGCGTAGGACTGCGGATTCGCGCTCTCGCCGATGCGCCAGATCACGCCGGTATCGTTGAGCATGGCCACCGCCGTGACGTTCACCGAGATCGGTTCGCGCTTGGGCAGCGTCGCCATCGCCGGCGTGGAGGGCCCCAGATCGAACAGCCCGACCTGCGGACCATTGGCGCGGCCCACGCTGCAACCGGTCAACGCCACGGCGGCCGCGGCCAATCCGAAAGCGGGGAGCAGGCGGAGCACGCGACGGCGGGACCGGGCGAGGACCCCGCTTAAAAACCGGCCGCGGCCGGCGTCGACGGATGCCGTCGACGTCGACGCGCCCCGTGCGGGTTGACCGGCCGACGTCTGGCGGCGAAGCGCATATTCCTTGAACGAGCAGACCTTCATGCTTATCTCCCGAAACCCGCGAAGCCGGCCTCGCCCGGCCCCGGGCGGGGCGGCGGTGCGCCGAACAGTATGGATTGAGGCGAATCGCCCACGCGGCGCACGGTCGCCGAGACGCCGCGCGCGGTCGCGTTGACCTGGTTCGCCATATTCGTGACGGCCGGCAGGGTTTCCGTGGACAGGCGCGACGCGGCCTCCGAAATACTCTGCAAGCTGGCCGTGGCGATATCCAGGGCGCCGCCGCGCTGGTCCAGCCGCAACAACGACTGGCGGGCGATCTGCGCCAGCGCATCGAAATCCCGGGCGGCCGACTGGGCCTGGCGCGAGGTCGCGTTCAGGCTGTCGATCAGCGGGCCGAGCTTGGCGGCCGCCGGCGCCAGTTGGTCGCTGAGCACCTTCAGCGAATGGGTCAGGTCGACGGCGTTCTGCAACGAGGCGTGCAGGGCCTGCACGTTCTGCTCGTCCAGCAGCTTGCTCATTTGCTCGGAGATATTGCCGATGTTCTCCATGATCGTGCCGCCGCGCTGGGTGAAGCGTTCCAGCAGGCCCGGCCGCAGCGGAATCACGGGCAGTTCCTGCCCGACCTGCTTCAGGCGCTCGATGGAGCTGCCGTCGTCGCGCAGGTCCACGTTGGCCAGGCCGGTCACGCCCTGCACGCCCAACTCCGCCCAGGTCGATTCCGTGATGGGCGTATTGGGCGCCACGCCGATGCGGATGCGCACCTGGCCGGGCACGTCCGGATTCAGAGCCAGCGACTGCACCTTGCCCACCGGCACGCCCTGGTAGCGCACGGCGGACTGCGCCGACAGGCCGCTGACCGGCGTGGAGGAAACGATTTCATAGTCGCGCAGGGCGGTGCGGTCGCGATTGATCACCACGGCGATCACGATCACCGCCGCGAGCAATAGCAGCGTGAAGGCGCCGGCCAGCAGGGCGTAGCTACGGTTTTCCATTATTGAAGTCCTTGGGAACAAGATCGCCCAACGCGCGGCGGCCCCGCTCACCCAGAAAAAACGTGCGGATGAAGGGGTGGTCCACCTTCAGGATTTCAGGCAGCGTGTCGCAGGCGATGATGTGCTTGTCGGCCAGCACGGCGACCCGCGAGGACAGGGCCACCAGCGTATCCAGGTCGTGGGTCACCATCACCACCGTGAACCGCAGTTGCCGGTGCAGGTTGCGCACCAGCTCGACGAACTCGTCGGAGCGCAGCGGGTCCAGTCCGGCCGTGGGCTCGTCCAGGAACAGCAGTTCCGGATCGAGCGACAGCGCGCGCGCCAGCGCCACCCGCTTGATCATGCCGCCGGACAGGTCCGAGGGCCGCTTGTAGGCGTCGGCCGCGGTCATGCCGACCATGTTCAAGCGGCACATCACCACGTCCTGCACCAGGTCCTCGGGTATCGTGCGCAGCTCGCGCAGGGGCAGCGCGACGTTGTCGAAGACCGACAGGGCCGAGAACAGGGCGCCGGCCTGGAACAGCACGCCCCAGCGCCGCGCCAGGCGGTTGCACTCGTCCCTGGACATCTCCGTCAGGGGCATGCCCAGCACCCGCACCGTGCCGGCGGCCGGCGCCTCCAGGCCGATGATCTGGCGCAGCAGCACCGTCTTGCCGGAGCCCGATCCGCCCACCAGCGACAGGATCTCGCCCGGATAGACCGACAGGTCGAGATTCTCGTGCACGACGTGGTCGCCGAAGGCCGTCTTCAGGCCGCGCACCGAAATGATGGGCGCGACGGTCAGCTCCTTCTCGTCGAACAGGTCCCGCTGTTCCCGCAGATCGTCTCTCATAGGGCCACCCGGCTCAGCAGCACCGCGAAAAGCGCATCCACCAGGATGACGCCCGTAATCGCCGTCACCACCGACGTCGTGGTGCGGCGGCCCAGGCTTTCGGTATTGGGCTCGATGATCAGGCCGAAATGGCAGGCCACCATCGCGATGAGAATCCCGAACGCCACGCCCTTGACCAGGCCGATCACGTAGTTGGCGAAGGTGATGGCGTCCGGCAACGACTGCAGGAACCAGGCCGACGACACGCCCAACTGGGCCTGCGCCGCCAGCATGCCGCCCAGCAGCGCCAGGGCGTCGGTCCAGACGACCAGCAGGGGCATGGCGATGGCCAGGGCCACCACGCGCGGCAGGATCAGGCGCTGGCTCTGCGAAATGCCCATCACCCGCATGGCGTCCAGTTCCTGCGTCACGCGCATCACGCCGATCTGCGCGGTGATCGCCGAGCCCGAACGCCCCGCCACCAGGATGGCGGCCAGCACGGGGCCCAGTTCGCGGACGATGGACACGCCCAGCAGGCGCACGATGAAGCGGTCGGCGCCGAACATCTGCAACTGCTGGGACGACAGATAGGACAGCACCACGCCGATGAGGAAACCGACCAGCGCGGTAATGCCCAGCGCCTGCGCGCCCATGCGATAGACCTGCGCGGAAATCTCGCGCCACGGCATGCGGGCGGGACGGACCGCCAGGTAGGCGACGTCGAGCACCAACTGGCCCAGCATGACGGTCATGGACTTGCCGTGGCGCGCGGCGGTGAATATCGCGTCGCCGATGGCGATCACGGGTCCCCAGCGGTCGGGCTTGGGCGGTTCGGCGGCCTGGTCGCCGGGGTGCGAGGCCAGCGCCTGGAACACCTCCTGCAAGCCGGGAGAAATGCGCAGCCGCTTGGGCAGGACGTCGCCCCAGGCGTGCCAGAGCAGGTTCGCGCCCACGGTATCCAGGCGCTCGATGCCGGTCAGGTCCCAGCGCATCGCCGGCGTAGCATGGGCCAACGCCTGCCGGCGCGCCTGGACCTCGCCGGGATGCGCCAGCGCCTGCACGCTCCAGTCGCCCGCCACGTAGCAAAGATCGCCGGACTTCGAGAAAGGGGCGACAGCGGGGTTAAGGGGCTGGGCGGTGTGGACCATGTAGGGGGCGGCGGGGGCGCTGGGGCCGATGCTCCGGAACGGTAACAGAGGTAATCATACGCGGAGGAAGGGGGGGAATTGGTGGCGTGGGTGGGCAGGTGTGTTTCGGGAGATGGCGGGTGTGTCGAAGGGCAGGTGGCGTGCCGCGGGGCACCGGTGGCAGGCCAGCGTGTGTAACGCGCTGTTGCCGACATCCATCAGCCCGGCGTGCGCGTCCCCTGCCCGCTACGTCTCCGGCCTGTGGCCCTTCAAGGGCGCATCTCCCTCGCAGGCCATACAATCCAGGCCGTGTCTTCCCTTGCCCCACGTTCGGCGATGGCATGGCGCTTTGTGCCAGTTTTCCCGCCTTTCCCGACAACTTTCCGATAAATCCGCGTTACACCATGTCAGACCACGCTCTCCCGCCGCCCGCCACGCTCGCTGAACAGGTCCGCCAGCGTCTGCCGCATTTCGGCGACGTGAACTGGGTGCAGGAAACAGGATCGACGAATGCGGATCTGTTGGAGCGGACCCGGCTGCAGGTGGGCGGCGGCGGCCTGCGCCCGTGGTTGAGGGGCGCTCATCTGCAAAACACCGGCCGCGGCCGGGCCGGCCGCAATTGGCAGAATCGCCCGGGCCAGGCTTTGATGTTCTCCTGCGCCTTCGACACCACCCTCGCGGCGGCCGAGCTGCCGGCGCTCTCCCCCTTGGCCGGCCTGGCCGCCGCGGAAGCCTTGCGCGGGCTGGCCGGGCCTGATGCGGACGTCTTGCGGGTCAAGTGGCCCAACGACGTCATGTGGGGCGAGGGCAAGCTGTCCGGCGTGTTGGTGGAGACCACCCGCAATCCGGAAGATCGGGCGGCCGGGCATGTCGTGGTGATCGGGATGGGGACCAACCTGACCGATGCGGAAATGCTGTCGCGGGAGCTGGACCGGCCCATCGCGGACTGGGCTGGCACGGGCGCTTCCGTGCCCATCGCCGACGTGGTCGCGGCCGTGGCGCGGGCCTGGCAGGAAGCCGTCATGCAACTCCAGGCGCAGGGTTTCGAGGCGTTCATCGAACGATATTCGCGCGTCGATGCGCTGGCCGGCCGCACGGTGCGGGTGCTGGACCGCGGGGAAGTGCTGCAGACCGGGACGGCGGCCGGAACGGACAGGCACGGGCGGTTGCTGGTGCGCACGAATACAGGGGTCATGCCGGTATCGGTGGGCGAGATATCGGTGCGGACGGCGTAAGAGGCGCCATCAAGGGAAGGCCATGGATATCCTGATCGACGCCGGGAATACGCGCCTGAAGGTAGGCTGGGTCAATACCGCTGCCGCGCGGGGGGCGACGGATGCCGGCCCTGGAGGTACGGTGACGGCCGGTCCGCCTGCGTTACCGAGCAAGTCGCTGGCCGTCCCCTGCGCCTTCGATAACAACGACACCGATGCTTTCGCCGCGTGGCTGGACACCCTGCCCGCGGCCCCGCGCCGCGCGTTGGGCAGCAATGTCGCCGGCCCGGCGCGCGCCGCGGCGATCGAAGCCGCCTTGGCGCGGCATGGCTGCGCCATCGAATGGATCACGCCGCGTAAAGAGGCGCTGGGGCTGACGTCGCGCTATCAATATCCGGAACGGCTCGGGTCCGACCGCTGGGCCGCGATGCTGGGCGTGCTCAGCCGTCTGCCGGCGCCGCGCCCGGCCTTCCTGCTGGCCTCCTTCGGCACGGCGACGACGCTGGATACGGTCGGCGCGGAGGGGGTTTTTGAAGGCGGCCTGATCCTGCCTGGTCCGGTGATGATGCGGCGAGCGCTGGAGAGCGGGACCGCGGACCTGCCGCTGGCGCGAGGGAAACCCGTGCTGTTCCCGATCGAAACCCACGCCGCCATCGCGACCGGCGTAGCCGCCGCCCAGGCCGGCGCCGTCGTGCGCCAATGGCTGGCCGCGCGGCAACGCTACGAGGGACGGCCGCCTGCGTTGTATGTCGCCGGCGGCGGTTGGCATGAGGTCGAGGCGGAAACGCGGCGGCTGCTGGCGCAGGTAAGCGAGGCAACGGGGGATTTGCCCTGCGAGCCTCAGGTGGTCGACAATCCGGTGTTGGATGGACTTGCCAGCCTGCTGCTCGCGCAAACGGCGGCGGCGTCCTCCGCTTGAACCACCCTTCTACTTGCTATTGCCGTTACTGGATTTGGGATACGCGCCGATGCGAATACTGTTCGTGCTTATCGTGCTGGCCAACGTCATGATGTATGGCATCGGCCAGGGATGGTTTGGACTGGCGCCGTCGGAGGAAGGGCGGGATCCGGGGCGGTTCAGGACGGAGTTGAATGCGGAGAGGGTGACGGTGGGTAAGTAAATTGAATCAACTTAGACGGCATATTTTCCTGCCCTTCGACGCCTAGAATGCCCGTTTCATGGTTCATCGTACAATCTACGCCCCCGCACGAAGTCAACAATAGCGTGGATATTTCCGTTCGCGCCTTTTGCTCCAACCCATCAATCCAATCTTGTTCGCGTCTCTCACTCTAAATTTATTAACTTGGTGACCCGTGGAAGAACTGCTTTATTGGCTCAAGGGCGAAAGCGAACAGAACCTTGGCGATTTTCTCTCCGAATACTTGAGTCAGCATCTGTTCATTCGAACACCGCGCCGGAATGCTGAGGTACGCATCATAGGGAGCGCGTTGGCCGATTTCATGGTGCCGGCCGCCGCCCAGGACGCGACCACGACGGAACCCGGATCGACAGCCGATTCCGCGCCTATGCCCCGGCTCATCGCCTGGGGCCTGGGTGTGCGTGACGAAGGCAGTCTCAGTCCCGAAGCCCAGGCTCGAATCGAAGTCTCGGCAGTTCGCGGGCCTATTTCTGCCAGCGAACTGAAACTGGGTATGAACGTACCCATTGGCGATCCGGGCTTGCTCATGCCCGCGCTGTATTCTCCGCGGCGCAATGAGCATGCGGCGAGCAGGACAATATGTATCCCGCACTTCCATGATCGCCGCACCGACGCGGCCATTCTCGCGGCCAGCCAATGCGACTTGGTATTACGCGCATCCATCCCGAACGATCTACACGAGATCGAGCGATTCATCGACAGCCTGACCTCCGCCGATTTCGTACTTTGCGGATCCCTGCATGCCGCCATACTGGCCGTGGCGTATGGCGTTCCGTTCGCCTACTGGGACTCGGGCAATATCGACCTGCCGATCAAGTGGAAGGACTTCTCTGCCTCCATTGGCATCGATGCGCCATTCGCGGCCACACTGGACGAAGGACGAAAGATATGGAGCGGGCAAATCGAAGGCCACATCCAACTGCCCCCTTTGGGAAAGTTGCTGGCAAGCGCCCCTTACATTATCCGGCCGGACGCGCTGCTCAAGGTGGCGCGCCACATCCTGGCCCGCCACACCGACCAGCCGGCGTGCATGGCACAGCTGTCCGCGATGATCGACGCGTTTGGTGAAAAAGCGGAGCACTTCCAGCAGATCGCCGACGAGGCCACCGAGAGCGACCACCACCTGCGCTTGCTCACGACAGCTTACGAAGCCAAGATGGCCGAACTCCAGCAAAGCCTAATCGCGGCAGAGCAGGCTGCCACGGAAGCTAGGAAGGCTCTCGCGGACAGCGAAGCCGCCGTCGCCGACCTCGAAAGCAGGCACACGCAACAGATTCGAGAACTGAACCTCCAACTCGAGGACATACATCGCCAACTCGGCCATGAAAACCAGCGCGCCCAGCTGGGCCAGGAATTGAGCAGCCGGCTTGATCTCCTGCGAGGGAAATTGGGGGAAAAGGCGGCCCACGCGCAACTGGTCCAGGAAGTCACTGCACATCTCGAACAACTGCAACGGGAACTCGACAACAAGGCGGGACTGGACGCCTACGCCCAGGACATGCAACGCCGGCTACACGATCTGCAGCATCTTTACGATGCGACAGTAGGCAGCCTCAGTTGGCGCGTGACCGCGCCCCTGCGCAATTTCCTGAGCCGTCATCCAGGCGCTTGGCGACGGATGAAACGTTTCGTGTCGATTCTGAAAGCCCCGTCACGATTGGGGGCTGCGCGCAGGAAGGCGATCATCAAGCAATCCTGCCTGTTCGATGCCGACTGGTATCTGGAGAGCAATGCGGATGTCCGGGAAAGCAGGCAGAATCCGCTGGATCATTATGTCGCATACGGCGCGGCCGAAGGCCGCAGTCCGCGCCGCCTCTTCGATGTGCAGTATTACCTCGGCCAGACCCGGGACCGCCATGCCGCGTCCAGGAATCCCCTGCTGCATTACATAAAACGCGGACGCCGCGCCGGCCTAGCCTACAGCCCGATTTTTGCAGAACTTTCCAACCTCGCTTTTTCGGAAGAATCGAACCCCGTCGTTTCCATCATTATCCCGACTTACGGACAAGTCGATTTCACGGCGCAGTGCCTGCTCTCGATCTACCAGAGCAAACCCAAGGTCAGTTTCGAGATCATCGTCGCCGAAGACGCATCTGGCGACCCGGATGTCCAGCGCTTGCGCGCAGTCAAGAACATCAATCTGATCGAGCGCAAGCAGAACCTGGGTTTCCTGCGTTCCTGCAACGATGCCGCCCGCGTCGCGCGCGGCGAATATATTTTCCTGCTGAACAACGACACGCAGGTTCTCCCGGACGCGCTCGACGAACTGGTGGCGGTATTCGCGGCCTGGCCTGAGAAAGTCGGCATGGCGGGCGCGCGTTTGCTATACCCTGGAGGCATGCTGCAGGAAGCGGGCGGTCTGATCTGGAAAGACGGGGCTGGCGACAATTTCGGCAAGTTCGACGACGCCAACAAGCATCAATTCTCGTACCATCGCCGCGCGGACTATATCTCCGGCGCAGCCATCATGATTCCCAAGCCGCTTTGGGAACAACTCGAAGGTTTCGACGAACATTATCTGCCCGCCTATTGCGAGGACAGCGATCTTGCCTTCCGCATCCGGCAAGCCGGCCACGAAGTCGTTTATGTATCGACCGCCAGCGTCGTCCACTTTGAAGGCATTTCCCACGGCCGCGATCTTACGCAAGGCATCAAGGCCTACCAGGTCGAAAACACGAAGCGTCTGCGTGAACGCTGGAAGGAGGTGTTCCTATCGGAACAGGCCGCTCACGGTGACCGCTCCATCCGCGCCCGCGACCGGGCCATGCACCGCAAGGTGACGCTGGTCATCGACCATTATGTGCCGGAGCCAGACAAAGACGCCGGCTCGCGGACCATGACCGCATTCATAGAACAATTGGTCGCCAGCGGCCGTGTCGTCAAGTTCTGGCCCGATAACCGTCATCGCTCGCCGTATACGACCCGCTTCGCCAGAATGGGTGTCGAAGTCATCTATGGTCCCTGGATACCGTCGTTCGAGGAATGGATACAGGCCAACGGGGGCGACATCGATGAAGTTCTGCTGTCGCGACCACAAATCTCGGTACGCTACATCGATGAGCTGAACCGCCATACGCGGGCCAGGCTGGTCTATTACGGCCATGACCTGCACCATGCCCGCATGGCCATGGAAGCCCAGGTCAATAACGACGCGGCCAAGGCGGAAGAAGCCGAGGAAATGCGTGAGCTCGAAATGAGCGTCTGGAAGAAGGTCGACGTCACACTCTATCCGTCGCAAGACGAGATCGACGAAGTACGACGCCTGGCGCCGGATATCCATAGCCGAGTAGTCTCGCCCTACGCGTTCGACGTCGACACCGCCCAGCCGCTGTCGCTGAAAGGCCGCCGCAATATCGTATTCGTGGCCGGGTTCTCGCACCCGCCCAATGTCGCAGCCGCCATCTGGTTCTGCGAAAAGGTGTTTCCGCTGGTGCGGGCCCGCCTGGGGGATATCAAGCTCAGCCTGGTTGGGTCCAACCCCACGCAGCAAGTGCAGGGCTTGGCCACGCGAAATATCGAAGTCACTGGCTTCGTCAGCGATGCGGAACTTACCAAGCGCTATTCGGGGGCCCGCATGGCGGTCGCGCCCCTGCACTACGGCGCCGGCGTAAAGCTGAAGGTCGTCGAGGCTTTGAAAGAAGGCGTGCCCCTCGTCACCACCACGGTCGGGGCACAGGGCCTGCACGGCGTCGAGGCCGTCTGCGACGTCATGGACGGGCCGGAAGCGTTCGCCGAGGCTGTCATCAGGCTGCTTCGGGACGACGCGCTATGGGCCGAGCGCTCGGCGGCACAGCGCAAATATGTGCTGGAACATTTTTCGAAGCATCGGATGACCGGCGATCTCGAAGCGGCTTTCGCCGGAATGGTCTAACAATGGCGACGCACATCCTCATCGTACGCACTTCATCGCTGGGCGACCTGGTGCATATGCTGCCGGCGATGTCGGATATTACGCGCCATGTGCCCGATGCCGAAATCGACTGGATCGCGGAAGAATCCTTCGCGGAGATTCCCTCGTGGCACCCCGCCGTGCGCAACGTCATCAAGATTGCCCACCGCCGTTGGCGCAAATCATGGTGGTCGCCAGCCGTGCGCACAGAAAGGCGCCAACTGCGCGAGCGGCTGCGCGAAGTACGATATGACGTCGTACTGGACATGCAGGCGTTGCTCAAATCGGCCTGGCTAGTGCGGCAGACAAAGGGTGTCAAGCATGGCCTTGACTGGAAGTCGGCCCGCGAACCGCTGGCCTCACTGTTCTACGATGTGCGCCACAGGGTCGAATTCTGGCAACCGGCGGTCATCCGCCAACGCGAACTCGCCTCCCAGACATTCGGCTACACGCCATCGGGGAATCCGGACTTCGGCTTGCAGAATTTTGTCCGCCAGGCGGGCGCCGACCTGGAAAGCGTGCATCGCGATTATGCGGTGATCATGCCCAGCGCCAGCCGGCCCGACAAACTATGGCCGGAAGCGGACTGGCACGCCGTTTTCGACAAATTGTCGAGCGCCGGTTGCGCGCTCAAACTGCTCGCCGGCAATCAGGAAGAGGCCGAGCGCGCGCGCCTGCTGGTCGCAGGCCGGGAATATGCGAAGGTCTTGCCTCGGCAAGACCTGACCTCGGTGGCGCGGGTGCTTGCGAGATCTCGGCTGATGGTTGGCCTGGACAGCGGCCTGACGCACCTGTCCGCCGCACTCGGACGGCCGACGATAGGCATCTATCGGGCATCCACGCCGATACGGACGCCCCTGGTCGGGGACGCATTCACGGCGAGCCTGGGCGACCGCGGCGCTCCGCCCTCGCGCGACCTCGTTCTAGCTGCGGTCGAACAGGCGCTGGCCGCCTGACCTCTCAGAATGGCGCGGCTCGCCTATACCCTGCTGTTGTGGCTACTGGCCCCTTTGATCTGGCTAGGAATGGCGAGACGCGGCCGCAAGGCCGGGGGCGATTGGGGCATCTTCAGCGCGGCTCGCTTTGGACGCTATGCCACCGACCCGGACCCGAACTTTCGGGCCCCGGTTTGGGTGCATGCGGTGAGCCTGGGGGAGACCCGTGCCGCCCAGCCACTGGTCACGGCGCTGCTGGAACAAGGCCACCGGATATTGCTAACGCATACGACGGCGACGGGACGCACCGAAGGCGCCCGCCTTTTCGCCGCTGCGCGGACGCAGGGACAATTGCGTCAGGCCTGGCTGCCGTATGACTTTCCGGGCGCGGTGCGGCGTTTCCTGGCTTACCACGAACCGCGCTGCGGCGTGTTGATCGAACGGGAAGTGTGGCCCAACCTGCAACACGAGGCACGGCACAAGGGCATACCGATGCTGCTGGTCAGCGCCCGGTTTTCCGCCTCGTCACTGCGTCAGTTCCGCTGGATGCGGTGGATATTGCAACCGGCCTATGCATCCTTGTCGCTGGTGCTGGCACAGACAGAGGAGGACGCCGCGCGGCTAGCCCATGCCGGGTCGCTCGCCCCACGTGTTTGCGGCAATCTCAAATTCGACGTGCAGCTGGATCCGGCCCAGCTTGAACAGGGACGGGCATGGCGGCGTGAGCTTGCCCGCCCTGTCATCACGATATCCAGCACGCGGAATGGCGAGGAGGCGCAATTCGTGGAGGCCATCACGCCAGGGTATCGCCTCCGCTCCGTCGCACTGGCGGGACACGCCCTGGTGCCGGATGCCCTGACCGTACCGCCCGAGGCGTTTTATTTATTGATTCCGCGCCATCCACAACGGTTCACAGAGGTCGCTGCAATGCTGGATCAGACGGGCCTGCCGTTCGCGCAACGCTCACGGCCGGAACCCGCGGCCGCGGCAGAAAGCCTGATATTTCTAGGCGACTCGCTAGGCGAAATGGCGTTCTACTATGGCGCGTCCGATATCGCCATCGTAGCCGGCGGCTTCGCGCCGCTGGGTGGCCAAAATCTGATCGAAGCGTGTGCCGCCGGATTGCCTGTCATCGTGGGGCCGCACATGTTCAACTTCGCGCAGGCCACGCAAGATGCCCTGCAGGCCGGCGCGGCCATCCAAGTCGAAAACGCCGCTCAGGCGCTGAAAGAAGCCTGGGCGCTTCTACAGGACGAACCACGCAGGCAACGCATGGCGGCTGCGGCGCTGGCTTGGACAACGGCACACCGTGGCGCTACAGAGAGGATCCTAGCAGCCTTACGGCCATGGCTGAGCTGAAACAGACTGAAAACTGCTGGGCATACGCCGCATGAATGGCGGTTATTATCCTCAGCACATACGACGCAAATACAACAAGCCACTCCTTATGCAGAACTTTCGGAATTTTCGCAGCCGGGCGCCCTTGCGGCTCGGTCTCGCCGGTGGCGGTACCGACCTTTCTCCGTACAGTGACCTGTATGGAGGGGCAGTCCTGAATCTCACCATTGGCCGTTACGCCAATGCTTCGCTGAAACTCACCGAAAGCGATACCGTCCGTATCAATTCGCTCGACGGCGGTTATTCTGACGAATTTCCCGTGGGGCGGCTTCCGATCAACGGCCCGCACGCCTTGGCGGCCGGTGTCTACAACCGAATCGTCAAGGATTATCTGCACGGGCAGGGTTTTGGTGCCGAAATCTGCACGTCCATCGATGCGCCGCAAGGTTCCGGCCTGGGCGCATCTTCCGCGCTGACAGTGGCGCTGGTCGATGTCTTCCGGGTGGCTTTCGGCCTGCCGCTGGGCGAATACGATGTGGCCCATCTTGCCTTCGAAATCGAACGCCTGGACCTGGGACTGGCTGGTGGCAAGCAGGATCAGTACGCCGCCTCTTTTGGCGGCATCAACTTTATAGAGTTCCTAGCTCAGGATCGCGTCATCGTGAATCCGCTGCGCATCAGCGAATCCATGCTCAATGACTTGCAGGCCGCCATCGTCATTTGCTTCAGCGGCCAATCCCGTGCGTCGGAAACCGTGATCAAAGCCCAGGTATCCTCCATTACGGCAGAAGACCCTGTCGTGCTGGCTAGCCTGCATAAATTGAAAGAAGATGCGCGGGAAATGAAGCTCGCATTGTCCCGGGGCGATTTCTCCGCGCTGGCTCGCGTCCTGAACGAGTCATGGAAGGCCAAGAAAGCGACCGCGCAGGGCGTCAGCAATGCCCAGATCGACCAGCTCTGGGAAATTGCCCATCGCAACGGCGCATTTGCCGGCAAAGTATCGGGCGCGGGTGGTGGTGGCTTCGTCATGTTTCTTGTCGACCCCGACGCGCGTACCCGTTTATTCGGCGCCTTGGCGCAAGCCGGCGGCGTGCCGGACGGCATCACTCTGACCAGTAAAGGTGTTGAAAGTTGGCCAACTCGTATTTGAACTTGATCCAGGAAGACCTGCGTTCCGCGCGTGATCTGCTGACGGAAATGCTCGCCCAACCGGCGCTCATCGAAAACGTCGAGGCAGCCGCACGGACCGTCGTCGACGCGTTACGCGCCGGCAACAAGGTGCTGCTATGTGGTAATGGCGGCAGCGCGGCCGACGCCCAGCACATTGCCGCGGAATTCGTATCGCGCTTCAATTTCGACCGCGATCCCCTCGCCGCAATCGCCCTGACGACGGACACGTCCATCATCACCGCGATCGGCAACGATTATGGCTATGAATTTCTGTTCGCGCGCCAAGTGGCGGCGCTGGCCAAACCAGGTGACGTATTCATCGGTATTACCACTTCCGGCCGTTCGCCCAATGTGCTGAAGGCCGTGGACGCAGCCAGGAAGTTGGGCGTGAAAACGATAGGCTTGACCGGCAACAACGACAGTCCGATCAATACCGCCTGCGACATCGTCATCAATATTCCATCGCCCAAGACCCCCTTGATCCAGCAGGCGCACATTACCGTCGGCCATACAATTTGTGCCATCGCCGAACTGGAAATGTTCGGCGGGCCACAACAGGACAAGCAGTGAAGCCGCAACGCGCGCCTACCCAAGCAGTCATCCTCGTCGGCGGCCTCGGATCCAGGCTGGGCGAGCTGACAAGGAACTACCCCAAGCCCCTGCTGCCCGTGGCCGGCAAGCCTTTTCTCGACCTGGTGATTTGGCACCTGGCTCGCTACGGCTTCCGCCAGGTGCTGCTCCTGGCGGGGCATGGCGCCAAGGTGGTCGAGCAATATGCCGCCGAATCGGCGTTCCGCGACCGCATCGCCATCGACATTGTGATCGAGCCCGCGCCCATGGGGACCGCGGGTGCGCTGTCCTTTGCACGGGACAAACTGGATGATATCTTCCTGCTGACCAATGGCGACTCCATCTTCGACTTCAACTGGCTGGACCTGCATACCAGGTTCGCCCTGCAGCCCGAGGCCTTGATTTCGATGGGTCTGAGGCGCCTGCCGGACGCCAGCCGTTTCGGTGCGGTCGTCCTGGACGGACACCGGGTAAAGGGTTTCCAGCATCGCGGCAGCGGCGACGGCGGATTGGTCAACGGCGGCGTCTATTGCATGCGCAAGGAATTACTGGCCGAGTTGCCGGCCAGGGGTTCGCTGGAACAGGAAGTCATGCCCCGACTGGCCACCATGGGGAAAATCTGCGGGAAGGAGTATTCCGGATTCTTTCTGGACATAGGTGTTCCGGAGTCTTATGCGGTCGCTGAAACCACGGTTTGGGAAAGTCGTGTTCGCCCGGCTATCTTCTTCGACCGTGATGGTGTGCTCAATATCGATAAAGGCTATGTGGGACAGCGCGAACGCTTCGAGTGGCAGGAAGATGCGATCGCGGCGGTCAAACTCGCTAATGACCAGGGCTACTTCGTCTTCGTCGTAACCAATCAGGCAGGTATCGCTCGCGGCTACTATACTGAAGCTGACATGATGGCGCTGCATCGACATATGCAGGGGGAGTTGCGCGCCAACGGTGCCCATATCGACGATATCCGATTCTGCCCGCACCACGTCGACGGTTCAGTAAAGCCCTTGGCCATCGATTGCGAATGCCGCAAGCCCAAGCCAGCAATGCTACTCGCGCTGTTGGACACTTGGCCCGCCGCAGTCTCTGACAGCATTCTTATCGGAGATAAGACTACCGATATTGACGCTGCGAACGCGGCTGGCATACGCGGGCACCTGTATACGGAAGGAAGTTTGAGCGATTGCGTTAAAGCTTTAATTTGTCCCTAAAATTTCTAGTACGCCATCCCAATAACACCATGCATCATGCGGCGGCAGGATTAAGGGTTTACTATACGCCGCCTTAGTTCCTGAACTTCCGCATCCAGCGACAAAGCCCATGTTGTCCGTTCCGCGGCGATGTGGGACTCTACATAACAACGAGCGCTTTCCAGGCCCACGCTGTGCATAAGCGGCCCAAACTTCGAGTCGCACAATGTTTTTCGGTTCATCGGGTGTGGCGACCAAATACGTCCCAGCAGTTCGTCCGGTGAATCGACCGTCTCTCCCATAAATTCGGCGAGGAAGGCCCAGTCCCGGCCATAAAGGGGAATCAATTGAAACCCGTGTCGATTGAATATTCCCTTCAGCCCTTGAAGCCCATATGAAACGATATGGCCGCGTATGTGAGGATCCAGATAACCAGGATCTTGGGTTTTAACGAATGACGGCTGCGCGGAATTAAAAAAATATACAGCCCGCGGATTGGAAACGGCAGCCAACTGAGCGATCAGAATGTCCAGAACCTCAGGTGGTAGGTGTTCGATCACCTCGATGCAGACACCCGCGTCGAACCTGATTTCCAGATCGCCAACCTGCCCTATCCGGTAGTTGGGATGCATCGTCCTGAACGCCTCAGGCGGCGGAAAATATTCAACCCCATAAATCATGTCCGCGGATTCAGGCAATACCGTCGAGAAGGCATCTAACAAATAGCCCGGCCCGCTGCCCACGTCAAGAAAATTGATTATTTGCCGGCGGGCATAGAAAAAGGTTTCGGCTACCCGTTGCAAGCTTGAGCCAAACGACCGCTCCCGCGCAGAACGGGTTTCAAACTCCCAATAAGTTTCATCGTAATTCCTGACTTTTCCGGAGACAACATTTTCGATGAATGATGGCTCCGCAAAAAGCGAAGAGCACGTTATGCACTCGTAATATTGAATGCCATCCACAATCCTATATTTGGTGCTTCCTACCCCTCGGCATACGACACAGATCATAATCACCCCTTGCTATCCAAGCACTGTCACCACTCCCCACGCCAAACCATTCGAGATTAAATCAGGATTATCTCAGTATGCAATCCACCCAAGGCCGGGCATCTCTTCGGGACAAATTCAACCAGAAGCAATCCCGGAAGCCGCTCGTCGCTTCTCAAGCGCTTCATTAAAAATTCCCATCACACCCACCACGACTATGTGGACAACCCAGGAAAGCATTACGGTCGAAATAAGGTAGAACGGATATATTAGCCACAAAGGCCCCTTGACAAAACCAAAAAAGTGGCGATAGAAACCCACGAAGGGCATATGAACCAGATATATTTCGAACGAAAAACTGTTTAACCAGGGAAGAGACCAACGTAACTTGGCGAGTTGATAGATACAGAGCAGGGCTCCTGCGCACAGAACCGGATCAACGAAACTGCGATAGGTCGGGGAAAAACTTCCCACCGTGCCGGCCAGCCAAAGCAAGACTCCGGCAGGCCACATTCTATTCAAAAATCTCGCGGTACCGATTTGATCCTTCCATGTATAAATTCCCAAAAGGATCCCAACGGCAAAAGAGCCCATCCAGTATGTCAGCGACATTATGGCACCGAACGGCCCAAAATCAATTCCAGACTTTACGACGACAATCTGAATGGCCAGCAATATTATTAATGCAACTAACCTGGTTCGCTCACAAAGCCTGAAGAACAACGGGAATAAAATGTACAACGGAATCAGAGTGAATAGAAACCAATGATGGGTGGAGAGGTAATTGGTGCCGCGAAGATTAACGAGGAAAACATTGGCAAACCACTCACGGGGGCTGGTGGGGGTGACATATGGCACATCCCAGCTGCCCACCGCATGCATGACAACTTGATAAGCAAAAATCAGTGAAATAGTCGTCCAGTATGGCAAGTAGATCCTCCACGCTCTTGTGGCGATGAAGGCGGGCCATGCGCGTGCTTGCCGCATTCGTGAGAGAGCCAATCCGAAGCCACTGGCCGCGAAGAACAACTCGTTGCCCTGCCATCCCAACTGAAACGGCACGAGAAATACGTCCTTCCATGATGACACGAGCGCCGCTGGCGTTGCGGCACGTTCCGAAAAAAACAGGAAGAAATGGAAGGACAGAACTCCTAACATTGCCAGGAGCTTCATATTATCGACCCACGGGACTACTACTAGTGGCCCGCGACTATTGGCGCCTTCTGATTTGGTCATCTTGAACCCTCTAGTCTATATTCAGATTGATTTATATTAGTTTATAGAAGACGCGCGACAGAATTTTAATAGAATTCAATTTCCATATTTTTGATCGACACCTTCGGGGTTCCACGAGCGGTAATATAAATTTCGCCCGTATCGGCTTTCGGCGGAACTGGCATCGTATCGATGAAGGTTTCCGTACTTGAATCACAACCTACAAGTCGATAATAAGGCGATCCAATATTCCAGTTTATTTGGGCAACAAAATATCCTGCTTTATCAGCACATTGAAATGTGACCTTATATCTTCCTTGCAACGCTTGGTGGAGCGGAATACGGGCAATAACGTTTGGTTTTTCATTTGCCCATAGCGGCTCACCTGCATAGTTATCTCCGGTCTTTAAGTCGGCACTCACCTGATCGGTGTTGTAACCAAACCCCGCTCTGTAAGGAATAGGTGAGGGAGCCAATCGATAGAGCGTAAAATCGCCCTCCTTGGCCTCAATAATCCCCCAACTGGCCACGTGCTCCCTCAGTAGATTCTCTGCTTTGCTTACGCTCTCCGGATCGCCCGCGCCTAGAATGACGAATTCCACACGCTCCTGCGCAAGGAACAATCTTATTTCCCGCAAGCTGCCAAGGGCGTTGAACGCTTTCTGTCTCAATGGGGCGTGCCAATGAACATATATGGGCGTACCCATCAATGTGGCGCCATAAGGAACTTCGGCTGGATACATAACTCGTGCTCCAGGCGAGGTGCGATTGATATGCTCATTCAGCAACGCTATCGGAGCGTATCTGGAGATCAGTGCATCTTTGCCTTGTGGTGTGAACGCGATTTGCGCCGGTGCGCTCATTAGCCAAGACGCTCCCGTGAAGAAATAGAAGTTCGCACCTATACAAAGCACTGTCAATGCAGCGAAACCCGACATGCGGTACTTGGGTTGATCCACAAACATCGATCCCATAGCGATACCCGCCAACGGCATCACTGGAAACAGGTATCTCCAATACTGCGTGGCAGCAAACATGGCAAGGCCGAAACCAAATATCGGAATAGCGATCAACCGAAAGCGGACATCATCCTTACGCCGAAATAAGAGATAGACCCCAATTGGCAGGAGCAAGAGAAATTGCCATCCAGCAGTGTAATCCTGCGCCTCGATAAAGCGTGATGTTTCAAAGAAAGCCTTCAAGTAATTGATCAGTGAGAATCCCAGGAACCAACGGGAATCGCCAAAATTCACATCAGGAAAGAACGGCGATTTGAATATCGCGTTATATAAGGGGAAAACCGGGTTCCCTGTCATTCGCCACGCAATAATGTAGGAATCAAGCGCAACGATGAGCAATATCAACAATAACCCAACGCCGAAGAATGGTGACGCCTCCTGCAGAATCAGCCGCGCGAGCCGCCATCTCAGCATGGCAAACATCACGATAAGCAACGTTACTCCTAGCACGGCTCCAGGCAGCTTCGTGGCGGCGCAGAGGGCGCTACACGTGACGATACCGGCAACGTTCATGACCGACGGACTGCTCCGCAGGTCGAGGGCCATATAAAAACCCGCCAATCCCAAAACACTCAAAAACAGTTCCGTCTGCATGGATATAAGCAGACTTCCGAGCAACGGGGTGCTAACGGTTAGAATCGCCAATAACATCTGGCCACGCGCACCAACCCCCATGCGCCTCAAAGCGGCAATGGTAATTACTATGATGGCGAGTGCCAAAGCGAGATTCGTTGCTCCTCGAGACTCCTCTCCTGCCACAAGCGATATCACAGCATGGAGTAAGTCTGTCAGAAACGGGGCGACTGCCCAAATTTGCTCTTGTACGTTGAAGCTTGCTCGATGGAGGAGCAAGAGCTCGGGATAGAGGTGAAGATGCAGGGTCTGATCGTCGTAATTGACGCTAGGCATGCTTGTCCATCTGAGGACCCACCCTATTAGCCCCAGCCCTAGCGTCCAGATGGGAAACGGAACATCGCGGAGCCACCCGGCCGTTTTGACCGCGAGCTTTTGCGACTCCTCTATTAACGAGCCTTGCCGAATAATCGATACCCAAATCAGGGGCAGCAACATCATCCCAATATATAAGGCTCGATAATTAATGGGCCAATGCTGCATAACGCCCCAAATTAACGCCCAAATAGCGATGCCGACAAATATTGTCGGCATCGTCAATATCGGCACGTCGGGACTGCGCCTAAGCCATCTCATGGCTATTGTTCCCAGCGCGGCGCAACTTAATATGGTAAAAATAACAGCGAATGCTGGCACGAAACCAACACCCGATATCAACCATGAAAGGACTGCAAAAAGCAGAAGCAAATGAGCGAGCCGGACCCGAGCGAAGGTCAGCGCAAGTGCCAACAAGATTATTCCTGCCCCCCACAATAGCGCATCCTGTCGGATGGTCATCGCCTGTATATTGGCAAGCCATCTGTAGTATGGCGCTCCAAATGCCAATATCGTCGCAAGGAGAGCGGCGCATATTCGATGAGATTGCAAGGGACCGCTTGGAGAGCGTACGTGACTCATTATCCGAATTGCTCGCGTATTTAGATTAATACTTGATTTCCATACTCGCGGAAAATCACAATTTCATTTGATGGCTAATATCTCTCAGTTGCCTTATCCGCCGTCGACAGCGCATCCCAATCGATGGAAAAACGCTTGCGCAAAAAATTAGGCTCAAAACTTATATCGTCTGAAGCATAGGCCGCACCCTGATTCGGGATACCAAGGCTCGCCAAGACCTTCCTCCAAAAGTCGGTCGTACGATATTGATATAGTACGGGTATATAGCTGGTGATCATACGGCGTAACGACAACCAGTGGACTCGTTTCCCGAACGCCTCCGCTTCATGACCTGTAGAAGAGGAAAAAGTTATTATCGCCGCAACGTTGGGCGAACTCATCAATTCATACGAATTGCAATGCGTAACGCGACTATTGGCAATAGTCAATAAAGAACTGACGATATCGCTCTGCGGCTCGAGCGGATGCGGTTTAATTAGCAGAGCTTCTGCGTTATATTTTCGCAATATATTCCTGATTTTTCCAAGATAAGGAGCTATTTCGAGAAAAGACCCGTTTTCTAAAATAACCGAAGAGTCATGGCAAGTTTGCACCATGAACACGACACTGTTTTCAGGTATTTCTTTATTCGCATTTCTGGCACGTAGCTCTTCGACCCGGCCTTCTATCATTTGTTGCGGAATCCGAAACTCACTAAGTGCATCTCGACCATCGTTACTATCGGACCAAAACGCCAGCGGAAGATCGTCTAGGAATCTTTGTGAGTGCGCTCTCATGTCTATGTGAGCAATGGCGACCTGTTCGATTATGCTGCCTAACATTGGAGACGCCTCGAATGAAATGACAACAGCATCCTCAAACGCCTCTCGAAGTAACGCCAGCAAGCCGGCCCTGGCATTGAATTGTTCTAAGCTCCAGTAATTATATGTTTTAGCCCACGATTCTATCGATGCAGACATGCCAAATGCTGCGTATGCCGCCTCTATCAGGCTACGATACTGATCCGTTGTACCTGATGGGAATACCGTAACAGGCAGCGTAGTGGCGTTGGTCAACGCGGGAAGTATAATATCGGTGATTTTCGCCAAATTCGGTTTTTGATTGAAATTCTTTCCCGAATCAGTACGCATAAAATCGCATGTCAATACAACACGTTTTGCGATGCCGGGATTGCGGGCGGTCGATTTTCTGGTCAAACGCCACATCGTCTGCGTGTTATCGTGCTGAACCGTCTCGGCGATTTCAAATCCATTTTGTTCGAATATGGATTCGAGCTGTTTTAATGTATAGTGATTCACCCACGCATGGCTAATTCGCTCATCGACATCCGGAAAATAGTCGAGTGAGTTGTAGGACAATACAGCCATTTCGTGATACGTCGACATACTCTTTATGAGAGCGGAAACGTCGAATATATATTCAAGCAGCCCTAAACCCACGATACATTTTGTGCCGAGCGGCGGCATCGGCTCTTTATTGAGATCAATAACGATAGTCCGATCGTCTCGCCGCACAACGTCAACGGGTACATAATTGACTGAAACAGGCAAGTACGACTCTAAGGTCATCATTCCGCAACCAACGTCTGCTACGGACTCGACGTCACCAATCAATTCCGCAGCCCGTCGCGCCCGGAGCGACCAAGTGTCAGTATATTCTGACGCTAATTTTTCCCATCTGGAGACGAGTGTCGTTTGGGAATCAATAGCTTGCTTCACAAGTGCCTGTCGCTCCGAAATGTTCAAATCATAAAAATGTGAAGCTTCGGTCACTGGCGGAATAGTGCTATTAATCCAATTCAATTCCTGAATATCACCATCGAACGGATCATCTAGTTCGTTACTGTGATAGGTAAGTCCAGCAGGGAAATATTCCTTCAGCCTACGGATGTCCCCGGCATCAAAATCAAGGCTCACATCTGTTAAGTCAATAGCCCTTTTACGTACTATGACGCTAATATTGTAGCCATATGACAATATGCTTGCCTGACTGCAGTCGACACCAGCAAGCACGAGACGATACAAGATAAGCCCGGCGTTCCATAGCGATACATGTCCGCCGACAATTTCATGCTTCATGGGAGGGACGGTGATAGCAAGGACCCCCCCTTCTTTCAGGATTGACAGCGCTTTTGATAAAAATTGACCGGCGTCGAGTTGATGTTCGAGAACATGGGACGCCCAAACACAATCGAATTTTCTATCGAATTCGAGGTCATTAAAATTGCCGTATATTTCTTTGATTTTATCGCTATGATCCCGGTGCTTCTGCAGGTGGAATTTAGACATTCCTAGATCAACGGCCGTGACATCTTTGCCGAACTTCGCGAACACCTCAGCGTGAACTTGAGCGCCCGCACCAATATCTATAACGGATTGAAAATCATACTCTCGGATTAACTTCTCTAGGCCCAAGTCGGCCAGGCCCACTACGGCAAATTCCGCCGTCGCGGCGAGTTGTAATGGAGGTCGATCTCCATTGTTCTGCTCTTGAATCGGAAGCTCCGCACCTTGAGGGGCGATCGACTCACCGTTCAAGGTTGCTCTGAGCTGTTCAATTTCTCGATGCAAAGCGTCGACGGTTCTCCTCTTATGTAGCGAGTACCCTAGGAAGTTCAGTACGTTCTGAATAGTCTCTTTCATTTAGAGCTTGCTAATAATCGTTGAACATTTACGCACAAACATAGCCGCTGAGTAATCGCAGCGAATGCTGTATGTTACCCGTTAATACACTCTAGATTGAAGCCCTCGATCCGTAGTGATGTACTGCCGTAGGACTCTACTAAGGACCGCTAACACGGCCCCGGTGCTGCGCCCAGAACCCTATTCCCACCACACCTATGCGCGGGGTGGACCTTACCGCACTATGTCGGCCAATAAACCATATAATTCATTGGCCTGTTCGTCGAAAAGGCGAATTTTATCGGCATACGGATTTTTGAAGTCGAACAATCGCTCGGGGTGCTCCAAAAGAGCACTAAGCACCACGGCCAACTGCTCACCCTTGTCATCAAACGGGATGATGCTTCCATTCTCCCCATCAACAATATCTTCGGCAACGCCACCCGCGTCCGTTGCGACCACCCAGACGTCCCGCAGCAATGCCTCTCGCACAGCGAGCCCGAAGCTTTCCTTCCATTGCGTCGGGAACAGTAGTACATCGATGCTATCGAAGAAATCGTCGATGGTTTCCTGAGTAAAGGCCGGCACGACCTTCAGAGTGCCGGTACATGCCCAAAGCTTTGCGCTGATCGAGTGCATGCCCAGATTCAAAGCGTTATCGACCACCACTAGCTCATAGTTGGTGTGCGGTGTGCTGGAAAAGAATTTCTTGATCAGCGGAGCGCCCTTTATATAGGAATCGCCACCCACGTAGCCGAACCGAAGCTTGCGGTTCTCGCCCTTCGGGGCGAGCCTAGGATGCGCTCGCGGCTTGACGCCGTTTTTGTTGACAACGACGCGATCCGGATCAAAGCCATTCTGAATATAAAGCTCACGAAAAAAGACGCTGGGAGAAAGCAGCAAGTCTGCGCCCATCAACGCCTCGCGCAGGCGATCCTGCCTAGGCTCGTTCTCCAGCCGGCTAATGCAGTGCGCACTACACACATCGAGATTAATAGTCGTCTGGTAGCAATATCGATTTGCTGGCGTGATCATGAACTGCCGCGCACAGATCCACCAGGCGTCATGCAACGTCACCGCGTACGGAATGCCCTCCGCCTGGCATATGTCCACCAGGCCCGCCCCCATGCCCTGTATGCAGTGAAGATGAACGACATTGGGCTGAAGCGCACGGATGGCCTGCATGAAGGCGCCGTACACCTGGGGATTGTCGTAGTCGAAGGTCCTGTCCCCTTCGGGCGGGAGACCCATTCCGAACACCACGCTGCCTTTGGCGTCATAGCGAACGATCTGGTAGGCGTCGGCTCTTTCAGTTGGCAGGGTCGTAAACACCGAGTACTCGATATCCTCACGCTGACCCAATGATTTCGCCATCTCCTCCGCGACCACCGTCGCACCGCCGAAGCTACGCGGCTCGAAAAAGATATTCACCGCCAGTACGCGCAACTTTGGACGAGTGTCCGGGCGCTCGAACTGCTTCAGGACAGGCAATACCTGGCGCGTGCCGATGCCAAGATGGCCATAGCCGTCCAAGGCGCGTTCGCGAGCCCGGACACCCATGTCCTTGCGCAGTTGCGGGTCGGTGACCAGTTTTTCCAGCGCCTCGCGCCATTCCGCTACGCCATCGGCGAGATAGCTATCCAGTCCATCGGTGATTGCGGCTTTGAACGCCGACCGCGGAGAACAGACCGTGGGCAGGCCTACAATGGCGCCTTCCAGGAATTTGATGTTGGATTTGGCGTCACTGAAGACACTGTCTTCCAAAGGCGCGATATTGATGTCACATTCGCTCAGCAGATTCAGATACGTTGCGTAATCTGATAGGGGATAGCGTTCGATCCTGCCTTCGTAAGCCTCGAAGTCGACCGACAGTCTTAAATGGCCAATAATTCGGAGACGTACGTTTTCATGATTACGCATGACCTGGAGGATCGCGGGCGCGATTTGACGAAAATCCGTGTCATGCGTGCGCGTACCCGAGCCATAAACGATACGCACAAAGCCGTCGACCGGCTTTGCGCCATTCCTGCCAATGGCCTCCGCAATCCGCAACGTATCCACATCCAGCGCATTTTCGATCACGTATGCCTGTTTGGAACCGCTCTCCAGCATGGCCGTGGCGAGCGCCGGCGTGGAAGCAATGCAGCCATCGCAAGCCACCATGGCCTGCCGGTAGAGATTGGCATCGCGCAGGAGATGCTCCATTTCCGCGGTATGCAGATCCTTCAGGTTGGCATTGGTGGAATATTTATCGGCATCGAAGATCAGGTCATCGACTTCCCATAGCGTCGGAACGCCCAGTTGGCGCGCCTCGGCGATCATCTTCATGACCTCGGGAAAAGAGGGCGTGCGATAGAGGATCGCGAGCGCATGAGTCTGCAGTTCATGCATGCACTCGTCCGGGTTACGCCAGGACACGATCGTGCACTCATATCCCAGTTGCTCGATCATTTTCTGCTTTTGCAGAACTCGATACTTGAAACACTGTGGCAGTGTGGTCTCTGCAATAAGCAATACCCTGAATACCAGCCGCGCAGGCGCCGGCGCACCCAAGCGCTGCAATGGCTTCATCGCTGCGCCTTTTGCTCTACCCACGCCGCCAAAATGCCGACCCAGCTTCATCTCGATTTTCTTGAGCGTGGCTGGCCATCCGTCAGTCGCCGCGGAGTGCCTGACGAGCATCAATAAATTGCGGAGCCGGGCAACTGCCGCCTTCGGTCGCTTGACGGTATCAAGCACGAAACGTACAGGGGCAGTCGCGCGCCAGATGTTGGAGTTGCGCATGACCGTGATTTCATGCCGCAGACGTTGCAATTCGCGCGACGATGCGGATCCACCGGTACGCGCGAAAGCTCGCCGCATCCGTTCCAGATCGCGCATGGCCCGCTCATAGCGCGCCTCGGCGGCCTCCAACTGATCCTGCAGGATGGCAAGCTGCGTCTTTTCATCGTCGGGCGGCATATGTCCGGGTTCAGTTCGGATAGAGCTCATTCGTGATGTTCAATCTGTGAAGTATGTGGGCGCACCTCAAAACGCCGCGCCCTTCAGGATTACTGGACTGCGGGAAGGAAGTCCGGAGCCAGCTCGATCGCCTGGCCGTTCATCTTCACATGAAGCCCGCCCGTACGGCCCTTGCCTGCCCACAACACCACGGGGTGTGTCGAATTGGACGACATCGTCACCGTCAATTGCAGCGACTCGCCGACAGTCACAAGCAAGGGCTTGTCCAAGCCCAGGTAGGCATACCGATTGTCCACAGCCAGCGCGACATTGGTTCGCCCGCGCACGCACTGCTTGCCACAGACCTCGACCTGCAGATCGCCATTCGCACGGCCAAAATATGTGCCCAGGTTGAAAGCCACCGAATAGAGCGATCCATTCGCGGGAGCGTCGAATTCGCCGCTAAGAACATTATCCTTGGACAGAACCACCGGATCATGTGCCGCCGAAGCAAACTGCTGCTCACGATAATTCCGCTCCGGCACCCAATAGCGGGAAAGCAGAGCATCGGCGGTCATGCCCAGGTTGGCGAGGAAAAAGACAATCAATACCATGTCCAATGCGTACCGACGCCGGCCGTCAAGCGGCTGTGAGCCGGCGACGGCATATGCCAGCATCATAGCTGGGATGTGGAAATAACGTCCCTGCACTCCGTCGACCATCGTACTGGGAAACGGCGTCCAAGTTGCCAACAACGCCAGGAAAACCAGCACGCAGGATCCCACGGCACCGATTGCCAGCACAATGCGACCCACCGTTTCTCCACGGGTTTGATTACGCCATTGAAATGAAACCAAACCCAGCAAGATCATGACAATAAATGCGACGCTCTCATACCACGCAGGCAGGTAAACGTCGAGATAGCCCAGCGTGCCAATAAATGTATCCCGATAGTAGGCCCATTTGTCTTTGAGGGTTGCCCCGACGATGCCCAAGAACTTGAACGGATGCAGCAGGTAATAACGCAACACCTGGCTCGTGCCTACTTCCCGCGGGATACGCGGATCCTGCACCGTTATCAGCGCGAATGATGTCCAGGCCAGCGTCAGGACCAGCACCAGCAAACTGAATAACAACAACTGCCGGCTGCGGCGATGCCACGCGACAACAAATGGCAGCAAAATCATAGGCAGGGCGTGCGCGCGACTGCCAGCCAAGATGAAGACGGCAATGCACATCACCAAGAACAATCCGCGCTCGCCTTCCACACGCTGCGATTGCAAGAGCGCCATAAAGCAACTGAGCGCCAGCATACATAAGCCCAGCGCCAACCCGTCTATGGTCGTCGAAATGGACTGGAAAATGACCATGGGCATGGCCAGCAGCGCCAGTACGACGGAACTAGGCGTAACCAGGCGGCCGGCCGCCACAATCAATCCGAGCGTCGTCAGAAACACAAAGGCGCGCGCCAGTGTGTAGCTATGAGCGATCGATAGATTCAGCGCACGCGATATTGCCAGCGCGAGAGCTTGCGGCAAATAAATGACTGGAAAATAATAACCTGTACCGGCATAACTTCGCTGACTGCGCGTGCCGGTCCATCGGATATTGGGTGCGACGCCGTCCATCAGGGCTGCATCCAGTTTCCCGCTCACGCCTATGGCGTGGAAAATATCGTCGAACTTTAGCAACCCGTCGTCGATGGCGCCCCCGGACCCACCAGGGTTCCGATCCAGCAATATCTGACCCATTGAGAGTAGATACGAACGCGCCAAGTGCGACTCCTCATCTGGAGATTGACCGGGCGGGATGAGCGCATTGAGGAGGATCCCGCAGGCCAGGGCGAGCAGAATCAGAAGCCTAGCCGGAACGGCGGCCCTGCGCGCTGGTTCTCGCCCGCCGGCCAGAACATAGAGATCATCAGCCAAAATATGCCTGCGCGATGGTTTCCACGTCACCAGCCATGCGAATCTTGCCGTGCTCCAGCCAAAGAGCCTTGTTGCAAGTGTGCATAAGCAATTGCTGCGAGTGTGTGGCGATGACGAGAATATTGGTCGCCTTGACCAACTCGCCCATCCGTTGTTCGGCTTTCTGCTTGAATGCCTCATCGCCAACCGACAACCATTCGTCCATCAAAAGAATTTCCGGACGCAGGATGGTCGACACCGAGAAGGCCAGGCGCAAATGCATGCCGGACGAATAGGTCCGCACAGGCATATCAACGAAATCGCCGAGATCAGAAAAATCGATGATGTTTTCCAACTCGCGATCGATGTAGCGTTTGTTCATGCCTAGCAATGCAGCACGGATATAGATATTTTCCCTGCCGGTCGCCTCCGGATCGATGCCCAGCGAGATATCAATCAAGGAACCGAGGTGACCGTGGATCTGGGCCGTCCCAGAGGAAGGCGAATAAACTCCACTGAGCAAACGCAGCAATGTGCTCTTGCCGGCCCCGTTGTGGCCAACCAGCCCCAAGCGATCGCCATCACCCAGGGTGAAGGACAGATTCTCTAAGGCACGTACCACCACACGGCCCTGTTGGTCCGCGCCCAATTGGCCACCCGTGGCCACCTGCAACAGGCGCTTCTTCAATGACCTCCCGTTCGCGTTGTAAATAGGGAAGTCGACACAGACATCTTTGAATTCTATCGAAGCCATATTTGTTCTATCAGAGCCAATAAGCAATACGCCGCTTATAGCGGCCATATACAGCAAGCGCAATCGCCCAGCCGCCTACGGCCATCAATACCGCGACGATCCAGTTCAACGACGATGGCGCTTCCCCGAGCAAAGGCGCACGCACAACTTGCAGGAGGTGGTAGCAAGGATTGAGGTTCAAGAGGAACAGCGCGGCACGTGCCGGCAAATGCGAAGGCATCCACATGATCGGCGTGAGATAAAAAACCACCTGAAGAACGCTGGCGACAATCTGCGGCAAGTCCCTATACCGAGCACATAACACCGCCAGGATCAACGCAACCCACGCCACGTTCACGGTGACGAGCAGAAACCCCGGCAGCGTCAACAAGGCTATCCAGCCGACCGGCTTCGCGACGACGAGGAATATCAGTGGAAGAATTACGATATTGTGGCCGAGGATAATGATATTGCGCCAAAGCATCCTCAGAATATGAACGAACAACGGAATGGGCAGTTGTTTGATAATGCCTTCGGCCGAAATGAAACCTGTGCATCCCTCGGTGACGCAGGAAGACACGAAGCCCCAGAGAATGATCCCGGCTGCCACGAAAGGCAGGAACTCATGCATCGGGGACTTGAATATCTGCCCAAACACGATTCCTATTGTGCCGATCATCACGCCCATGCTGATAGTCAGCCAGAAGGGCCCCAATGCCGACCGCCGGTACCGCTGCCGTACGTCCTGCCAGCCCAAAATCGTGACAAGTGAAAGGCGGCCGAAGGCCGAAAAAATGTCGCGGGTAGCAGTGGAAATTGATCTCGTGTTCATCGAACGATTTTCAAGAAAGCAAAAGATGGAGAACAGCCATGCTCCCCAGAAAATGTTGTCAGGCCTTTACTGCCACGACAATGCCTACCATGATCAGTCCTACCCCGATGAAATATTGGGGTTTGAATTGCTCATTGAAGATGAAGTGGCTGGCGATGGGTACGAGCACGAATGCAAGAGCCATGAAGGGATATACGCGCCCAAGATCGAGCTTCTGAAGTACCCAAATCCAGGCAATCGTCGTGATGCCGTACAGGGCCAGGGCCAGGAACAGCGTCGTTGCCGTCTCCATCACGAAGAAGCTGCCAGTCCGATGCAGGGATTGTGCACACATCTTGAATAGAATCTGGCCAGCGGCGATACCCAGGACGCAAAGTACGGCGACAAAATAGTTCATTTGACTGCCTCTTCGCGGGTTCCCATACCCTTGGTCAACGTATGAATAGCACGCTTGGGCGTTGACGAAATATCATGACCGATGAATGCCAGAATGAATTGCACGCCAAGTAATATTGGCGTAACTGCCAGCATAACGGCTCCGCTCGTAGTGGGGATACCATTGCGTATGGATGTGAGCCAATGCGCGCTGCCATAAAGCAAACCGAATATCACCAACAAAAAACCAACCGGAAGCTGCATGGAAGCTAGCGACATATCCCGCAGGTAATAGTTATAAAAAATGCGCTTGGAAAAGTTCCTAATATGTTTCAGCGTGAAGTCGCCAATGATCGATTTGATTTTCAGATTACTGACTTCGTCACCATATTTGGCGGCCATAGGGATATCCATCACCGCGGCGCGCAACGTGTTCAATCTGAACAAAATGTCTGTTTCGAAGAAATATCGCTTTGCGATTTTGTGAAAAGGCAGGTACCGTGCCACTTCCGCATGGATCGCGGTATAGCCATTGGTCGGGTCGAACAGATCCCAATAGCCCGACGAGAGCTTGGTCAGGAAAGAAAGCGCCGCATTGCCGAACAATCGCACTTTCGGCATGCTCTGCACCTTTTCAAGATCAAAAAAACGATTGCCCTTCGTATAGTCCGCTTCGCCGGCCAAAATGGGTTCCACAAAGATAGGGATAAGCCGCGGATCCATTTGACCATCGCCATCGACCTTGACAATCACATCAACGCCATCCGCAATGGCGGCGGCATACCCGGTCATGACGGCGCCGCCAACTCCCTGATTTTCCACGTGACGAACGACATGCACTCGCGGGTCGCGGCAATTCGCCTCGACGAAATCGCCGGAATTCTCCGGACACTTATCGTCTACAACGTAGATGTGAGTGACTTCCTTGCCTATCCCGGCAATCACGTCCAGAATGTGCTTGCGTACTTTGTAGCTCGGTATAACTACACCGATACGGGCGCAATATTGTTCGATTGTCCACCTGGCTCGCATATTGTCTTATCAAATAAAGTGTGAGCAAATTGATTTAGGGTAAGGCGGTAAATATAGAGGCCTTGAGGTATGGAGAGTCTTGCTCCACACCTGCCAGCCCCTGGCTCCCGCCTATATGTCCACTAGTCTGGGAGGCCATGCGAGGGAAAAATCTTCATGCACCAGCGTCAGATTCGGGTTATAGGCTGGATCGACAAAAGACGGCTCCAGCAGTTGCGAGCGGACAGTGGGAGCGGTCGGGCTCATTTCAGCACTCTCCGCAGGACTGTGCTGCCCCTCGCATTCCAATCGCAACACCACATGGCCAGCATAAACGTTGCGCAAGCCAGCCGCACGCAGCCTCAAACACAGATCGACCACTGCCGCCACCAATGTTTGCGGTCCGGACGCCATCCCACCCGCTGACATGAAACGTGATTTTCGCACGGCCACGCAAAGCGGTGAGAGCGCGGTCACCGCCTGGCTGACTGCCGCCCGGTGAAAATAGCCTTCGTCGGGCGTCTTCAGCCCACGGTGCGCTATACGCATCACGCCGTCGGCGCCGAACAACAGTGCCGTGCCCGCGACGCGCCCATCCGCATCCAGGACACGCGGGCCAACGGCGCCCGTATCGGCCTGGATGGCCTGCGCAACCAGTTCGCTCAGCCAAGCTGCCGACCTCGGTTGCATGAAAGGCGCCAGCAGGACGACAATTTCCCCATTCGCGGCGGCTGCAACGGCGGCGACCCGCTGCAAGGGAACGTCCTCGGTTGCCGGCGTGATGGAGGCGACCACGATCTCTCGGTTATCGTAATCAGTGCGCGCCCCCAGATCGGCCAGCCACGCGTCGAAAAGGGTATCGCCGGCGGCGCCGCCCATCACGACAATCGACACGCGTGGCGGCGGCGACGGCAGCATATAGCGCGTCTGGCAATATCCCGCCGGCTGGAATTCTGCTGTCGCGGCCACCCCGCGGCGCTTTAAATGCTCGTTCAAGGCCCGCTCACCCGCCGGCAGCGCATACGGCTTGGATTGCCCCCCGACAGCGGTGCTCGCCGCATGCATGCGCCAGTGGTACAGCACGCGCGGCACGTGCACGATCTGCTCAGGCGCCAACCGCTCCACGCAGCGCAATGCTAAATCGTAGTCTTGCGCGCCCTCCAGGCCTTTCCTGAATCCGCCCACCTCCTCGACCAAGGCGCGTCGATAGACACCCAAATGGCAAATGAAGTTGTAGGAGAGGAAAAGCTCGTAATTCCAATCCGGCTTGAAATGCGGCACGCAACGCACACCCGCGTCCGTAATCTTGTCTTCATCCGAATAGACGAGGCCTGCATCCGCATGGCGATTTATCGCCTCCACAATGCAGAAGAGCGCGTCCTCCGAGAGCAGGTCATCGTGATCGAATAGTGCGACCCAGTCGCCTCTCGCCATACCCAGAGCCGTGTTGGAGGCTTCCGAGATGTGCCCATTGCGCTCACGGAAAGTCACGCGTATGCGCGCATCCCTGGCTGCACAACGCTGCAGCATCTCCTTTACCACGGGATCGCTGGATGCATCGTCAGCAATGCAAAGCTCCCAGTGCGGATACAACTGCGCCTGCACCGAAGCAATAGCCGCTTCCAGCCACCGAGGTTCAGGGTTGTAGACGGGCATGATGACCGAAACCAGAGGCTGCGAAACCATGGCTGCGGCACGAGTTCGCACCTGTTCCCGCCGCGCGTCGCTCATCGTGTCATAGCGCGCAACCCAGCTTTCATAATCGTTGCGGCCGTCACCGCCTTGACGACGGATGGCGGCCCCAAGGGCCATCAAACCGCGTCCAACGCCTGCCCAGCCTTCGCGACGGGCCAGGCCGATCGCACGCCGCACAACCTGCTTGAAACCGCCGAACTGGCGCAGGCCGCGCACAAGTCCCGCCGCGGGCCCGCGCCCGCCGCCCGGACTCGCGTCTTCACGCTTGCCGGCATGCGCCATTTGCTCACTCAAAAACGTCGGCTTGACGAAATGCGCTGCCACGCTCGTCCTTGGCGGAGAGCGTCGGCTTTTCGAGCGTGCCGTCGAGCGGCCAGTCTATCCCGAGATCCGCATCGTTCCAGATGATGCAGCGTTCGGCATCCGGCGCGTAATAGTCCGTCGTCTTGTAGAGAAACTCCGCGGTGTCCGATAAGACCAGGAAAGCATGGCCGAATCCTTCGGGTACCCATAGCATGCGCTTGTTTTCCGCCGTCAACCGTTCGCCTACCCATTTGCCGAAAGTCGGCGAGGACTTGCGTAGATCAACGGCAATGTCGTAGACCTCGCCCTGCACCACGCGCACCAGCTTGCCTTGCGGCTGGCGGATCTGATAATGAATGCCACGCAACACGCCCTTGACCGAGCGGGAATGATTGTCCTGGACGAAGTCGACATCCCGGCCCACGCCTTCGGCAAAGGCCCGGCGATTGAAGCTTTCGAAGAAAAAGCCGCGATCGTCGCCGAACACTTTGGGCTCGACGATGACGACGTCAGGAATGGTGGTCGGGATGATTTTCACGATTTGACCTCGTCCTCAAGCATGCGCAACAAATACTGGCCATAACCGTTCTTGGACAGCGGCTCGGCCAATCGACGCACCTGCTCCGCATCGATGAAACCACGACGATAGGCAATTTCCTCCGGGCAGGCCACTTTCAGGCCCTGGCGATGCTCGATGGTCTCAATGAAATTGCTGGCCTCGATCAAGCTTTCATGCGTTCCGGTGTCGAGCCAGGCATATCCACGGCCCATGATTTCGACCGACAATTCGCTGCGTTCCAGATAGATGCGATTGACGTCCGTGATTTCGAGTTCGCCACGCGTCGAAGGTTTCAACCCGGCGGCGATGTCGATAACCTGCTCGTCATAGAAATAAAGTCCCGTCACCGCATAACTGGACTTTGGTTTCTTGGGCTTTTCTTCCAGCGAGGTAGCTTTACCGTTCTCGTCGAAAGCGACGACGCCATAACGCTCCGGATCATGGACGTGATACGCGAATACCGTTGCCCCCTTGTCCTTGCGAATGGCGTTTTCGAGACGAACGTGCAGATCGTGGCCGTGGAAAATATTGTCGCCCAATACAAGCGCTGACGGCGACCCATCCAGGAACTTCTCGCCAATGATGAAGGCCTGCGCCAACCCATCCGGACTCGGCTGCACGGCGTATTGCAAGTTAAGGCCCCATTCACTCCCGTCGCCCAGCAGTTGCTGAAAACGCGGCGTGTCTTGCGGTGTCGAAATGATCAGGATGTCCCGCAAACCGGCCAGCATCAATGTGCTGAGCGGATAGTAGATCATCGGCTTGTCGTAGATCGGCAGCAACTGCTTCGACACCGCCTTGGTGACGGGGTATAACCGCGTTCCCGATCCACCGGCGAGGATGATTCCTTTGCGTTGTTTTGTCGTCGTCATGATCTATTTATCGAGAGCTTCGGCGAGCATCCGGGCCACGCCGGTCTGCCACGCGGGCATGGTGAATCCGAAGGCGGCGCGCAGTTTACCGGTATCGAGCCGGGAGTTGTTGGGGCGTCGCGCGGCGGTCTTGTAGGCACTGGAGGGAATGGCTTGCACCGCATCGGGAGCCACTTTCAAATCGATACCCGCCTGAGCCGCCGTTGCCAGAACGAATTGCGCGTAAGTGTGCCAGGAGGTGTACCCCGCGGCAGCCAGGTGATAGATGCCATCGCGGCCCGCATCGCCCCGCACTGCGCCGATGGCCTGGGCAGTGACATCGGCAATCAATTCAGCCCCGGTCGGCGCGCCGATCTGATCGTCGATCACCGACAGGCTGTCGCGCTCGCGCGCCAGCCGCAACATGGTCTTGGCAAAGTTACCGCCGCGGGCCGCATACACCCAACTGGTGCGAAAAACGAGGCTACGGCACCCGGCGCGCGCGATGGCATGCTCGCCCTCCAGTTTGGTGCGGCCATAGACACTCAGCGGACCGGTGGCGTCATCTTCGCGCCAGGCACGCTCGCCGTCGCCCGCAAAGACATAGTCGGTCGAATAATGCACCAACAGCGCGCCCAGGCGCTTGGCTTCCTCGGCAAGAACGGCCGGCGCAACGGTATTGATGGCCTCGGCGGCAGCGACTTCGCTCTCCGCCTTGTCCACCGCCGTATAGGCGGCGGCGTTGATGATGACCTGGGGCGCCAGCGTCCGTACCGTGCGAGCTAGCCCATCCGCGTCCGCGAGGTTGCCGGTCAGTCCGTTATCGCCATGCCGGTCAAGCGCGATGAGATCGCCCAGCGGCGCCAAAGCACGCTGCAACTCCCAACCGACCTGGCCGTTCTTGCCGAGAAGCAGGATTTTCACTGTCCGCGCCCCGCGTAGTTCTTGTCCAGCCATTGAAGATAAGCGCCGCTCTGGACGTTGGA